>DASXJV010000354.1:0-2601 GCA_036497205.1 Bradyrhizobium sp.
TCGCGCGCGAATGAGCGATCACGAGCGCGACCGGCTCGCCTTGAAATACCGCACGACCTTGCGCTAGCGCACGCTGTTCGGGAGATAGCATGCCGGGGGCGTTACGCAGCACGCACTTCCACGGTGAACACACCCGATCGACATCGTCGGCGGTCAGGATCCGGACCACTCCGGCAATCGCTGCGGCGCCCGAAGTATCCGTGATGGTGAACGATGCATGGGCATGTGGACTGCGCAGAAAGGCAGCGAATAGTTCGCCTTTGAGACTGATGTCGTCGAGATAGCGGCCCCGGCCGGCGACCAGCCGCTTGGTCGCTGCACGCGGCATCGGGCGCCCGATTTCAACGCCACTCGTTCCAAGATGCGAAGAACTCATAGTCCTGTGCAACCCCTTCCCGTGAGACCTTGGCTTGATCCCGTCATTTTTGAAGCTAGCCGCGGAGTGTGGGCTGCCTCCCACGTTCCGCGGATGTGAAACGCGTGCAACAGGTGCGGCTGGTCAGGACTGGAGCGCGACGCCCTTTGTTTCGCGCAAGATCAGCAAGGCCGTGAGAAACACGATACCGTATGAGATCAGCGCGAAGATGCTAATTGCATTCGACAAGCTGGTCGTGGCCGTTGCGACGCCGACCGCGAAAGGAAACAGGCCGCCGACAGCTCGTCCGGCATTGTAGGTGAAGCCGACGCCCGCGCCGCGCGTGCGCGTGGGGAACATCTCATTGAGGCACGCCATCAGCGCCGAATAGTAGCCGACGGCGAAAAAACCGAGCGGAAAGCTGAGCGTCATCACTTCGGGATCGGAAAGAGGCACGTGCGTGTAGACGTAGACCGCTGCGGCCGCGGCAGCGGAGAAGACCAGGAACACGGGACGTCGTCCGAAGCGGTCCGACAGCCAGCCGCCGGAGACATATCCAACCCAACAGCCGAGGATCAGCGCCATCAAATAAGGCGTAGACGCCAAAATCGAGATCTTCCGCTCGGCACGCAGGTATTGCGGCACCCAAGTCATCAGCGCGTAGAAGCCACCCTGCGCGCCGATGGTGAGTAACGAGCCAGTGATCGTTGAGCGGATATTGGATGCCGAGAATACCTCGATAAAGGAGGCTTTGCCTTTCTCGCGCGCAGCCACCGACATTTGCGGTTCCTCGACGCTCCGGCGAATGAAGAAGATCAACAGCGCCGGCAATGCGCCGGTGCCGAACATCACACGCCACGCTACATCCGGGGTGAACAGACCGAAGGCAAGCGCCTGCACCAGAATGGCGAGGCCCCAGCCGACCGCGTAACTCGATTGATAGAATCCCATCGCGCGACCGCGGTGCTTTGTAGCGACGACTTCTGACAGTGCGACGGCCGCGACCGCCGCTTCGCCGCCGAATCCGACACCGAGAAGCACGCGGCAGATGGTGAGTTGGGTCACGTCCTGCGCGAACGCGGACAGCAAGCTTCCTACCGAGAACAAAAGGATGGTAATCTGCATCGTGCGCACGCGCCCGACGCGATCCGCCAGGTAACCGGCAAGCCAGCCGCCTGCGGCGCTGCACAGGACCGTCAATGAGACGATGCCGCCCATCGTCTTCAGGTCGCTGTGCAGAACGCTCACCAACGTTCCGATCACCAGCGGAAACAACATGAAATCCATGCCGTCGAGGGTCCAACCGGCCGTACACGCCCAGAAGGTCCGCCGGGCCTTCGCGTTCATCGTCCGATAGAAATCCAGAACCGAATAGTTCGGCGCATCGCTCGCGGTCATTCGATCCAGTTCGGTCACTTCACTCATAGGCGCCATCCTCCTCTGGCCAGTATTGAGCGGCTGGTCTTTGCGGCCGTCAGCAGAGGGCAAGGTTTTGGAGCCGCCCGATCTCCGCCTTATCGGTGCGTCCCGCTTGCATTTGGGCGAGCACGAACCCCCACGCCCTTCGACCCATCAAAAAGAAACTCGACGCCCATCTGTTCAAGGGCGCGCTGAAGATCGAGCAGCGTCCGGTCGTGAGGCAAGCGGTTGCCGGCTTCAAAGTGCGCGATTGTCCTCGCCGACACCTTCGACACCTCAGCCAACCCTTCTTGGGAAAGTCCGAGCCAGGCACGAGCAGATCGGCATTGCTTTTCGTTAATCATAAATGTGCGTTTTTACCGCACATGTGCGGTTCTGTGCCATTGTCGGGTTTGGGACCTGAACCAAACCCCCGCGGCAGAGGAGGCCGTAATCCCATGGCGAAGCATGTTGAGTTGAATGATGTGTCCAAGCCGGCGCTGATCCGCGCCGCCCACAACGCGGTGGCCGGCGCGCTGGCCGGCGACTTCCCCGTCGATCCGGTAATCGGGCCGGAGCTGTCGCGGGCCATTTCCTGCATCGGCAGCGTCGTGAAACGCCATGGTGGCCTGATCGAGTTGGGCATCGCCGGGGCGCTGAAGGCGAGCGATCGCTTCATCGTGCTGACCAATGTCTCCCTGCCTCTAACCAAGGGCGCCGCGCAATTGCTCGACGCCCGCAACAGCGACGAGGACCTCGCGAAGATCAGGCTGTCGGCCGATTCGGAAGCCGAAGGCATCGTGAACCTCGATCTGGTCGTTGTCGACCCGGAGGCCGGCTGGGCCGGC
>DASXJV010000355.1:0-6131 GCA_036497205.1 Bradyrhizobium sp.
GCTGCGCGGTGCCGGTTTTCGGCTCTTTACGCTGACCGACAATCTGCTCGAAGTTCAAACCCGCCAGCTTGAACATGGCGGGATCGTCGATTTATTTGAGCGGCGATTCAGCGCGGACGGTGTGAAGCATCACAAGCCGTCACCCAAGGCCTATGCCTATGTCGAGAGAGAACTCGCGATTCGGCCCTCCGAGCTTTGTCTTATCGCCTGCCACACATGGGACACTCTCGGCGCCGTCGCGGCGGGCTGGGAAGCCGCGCTGATCAAACGAGTCGGCAACGATGTTTTGGGCGTCGGTCCTCAGCCGCAGATCGTGGGCGATGACTTGAACGACGTCGCCGATCAACTCATTGCCCTTCACAAGGGACGGGGCTGACCAGCCGGCAGCCTCCCCGGGAAATTAGTCGTCGGCAAAATTGATCGGTCCCGGAGCCTGTACGACAGGTTTTCCTGCAAAGGTTTATGATCGGGCCGGGAGGCGTCCGGATCGCGCCCTGTTGACTCCGCGCGAATTAGTTATAGAATATAACTATTCTACATAGGACGTAATAAGCCCATGAGAGACGCCGCACCGTCCGCGACTGCGGAACAACCCGCACTGCTCAAGGTCAAGATATCCGGCCCGGTGCTATCGGTGGGCCTTAATCGCCCGGCCAAGCGCAACGCGCTGAACGACGGCATTATGCTCGCGATCCAGGACTGCTTCTCCAATCTTCCGGATGGCATCGGCGCGGTCGTCATCCACGGCATCGGCGAGCATTTTTCATCCGGTCTCGACCTGTCGGAGCTGACCGAGCAAGATGCAACGGACGGCTTGCGGCATTCGCAGATGTGGCACCGGGTGTTCGACCGCATTCAATATAGCCGCGTGCCCGTGATCGCCGCGCTCAGGGGGGCTGTGATCGGCGGCGGGCTGGAGCTGGCCTGCGCCGCGCATATTCGAGTCGCCGAGCCCAGTGCCTATTTCGCGCTGCCAGAGGGCCAGCGCGGCATTTTCGTCGGCGGTGGTGGATCGGTGCGGCTGCCGCGGCTAATCGGCGTCGCCCGGATGACGGATATGATGCTGACCGGGAGGATCTATTCCGCGACCGAAGGTGCGTCCTATGGCTTTGCGCAATATCTCGCCGAGGAAGGCAACGCGTTGGCCAAGGCGATGGAACTCGCCGCGCAGGTCGCGAAGAATGCGCCGCTGACCAATTTCGCCGTGCTGCAGGCGCTGCCGATGATCGCCGAAGCCAATCCGCAAACCGGCCTGCTGATGGAATCTTTGATGGCGACGGTGGCGCAGAGTGACAAAGAGGCCAAACTTCGGATCCGGGCGTTTCTCGACCGCAAGACCGCAAAGGTGAAACCCACCTGACATGAGCGCGAAACCGAGCATGTCCGTTCCGACGGCGCGCAGCGACGCGTCGCTGCGCGCGATTTCGTTCGGCGATCCCGCCGTGTCAATCGACCGCCGCGATGACGGCACGATCTATTTGCGGCCGAAAATTGCGCTCGGCGAATATCCGGTACGGCTCACCGACCGCCTGCACCATTGGGCCAACGCAGAGCCAAATCGCATTTTCATGGCGGAGCGCGACGCCGGCCGCGGGTGGCGGCAAATCAGCTACGCGCAATTGCTGGCCTCAAGCCGGCATATCGCTTCGGCGCTGCTCGCGCGCGGTCTTTCGGCCGAGAGGCCGATCGTCATTCTCTCCGGCAATTCGATAGACCATGCGCTGCTCGCGTTCGGCGCGCTCTATGCCGGCATTCCGTTTTGTCCGGTTTCGCCGGCCTATTCGTTGATCTCCAAAGACTACGGCAAGCTCGGCTTTGTGATGAAGCTGCTGACGCCCGGTCTGGTATTCGCCGACGATGCCACCAAATTCGCCGATGCGCTCTCCGCCAATGTTCCCGAAGCCAGCGAGATCGTGGCATCGCGCGGCGTGGTGCCCGGCCGCAATGTGACGGTGCTTGCGGATTTGCTGGCGACGCCGGAGCATCCGACTCTCGATGCGGCGCACGACGCCGCCAGCCCGGAGACGATCGCAAAATTCCTGCTGACGTCAGGCTCGACCGGCAATCCGAAGGCGGTCATCAACACCCATCGGATGATTTGCGCCAATCAGGTGATGCTGCGCGAGACGCTTGTCTTCCTCAAGGACGAACCGCCTGTCATCGTCGACTGGCTGCCGTGGAATCACACTTTTGGGGGCAATCACAATATCGGGCTGACGCTGTTCAACGGCGGCTCGATGTATCTCGATGCGGGCAAGCCGATGCCTGGCGGCATCGAGGAGACCGTGCGCAATCTCCGCGAGATCTCGCCGACGGTCTATTTCAACGTGCCGAAGGGTTATGAATCGCTGCTGCCTTACTTGCGCGACGATTCCGCGCTGCGCGCGAAATTTTTCCATCGGCTGCACGCGATGTTTTTCAGCGGCGCGGCGCTATCGCCCTATGTCTGGAACAGTCTCGACGAACTCGCGGTGCTGGAAACCGGCTGTCGCGTGCCCGTCCTGACCGGCCTCGGCGCTACCGAGACTGCGCCGTTTTTCATGTCGGTGCGACCTTCCACCAGCCGTTCCGGCCATGTCGGACTTCCCGTGTCCGGCAACGAAGCCAAGCTTGTTCCGAACAACGGCAAGCTGGAGGTTCGCGCCAAGGGGCCGAACGTCACGCCGGGCTACTGGCGTCAGCCCGAACTGACCTCCGCCGCGTTCGACGAAGAAGGTTTTTATAAATTCGGCGATGCGATCAAGCCCGTCGACCCTGACGATTTAAGCGCCGGCTTCGATTTCGATGGCCGCATCGCCGAGGACTTCAAACTCGCCAGCGGCACCTGGGTCAGCGTCGGCCCGCTCCGCGCGCGGTTTATCGCAGCCTGCGCGCCGCTGGTGCGCGACGTAGTCATCGCCGGCATCAACCGCGATGCGCTGTCGGCGCTTGTCATTCTCGATCTCGACGGCTGCCGTCTCATCAATCCGACGCTTCCGCCCGATGACCTTGCCGCGACGGCGTCCGATTCCCTGATCCGCGACGCGTTTCGCGAGCGGTGTATGAGATTTCTGGCGACTTCGACGGGGTCGTCGACGCGGATCACGCGAGCGATTCTTATCGATACGCCGCTGTCCATCGATCGCGGTGAGGTTACCGATAAAGGCTCGATCAATCAGCGCGCGGTTCTGGATCATCGCGCCGGCCTGATCGAGGAGCTTTATTCGCCAACACCGGCAGGCCACGTGATCATGCTTTAGCTGAATTCGAAGAACATTTCACCAAAGGGGAAACCATGCAGTTGAAGGATCAGGCCGCCATCGTCACCGGTGGCGCATCAGGATTGGGCGCCGCGACCGCGCGCAGGCTCGCCGCCCAGGGCGCGAAGGTTGCGGTATGCGACCTCAACGCCAACTTTGCCGAAAGCGTCGCCGCCGAAATCGGGGGTATCGCGGTGGTCTGCGATGTCTCCGACGCAGCCTCGGCGGAAGCCGCCGTCATCATCGCGTCCAAGGCCCACGGCCCGGCGCGGGTGCTGATAAATTGCGCCGGCATCGGCGTCGCCAAGCGGGTGATCGGCCGCGAGGGGCCGATGCCGCTCGCCGATTTCGACAAGGTGATCAAGGTCAATCTCATTGGTTCGTTCAACATGCTGCGGCTTGCGACCGCGGAAATGTCGAAGCTGGAGCCGCTTTCGACCGGGGAGCGCGGTGTGGTCATCTCCACCGCGTCGGTCGCGGCCTATGACGGCCAGATCGGACAATCCGCCTATTCGGCGTCGAAGGGCGGAATCGTCGCGATGACGCTGCCGATCGCGCGCGAACTGGCGCAGTTTGGCATTCGCGTGCTGACCATCGCGCCGGGGCTGTTTCTCACGCCGCTTTTAGCCAATTTGCCGCAGGAGGCGCAGGACAGCCTCGCTGCATCGATCCCGTTTCCGCGCCGGCTGGGGCAGGCCGACGAGTTCGCTTCCCTGGCGCTGCACATGATCGACAATCCCTACCTGAACGGCGAAGTAGTGCGGCTCGATGCCGCGCTTCGCATGGCGCCGCGCTAGGAAAATTGCATGTTCGTCCATCGGCGCGATGTGCAGATCCAGTGGGGCGACTGCGACCCCGCCAACATCGTCTATTACCCGCGCTACTTCGAGATGTTCGATGACTCGACCTCGATCCTGTTCGAGGCCGCCGGCTTCTCCAAGCAGGACATTATCAAGAAATATGGCCTGGTCGGCATTCCCATGGTGGATACGCGGGCGAAATTTCATATCGCGTCCACGCACGGCGACTGGATCACCATCGAAAGCCGGGTCGAGAGTTTCAAGCGTTCGAGCTTCGAGGTCACCCACAAGGTGTTCAAGGGCGAGGCGCTGGCGATCGAGGCGTTCGAGACCCGCGTGCTGGTCGGGCGTCACCCGGACGATCCCGCCCGGCTGAAATCGGCAGCCGTACCGGAGGAGATTATTGCGAGATTTATGCGGGGCTGACTTGGCCCGGCGCATGACTTAAAGAAGGGGCTGAATTTCCGATCGAATTTTGATCTACACCAAGAATAACACCCAAGGGAGGAATGTATGAAAAGGTTTTATTTGTCCGCCGCTGTCATTGCGGCGTCTTTGGCGCTGCCGGGGTTGCCCGCGCTGGCGCAAACCAATGAAATCACCATCGGCATCACCATCACGACGACCGGACCCGCGGCGGCGCTCGGCATTCCCGAGCGCAATGCGCTTGAATTCGTGCCGAAGGAGATCGGCGGCGTGACGCTCAAGGTCATCGTGCTCGACGACGGCGGCGATCCGACCAACGCCACTACCAATGCGCGGCGTTTCGTCACGGAGTCCAAGGCCGACATCATCATGGGCTCATCGACGACGCCGCCGAGCATTGCTGTCTCCAATGTCGCCAATGAGGCCGGAATCCCCCATATCGGTCTGGCGCCGTTTCCGATTACGTCCGAGCGGGCAAAGTGGTCGGTCGATATGCCGCAGCCGGTTCCGATCATGGGCAAGGTGCTGTACGAGCACATGAAGGCGCACAGCATCAAGACGGTCGGCTACATCGGCTACTCCGATTCCTACGGCGATCTCTGGTTCAACGACTTCAAGATGCAAGGCATTCCGATGGGCATGACGCTTGTCGATGAAGAGCGCTTTGCGCGGCCGGATACGTCGGTCGCGGGGCAGGTGCTGAAGCTGGTCGCCGCCAATCCCGATGCGGTGCTGGTCGGGGCGTCCGGCACCGCGGCAGCGCTGCCGCAGACAGCGCTTCGCGAACGCGGCTACAAGGGCCTGATCTATCAGACCCACGGCGCGGCCAGCATGGATTTCATTCGCATCGCAGGGCCTGCGGCCGACGGCGTGATCATGGCGTCGGGTCCGGTGATGTCGCCGGAGACGCAACCCGACAGCGCGCTGACCAAAAAGCCGGGTCTCGCGCTCAACACCGCTTATGAGGCCAAGTATGGCGCCAACAGCCGCAGCCAGTTCGCCGGACACTCCTACGACGCCTTTGAAGTGCTCAAGCGCGTCGTTCCGGTGGCGCTGAAAAGCGGTAAGCCGGGCACGCCCGAATTCCGCGAGGCGATCCGTCAGGCCTTCCTGACCGAACGTGAAATCGCCGCGAGCCAGGGCGTCTACAACTTCACCGAAAAGGACCGTTACGGTCTGGACGATCGTTCGCGCATCATCCTCACGGTGAAGGACGGGAAGTATGTTCCGGCGAAGTGAGCGAATGACTGGTCAAAAACTTGGCAAATAGTTGAAGCCGGCCTCCCATCCGAGCCCGGCTTTCTCTTACCCTCGCCTGGCCCCGCTCGCTTCCGACGATGCTACGCATCGCGGAGCGCGAGCAACCCTCCCTCTCTAGGGCAGGGTAAGTGGAGCGCATCCGTGGAGTCAGAGCAAGGGGGCGATTTAAATCCCGCTCGCGCCCTCGTGCTGAAAGCCGAGATAGCTCGCGGCCACGCGCTGGTTGGTCGCGATCTTCCCGGCCGGTCCATTCAAGATGAATTCCCCGAGCTCCATCACATAGGCGCGGTCGGCGATCTGCAGCGCGGCCTGCGCGTTCTGCTCGACCAGCAGCACCGATACGCCGCTGGCGCGCAACTCTCCGATGGTGCGGAAAATATCGGCTACGATGATCGGCGCCAGCCCG
>DASXJV010000356.1:0-23007 GCA_036497205.1 Bradyrhizobium sp.
GGCCTCCGGCGAGATGTATGAAAACATCCCGCCCTGATCCGCAAACCTGCCACGCATGCTCGTCTCCAGCGATTCGAGATGATAAAGTGAATCATCAAGTTCCCGCCGTGGCGAGTGGGTTCTTCAGCAAACTGCTAGACGATTTTAACAAACCTTAGCCATCGGCCGCTTGTCGCTTTGGCCCGGCGGCTGGGCTAAAAGACCCCCGCCATGACCCAAATTCTCGCTACGGCCGTAACGGCCGGGCCGCACAACGACGCAGCGAAGGACGCCGTCGACCGACTGACTCTCCTCGGTTGGCGATGGGGACTAGCGGCGATCGTGGCCGGCATGGCGGCATCGTTCCTTCTGTTCGGCTACGCGCTGATTTACTGGCGCAATGCCGACATGGATTTCATGGTGATCTACAACGCCCTTGTCCTCAACGACGACAAGCCGCAGCTGTTCTTCGATCACACCGCGTACATAATCATCCTTTCGCTGAAGCTCTGGTTTCAGTTGCTGCACGCTCTCGGCCTGCTCGACGGCTATTCGCTGTCCAGCATTCCGCCGGCATCCGATGCCGCGGCATTCGATGCCGCCATGACCAGCGCCGTGCGCGCCGGGCGCGTTCTCGCCTGGCTAATCGCTACCGGTTGCCTGCTGATTTTCGCGAGCCTCATGCGCCTCGTGGTGCGCGACTGGCGCATCGCGCAGATCGCCACTTTTGCATTCGCATTCTCCGGCGGCATGGTCTTGCATTCGCGGGTTTTGCGCAGCGAGCTCATCGCGGCCTGTCCCGTCATCTTTGCGCTCATGATCCTGATCATGATCGGACGCCGCGCCGGCATCGCACGTCCGCTTTGGATGGCGGTTGCGGCGGGATTGTGCGTGCTCGGTCTCGAGAACAAGGTGCAGGCCATTTTGCTGATCGCTGCGCTGCCGCTGCTGGTGATGCCGTTCGGAAGCGCGGGAAGCGTAAGCGTTGCGTTCTGGAGCAATACCCGATCGGGCTGGCTGGCAACGGGCGTCGCGGCCGTCGCAGCGATAGCAGCGGCACGGGCTGCTTGGCCGCTGATTGCCACCGGCTTTGACCGCAGCTTGCTGGACGCCGCGCACTTCCATCCGTTGTTGCTGGAACGCTTCGGCATCTATCAGGCGGCGCTGCTGGTCCTGATCGGCGGATGCATGATCGTCTATGCGGCGATCTGGCGCGTCAGCGCTATCGAGACGCTGACGTCGATGTTCGCGGTGGCCGCCGGTGCATCGATTGCGCTGCTCGCGCTCGATCTTGAGTACAATTCCGGCAATCTGATCGCGGTGGTCAATCCGCTGGAAAAAATGCTGAGCTTTGCGGATGCCAATACAACCAAAGTCGCGAACGGGCTGGACCTGTCGGGAATCCTCTTGCTCCTTCTCGATGGGGTCGCGTCGGTTGTTGCGCGTTATACGTTCGTGCTGCAACCCTCGCCGCGCCCAACGGTGTTTCTCACCTGGCTGATTGTCCCCGGCATCATCTACGCGTGGCGGCGCGACGAAAGGCACGCCGCGATCCAGGCCCTCGTACTTTTGCTGGCCGCGATCGGGATCGACGCACTCGGCGTGCGGCGCGGTCTGAAATCCGAATATTTCATCTTCACCGACCCCCTGATTATCCTCGCGGCTGCGGTGCTGCTCGATTCTCTAAGCGATTTGCGCTTTCACAAATGGACCTATCCCGTCGCCAATGTCCTGTTCGTACTGCATATCGCCGTCGGGCAGGCCGAGCCGATAAAATACGCCTTCATGCGCAAGGGTCCGGAATCGATATGCGAATGGAACCGGTCTTACCTTCCGCTGCTGCCGTTGCCCTGGTGCAAGTTTCCCCGGACCAGCCATAACGGCTTGTTGAAAACCTATCGCCCGCCTGTTGGGCTAGCATGACTGCACTTCACATGGGTCGCATCTGACAGAGGGTGGCTATGATCGACCGCAGGGCAATTATCACAGCGGCGCTGGCCGCGATCGCAAGTCCGGCCTCGACGCGGACAACTTTGGCGCAGGCCGCGATGAGCCGGATCACCGCTTATGCCTTTTCTTTTCCTGCGTTGGCGGGAGGCGATATCAGGCTCGCCGATTATGCCGGCCGTCCGCTGCTGGTGGTCAACACTGCATCGCTGTGCGGTTTCACGCCGCAATATGCCGGATTGCAGGGGTTGTGGACCCAGTTTCATGATCGGGGCTTGATGGTCATCGGCGTTCCCTCGAACGATTTTGGGCGGACAGGAGCCCGGCGGCGCCACCGAAATCGCGGAGACCGCGCAGCACCACTATGGAGTTACCTTTCCGATCGCGGCAAAAGCCGCTGTAAAGGGCGCGAAGGCGCATCCATTCTACAAATGGGCCGCCGACGCGCGACCGAAGGATGTTCCGCGCTGGAACTTTCACAAATATCTGATCGGCCGCGACGGCTACATCGCCGAGGCATTCCCCGAGACTATCGAACCATCAGATACGCGTGTCAAAACCGCCATTGCGCGGGCACTCGCGGACTCCTGACGCGCAGAACCTTGAGGGAATTAACCTGACCGGCCAACAAATCGTCCACCGGTGATAGGAGCCATTGCCGTGGCGGCGCAGATCCAACTAAGCTAATATGATCAGGGGCAGGGAATGGCTCGGGCGAAGGCAAAGACCAACGCCGAGCGGGATCACCATAAGGGGAATAAAATGCGTATTGCGGCAGGATTGATCTTTGCAGGCGCGATTTCTCTCTGCGCATCAGGCGCAGCATGGTCGCAGACTGCGGCCACCAAGAGCGCGGCAACTCCGCAGGCGACACCTGCTCCTGCCGCGGCACCCGCCCCCGCAAAGGCCCCGTGCGCAAATCCCAACGCGCTTGGGATTGCCCGCATCGTTGAAATCGACACCACGGGCGGACCGGGGTTTGGTTTTGAGCACTTCAAGCAGCTCGATTTCCTGCGCGACCATGAAGTGGTGCTAACGTTCGACGATGGCCCGTGGCCAGTCAATACGCCCTCCGTCTTGAAGACGCTGGCGGAGGAATGCACGACCGGTATTTTCTTCCCGATCGGCAAGCACGCGACCTATTTTCCTGAAATCCTCAAGCAAGTTGCCGCGGCCGGCCATACCATCGGCTCGCATACCTGGTCGCACGCCAACCTGAACAACAAGAAGCTGACCGAGGATCAACGCAAGGAAGAGATCGAAAAAGGTTTCAGCGCGGTGAAATGGGCCTTGGGTGGCGCTTCGTTCGCCCCGTTCTTCCGCTTCCCGGCGCTGCAACATCCGCCTGAAATGGTGACTTATCTCGGCACCCGCGACGTCGCGATTTTCTCGTGCGATCTCGACTCCTTCGACTTCAAGGCCAGCAAGCCCCAGACGGTCATCGACAGCGTGATGAAGAAGGTGGACAAGCTGGGCAAGGGCATCATCCTGATGCACGATTTTCAGAAGCACACTGCGGAAGCCCTGCCTGAGCTGCTGCACAAGCTGAAGGCCGGCGGCTACAAGGTCGTTCAAATGAGGGCCAAAAATCCGGTGCAAACCATCGCGCAGTATGATGACGAACTTCTCAAGGACGCCAAGCTGCCGACCGTGAGTTCTCGGCCTGTGTCTAGCGTGGTACAGACGATTTCGGAATAGATCCGCGCGTGCGCGATGCTTGGACTGCACATTGAAGGCTATGTCATCGTGTCGGCAGATGGCATGCTGGCGAATGCCGATCACGTAATGCCGATTGAGTTGAAATTCGACGGCGACAAACAGTTCTTCACAGCCGCCCTCGATCGCGCCGATCTGATCGTGCATGGCCGACATTCTTATGAGGACCAGCCGAACTCACCGTTACGAAAGCGGATCCTCGTGACCAGGAAGATCGGCGCGATCGCGTCCGATCCGTCCAATCGCAAAGCAACACTGTGGAATCCAGCAGGAGCTGCGTTCGAGGCCGCCTGCGATTTCGCCGGCGTGCGCTCAGGCACTGTCGCTGTTATCGGCGGACCGGAAGTGTTTGGAATGTTTTTGGACCGCTACGACACATTCTGGCTCTCGCAGGCACCCAAGGTGCGGCTACCGGAAGGCGAGCCGTGCTTCCCCGGCGTACCTGCGCACAGCCCTGGGGAAATCCTCGCCGCGCACGGCCTCAAAGCCGGTGATACCCAAATCCTCGACCCCGCCGATGAAGTCAGCGTCACGCCTTGGCGGCGCGAGGCTTAGTCTGGCCGCGATCAAATAGCCGATAAGCTCCGAGGCGCTAATCGCCACTCGCCTGAAGCACCAAGACTCACCATCAGAAAAATCTCGACCATGCCCGGTTCGGCCGCTGCCTGGACGCGCGCCGCGATGCTTGGGAGTTCGGCGTAGAGTTCGGCGTCTTCGCTAAGCACCACAGGCCCGGTGTGGATGCCTATGCGCGCCGCGAGCTTGGGCGCATTGCGGGCCATCAAGGCGATACTCTGTGCGGCGATCGCATCCATCAAAAAGCAGCTGCAATCACTCGAGTCTAGCTAGACGTCGCCATACGCCGGCTCGGCGGTCCGCGGCACTCGGCCATATCCTGCGATCATGAACAGCGCACCGATGATCGACAGATTCTTGAGCGCCTCCACAAGGGTGCTGGCGTTCTCGGGCGCCGGCTGATTCCAGAAATCATGGAAATAGAAGGTTGCCGCGGCCACGAAGAAGACCAAAAGAATTGCAAAGAACCGCGCACCGAAATTCAGCGCGATCATCAATCCGCTGATGACCTCGAAGGCTCCAACGGCAATCGCGAGCATTTGCGGCGTCGACATTCCCGTCATCGTTTCCAGCTGCGACGTATAGGGAATAAACAAAGCGGGAATGGCAATCTTGGCTGAGATAAACTCCGATGTGGTCTGAATGGCGAAAAGCTTGGTTGCCCCCGAGTAGATAAAGAGCACGGCGAACAAAACTCGCCCGAAAGTAATGAACGCTGGCATGGTCGTCCTCACTGTATGCTGCAAATGTGGGGTCGCTATACGGCAGAGCGGAGCGATTATGGGCGCTCCGGTTCATCTTTTCAAACAGTCAAATCGACTCTGACGCGCCGCCGGTCGCAACGCTTAGCCGAACAAAGTGGGTTGCTGGCGGCTTACTCGCTCCTGGGCTTCGACCGCGGCGACCGCGGTCATGTTGAGAACGCCCCGTGCGGTCACTGACGGCGTGAGAATATGCGCCGGCCGCGCGGGGCCAATCAGGATCGGCCCAACCGGAAGTGCATCGGCCAACGCCTTGATCATCTGATAGGCGACGTTGGCCGTATCGAGGTTCGGCATGATCATGATATTGGCCTCGCCTTCCAGTTTTGAGTGCGGCAAGATCAGCTTTCTCGCCGCTTCCGACAGCGCGGTATCACCCTGCATTTCACCATCCGCTTCGATTTCCGGATGGTTCTGCTTCAGAAGCGCGGTGGCGCGGCGCATTTTCCGCGAGGACTCGGTATCATAACTTCCGAAATCGGAATGCGACACGAACGCGATTTTGGGCTTGAGGTTGAACCGCTGGACATGGATCGCCGCCAGCGCCGCCATTTCCGCAAGCTCCTCGGCGCTCGGGTTTGGCCTCACCTGCGTATCCGCGATAAAATAAGCCCCCTTTCTCGTGATCATCAGCGCCAGCGCTGCGAAATCGCTCACGCCCGGAAGGAAGCCGACGATCTCGCGTACATGGCGCAGATGGCTCATGTAGCGGCCTTCGACGCCGCAAATCATGGCGTCGGCTTCGCCACGGATCACCGCGAGCGCTGCGATCACGGTTGCGTTGGTGCGCACTACCGTGCGCGCGGCATCGGGGGTGACACCATGTCGTCCGGCGACGTCGATATAGGATTGAACGTAGGATCGATAGCGCGGGTCGTCCTCGGGATTGATGAGATCGAAATCCTGGCCGGCCTTGATAGCGAGGCCGAACTTCTTGATCCGCGCTTCGACCACCGAGGGACGTCCGACCAGTATAGGCCGCGCCAGCTTCTCCTCGAGGACAACCTGCGTCGCATGCAGGACGCGTTCGTCCTCGCCTTCCGCATAAATCACGCGGACGGGTTGGGTCTTCGCCTTGCCAAACATCGGCTTCATGACAAGGCCGGAACGGAACGCGAAGCGCACCAGTTGAGCGGTATAGTCCTCGAAGTTCGCAATGGGACGTGTGGCGACGCCCGATGCCATTGCCGCCTTTGCAACCGCCGGCGCAATGCGCAGGATCAGCCGCGGATCGAACGGGCTCGGAATCAGTGAGCCCGGGCCGAACCCTTGCGCCTCGCCGCTGTCGAATCCCGCAGCCACCGCATCCGACGGCGGATCGCGCGCAAGCTGAGCGATCGCATCGACTGCGGCCTTCTTCATTTCCTCGTTGATGGCGGTGGCGCCGACATCGAGCGCGCCGCGGAAGATGAAGGGAAAGCACAGAACGTTGTTGACCTGATTGGGAAAGTCGGAGCGCCCGGTGCAGATCATCGCGTCGGGCCGCGCCTTTCGGGCCTCATCCGGCATGATTTCCGGGGTCGGATTGGCCAGCGCCATCACCAACGGCTTGTCCGCCATCGCCTTGACCATGTCGGGCGTAAGTACATTGGGCGCGGAGAGGCCGAGAAAAATGTCAGCGCCACCGATCACGTCCGCCAGCACGCGCTTATCGGTCTTCTGCGCATAGGCGGACTTCCAGCGGTCCATCAGCGTGTTGCGGCCCTCGTGCACCACGCCGTCGATATCGCAGACCCAGATATTCTTGCGTTGCGCGCCCAGCGAAACCAGAAGATTGAGACAGGCTATCGCCGCGGCGCCGGCGCCAGAGGCGACGATCTTGACGTCTGCCAGATTCTTGCCGTTCAGCAGCAGCGCATTGGTGATCGCGGCGCCGACGATGATGGCGGTGCCATGCTGATCGTCGTGAAACACCGGGATCTTCATGCGCGCTTTAAGCTGCGCCTCTATCTCGAAACACTCCGGTCCCTTGATATCCTCAAGATTGATGCCGCCGAATGTCGGCTCCAGCGCGGCCACCGTCTCGACTACGCGCTCGATGGTGTCAGCGGCGATTTCAATGTCGAATACGTCGATGCCGGCGAACTTTTTGAACAGAACCGCCTTGCCTTCCATCACAGGCTTCGATGCCAGTGGCCCAATATTGCCAAGGCCGAGCACCGCGCTGCCGTTGGAGACGACCGCAACAAGATTGGCGCGGATCGTCAGCGATGCCGCCTGCGCCGGATCGGCGGCAATCGCCGTGCAGGCGGCCGCCACACCGGGCGAATAGGCGAGTGCGAGGTCGCGCTGGTTGGCGAGCGGCTTGATCGCCTGAATCTCGAGCTTACCCGGCCGTGGCAGCCGGTGATAGGCGAGCGCGGCGGAATGAAGATCTTCAGAATTGGACGCCATACATTTCCCTCGCGGGCTCCCTCGACCCCGAATTCAGGCCTCGGCGGCTGGCCTCAGTTTTGCGGCAAATTGAGCCGGATGTGAAGCTCGCGCAACTGCTTCGGGGTAACCTCCGAAGGCGCTCCCATCAGCAGGTCTTCGGCCCGCTGGTTCATCGGAAACAGCGAGATTTCGCGTAAGTTTGTCGTGCCGCAGAGGAGCATGACAATTCGATCGACCCCGGCAGCCATGCCGCCATGCGGCGGGGCGCCATACTGGAACGCGCGGTACATGCCGCCGAAGCGCTCAACGACGTCTTTCTCGCCATAGCCTGCGATTTCGAACGCCTTCACCATCGCCTCGGGCCGATGATTGCGAATACCGCCGGAAGCGATCTCGTGGCCGTTGCAGGTGATGTCGTACTGAAACGCCTTGATGGTCAGCGGGTCCTGCCCATTGAGCGCATCGAGACCGCCCTGCGGCATCGAAAACGGATTGTGCGAGAAGTCGATCTTCTTTTCGTCCTCGTTGTATTCGTACATCGGAAAGTCGACGATCCAGGCGAGTTCGAACCGATCCTTGTCGAGCAGGTTCAACTCTTCGCCGAGCTTGGTTCGCGCGAGGCCGGCAAATTTCCAGAACTTTTCAGGATCGCCGGCGACAAAGAAGGCCGCGTCGCCCTCCTTCAATCCCGACGCATCGCGAATCGCTGCCGTCCGTTCCGGGCCGATGTTGTTGGCAAGGGGACCTGCGCCGTCGCCGCCCTCACGCCACATGATGTAACCGAGGCCGGGCTGGCCCTCGCCTTGCGCCCAGGAATTCATCCGATCGCAGAACGCGCGTGAGCCGCCGCCGGGTGCAGGGATCGCCCACACCTCGTTCTTTGGATCCTCAAGCATCCGCGCAAACACCTTGAAGCCGGAGCCGCGGAAATGCTCGGAGATGTCTTGCATGATGATGGGGTTCCGCAAATCCGGCTTGTCAGTGCCGTATTTGCGCAAGGCTTCCGCGAACGGAATCCGCGGCCATGATTTGGTGACAGGCTTGCCCTTGGCGAAATCCTCGAACACGCCCGTGATAACCGGCTCCATCGCGGCAAACACGTCGTCCTGCGTCACAAAACTCATCTCGACGTCGAGCTGATAGAATTCGCCAGGCAACCGGTCGGCGCGCGGGTCTTCGTCGCGAAAGCAAGGGGCGATCTGGAAGTAGCGGTCGAAGCCCGACATCATCAAGAGCTGCTTGTATTGCTGCGGCGCCTGCGGCAGCGCGTAGAACTTACCCGGATGGATCCTTGACGGCACCAGGAAGTCGCGCGCGCCCTCCGGCGAAGACGCCGTCAGGATCGGGGTTTGGAACTCAAAGAAACCCTGCTCCTTCATGCGCTTACGCATGGAATCGACGATCGCGCCGCGCGTCATGATGTTCTGGTGCAGCTTCTCGCGGCGAAGGTCGAGGAAGCGGTACTTAAGCCTTATATCCTCGGGATACTCCTGCTCACCGAACACCGGCAGCGGCAGCTCGCCTGCCGGGCCCAGCACCTCGATTTCGCTGACGTAAAGCTCGACCGCGCCGGTCGGCAATTCCGGATTTTCGGTGCCTTCCGGGCGGCGGCGGACCTTGCCGTCGATCCGCACCACCCACTCCGAGCGCAGCTTTTCGGCATCCTTGAACGCCGGCGAATCCGGATCGGCGACGCATTGCGTCAGGCCGTAATGGTCGCGCAGATCGATGAACAGCACGCCGCCATGGTCGCGAATGCGGTGGCACCAGCCGGACAACCGAACTGTCTCTCCGATATGGCTTTCGCGAAGCGCGCCGCAGGTGTGGGACCGGTAACGATGCATGGATGTTCCAAAAACAGATTTCGGAGGATCGAATCGGGAGCCGGAGGCTGGCCCGCAAAGAGGGTCAGGGTTTACCCGACGCAAACCGGCGCGGCAACCGAATGCGCCCCCAATCCTGGGCCCTCAGAAAATGGCGGCAAAGTCAAAATAATGACGGAAAAACAACGGGCCTTCAAACCGGCGCGCCCGCAAACCGATTGTCTAATTCCGGAGCATGCCTATCTTGAGGCCATGACGGTGCATTTTCCCTTCGAAAATACCTATGCGGCGCTGCCGGCGAACTTTTTCGCGCGGGTCGCACCGACGCCCGTCGTTTCGCCGAAGCTGATCAAACTGAACCGGCCGCTGGCGATGCAACTCGGCCTCGATCCGGACCGGCTCTCCACCCCGGAGGGGGCCGAGATCCTCGCCGGAAAGCGTGTTCCCGACGGTGCAGACCCGATTGCGATGGCCTATGCCGGCCACCAGTTCGGCCATTTTGTCCCCCAGCTCGGTGACGGCCGCGCCATTCTGCTTGGCGAGGTGATCGACGCGGATGGGGTCCGCCGTGACATTCAACTCAAGGGGTCGGGCCCAACGCCATTTTCGCGGCGCGGCGACGGCCGCGCGGCGCTCGGTCCGGTGCTGCGCGAATACATCGTCAGCGAGGCAATGGCGTCGCTCGGCATTCCGACCACACGATCGCTCGCCGCTGTCATGACCGGCGAGAGCGTGTTGCGAGAAATGCCGTTGCCTGGGGCCGTCCTCACCCGCGTCGCGTCCAGCCACATTCGCGTCGGAACGTTCCAGTATTTTGCCGCGCGGAGCGATGCCGACGGCGTGCGGCGACTGGCGGATCACGTCATTGCCCGGCATTATCCGCAAGCGGCAGATGCCGACCGGCCCTATCATGCGCTTCTGCAAGGCGTGATCGCGCGGCAAGCCGACTTGGTCGCGCGTTGGCTGCTGGTCGGTTTCATCCACGGCGTCATGAACACTGACAACACCTCGATTTCGGGTGAGACCATCGATTATGGTCCATGCGCTTTCATGGACCATTATGACCCGGCGAAGGTGTTCAGCTCGATCGACGAGCAAGGCCGCTACGCCTACGCCAACCAGCCGCGGATCGCACTTTGGAACCTGACGCGCCTTGCGGAATGCCTGTTGCCGCTGCTTTCGGACGAGCAGGACAAGGCCATCCAAGAGGCGCAGTCGGCGCTCTCTGACTTCGCCGAGAGCTTCAACACCGCCTATCAGGCGGGCCTGCGAAGCAAGCTCGGTCTGTTCACGGCGCGCGACAGCGATCCGGCGCTCGCGCAAGACCTGCTGGACGCGATGGCCAAGAACCAGGCCGACTTCACGCTCACGTTCAGGCGGCTGAGCGACGCCGCGCTCGAACCCTCGGGCGATGCTGATGTCCGTCATTTGTTTGCCGAGCCCGCCGCCTATGACGAATGGGCAGTCCGCTGGCGGCAAAGAACCAGCGACGAGCCGCAAGATCCCGCCGCGCGGCAGATCGCGATGCGGGCGGTCAATCCCGCCTTTATTCCCCGGAATCATCTGATAGAAGCGGTCATCGACGCCGCCGTGAACCGCGACGACTTCGCGCCGTTCGAAGAGCTTCTGACCGTTCTGTCAAAGCCGTACGAAGACCAGCCCGCTTTCGCCAGCTATACGGAGGCGCCCGAACCGCACCAGCGCGTGCTTCAGACGTTTTGCGGGACGTGAATCGTTAACCTTCCGTCCAGCATTCAGCGCAGCGGCTGGCGCCCCCTGCCAGGAATTAAGAGACGGTCAATTCCTTCGCGACAAATCTATCGGTTTCGTTGGGGGATTGCCGTGGACGCGCTGGTGTTTGAATTCATGGGGCTTGCGATGCTTGCGCTCTGCGTTGTCGTGCTTGCCGTTCCCTCACGGCGACCGCCTGCCCGGCACATCAGCGACTAATGGCCCATCGGTTGACGAGACCTCTGGGCCGGCATCAGGTGCGGCCGGCCGCTTGAGTCCCGGCGATAAGCCGCCGTCTGGCGGAAATGCAAGGCTCGAATTCGCCCCAAGACCCTTGACATATCAGCGCTTTCGGCAGAACGCCCTGTTAAGAAGCGTCATGGACTGTTCATGGATCTGATTACCACTACTTCGGAACTCGCCGCTGTTTGCGCCCGCCTCGCCAGGCACCCGGTCATCACCGTCGATACGGAATTCCTGCGTGAGACCACCTATTATCCGCTGCTCTGCGTGGTGCAGATGGCAAGCGCGGAAGAGGCGGTCGTGATCGATACGCTGGCCGATGGCATCGACCTTAAACCGTTCTTCGCATTGATGGCCGACGAGAAGGTGCTGAAGGTTTTCCACGCCGCCCGTCAGGATATCGAAATTGTCTGGCATCAGGCCGGCATCGTTCCGCAACCGATCTTCGACACCCAGGTCGCCGCCATGGTGCTCGGCTATGGCGATTCCATTGCTTACGATCAGCTGGTCGAGCGCATCACTGGCCATCGGCCTGACAAGACCCACCGTTTCACCGACTGGTCGCGCCGGCCGCTGACCGAAGACCAGATGCATTACGCTGTGTCCGACGTCACCCACTTGCGCGATGTGTTCGCGGCGCTGGACGCCGATCTCAAAAAGCGCGGCCGCAGCGAATGGGTGAGCGAGGAAATGGAGGTTCTGACCTCGCCCAAGACCTATGACTTTCACCCGGAACGCGCATGGGAGCGGCTGAAGACGCGGGTCCGCAAGCCGAAGGAGCTTGCGGTGCTGATGGAGGTAGCGGCATGGCGCGAACAGGAGGCGCAAAGCCGCGACGTTCCGCGCAGCCGCGTTCTGAAGGACGATGCAGTCGGCGACATTGCCACCCATGCGCCGACCAGCCTCGAACGGCTGGCCAATTTGCGCTCGCTGCCGAAGGGTTTTGATCGATCGAAATGGGGCGCCGATATCGTGGCCGCGGTGCAGCGCGGCATCGCGCGCGATCCCGCGACGCTGCCGAAAATCGAAAAGCCGCGCGGCAATTCAAACGGCGCGGCGATCGTCGAGCTTTTGAAAGTCCTGCTGCGGATGACGTCAGAGCGCCACGCCGTGGCAAGCAAGGTAATCGCGACGGTCGACGATCTGGAACAGATCGCCGCTGACGACACTGCCGACGTAGCCGCGCTGCACGGCTGGCGCCGCGAGCTATTTGGCGAAGCGGCGCTGTCGCTGAAACATGGCCGGCTGGCGCTCGCGATCGAAAAGGGCCGGGTTGTCAGGGTCGATCGAAACTAGCGTTCATCCCTGAGCGCACGTCTCGAGACTTACGGGCGCTCAAGTTCACTAAGCCAAGATGCTGCTTCGGATCGGCGCGCAGCGAAGGATCGACCGGCTTGAAGAACGGATCGGCTATAAACTATTTCTGCGCGATCAGAGTGGGTTGACGGCTAGCGAAGAAGGCTTTGCGAGGATCGCAGACGTGACTGAAATGGAACGTACGCGCCGCTAATTCGCGCCGTTACCACTTCAACTCGACGCCGAGAGTCCCCTGATGTGACTGCATCGCGTCGCGAAACTTGCCGTCATAGTTGATATAAAGTCGCGCTGTATTGCTCAGGCTGAGCGATGCGGACGCGCCGGCATCCGCGCCATATCTGCTTTCGCCAATCCCCTGCACGGTGATGCTCTCGGTACCGAGGCTGACGGTGACCGAGCTGAAATTCTGCGAGACATTGTCGACGAACTTGCCGTAGGCGGACAGATCGAAAATCTTCCGATCGAAAATCCAGTAGTGCCCGATCTCCGTGCCCATCAGGATCCTCGAGCGCTCCACCGTTGCACCGGTCGCCATCACGGGATTGAGACCACCGAACTCCTGTAACGTTTCGGTCGCGGCGCGCACGTATTCGAACGCGGCCTTCGGCACGATGCGGCTCTGATCCAGGCTCCAGTAGTAGCTGAGCTCGCTCAGCGCACCGTCGATGTGCGCGTTGTAGCCGGCGCTGGCGATGCCGAACCCGGTGTCCCGGCTCGAATTGATTTTTCCGAAGCCGTGGACCAGCGCGATGGCCCAGGTCCACGGACCTTTGTCGACCGAGGCGTTGACGCCGATCTGGGTAAGGTCGAGCGTTGCCGACTGCAGCGCTAACGGAACGTCGATGGTGGTACGGCTTTGGTCGACCGAAACGCCGACATTGACGCCCGGTGCAACACGCGCACCAAACCCTGCGACGCCGCCCCAAGTCTGACGCCGATCGCCGACGAAAACCCCCTGCCCGCCGGTCCTGGCCGAAATTCCATAAGCCTCCCCCCAGGTCCGGAAGCGCGGCCCGTCCGCCGCTTCGGAAGCGCCGCCTCCGCCCGGATTGTTGCGCAACGCGCTGCCGAACCCGTTTGTCGCCTGCGTTCCAAGCCGCTCCAGGAAATTGCTGCCGAGGTTCGTCACGGCTGCCCCCGCCGACATATCGGAATTGATGGCCGTTGGGGTCGGACTGGGTATCGGTGATGGCGTTGGCGTAGGCGTGGGCGTGGGCGTGGGCGTTTGTGCCTGAGCAGAGGACGACGCAGCAGCAACGGCCAGGACGAGGACGAAAACGACGGCAATGGCCCTTGCAAGCTTGCTGCCGGCCCCGGTCTCCCTTGCTCGCGAAGGCAGCGATGAGCAGCGCATAAATGCTATTCCCAAAAGGAGCGCCAGCTCGACAAAAAAATACAAAATGCCATCGGCCCGCGCCGATTTGCCCCCAGTTCTCAGGGAGCGTCAATCGGTCCTGGTCCCACGCAAAGGTCGATTACCGGATATTGTTGTTCCGCTGCCACAGGTAGCGAGGCGCGATCTCTCATTGCTGAGCCGATTCCTGAGCCGCGCCAGAAGCTTGCTAACCCGCAAATTTCGTGTTGCAATATAAGGTACAATCGGATCTAGGCCGTTCGACTGTGCGTTTCGCGACAAAGAAATTGAGCAGACATCCGGAAGCCCGCTTGTGGCGTGGCACGCAAAAAGCGTGGCCACGTCTTTTTTACGTCTAGACCAGGAGACAGGCGATGCAAAAAGGCACCGTCAAGTGGTTCAACCCGACCAAGGGTTATGGGTTTATCAAGCCGATGGCCGGCGATAAGGACGTGTTCGTCCATATCTCGGCGGTCGAGCGCGCCGGACTCAGCACCCTCAACGAAAATCAGGTTGTCGAATATGACCTTGTGGAAAATCGCGGCAAGAGTTCCGCAGAAAATCTGAAGGTCTCGTAAACTTCGGCACGACCGCGCAAGCGATCAATGCACCCCCGGCTCTCGCCGGGGGGTTTTATGTTTCATACCGTTCATTCCGTGGTGAATATGCGAGCGTCCGGCGCTCGGCGTGAACGTCGTGACCGGCGTCCACCATGAGCGCGGCATCGACCGATTCCATCGCCCCGCAGCCAACAACGCAATTTTTGCCGGTGACAAGCCTTAAGCTATAGCGGGCGAAATGAATGTAGCTTCGGAACCGGCGCTGCCTGCCGTTTTGCAGATATCGCCCTCGAGCCGGACCCTGCCGCTGGCGACTAACCGCAGCGCAGCGGGGTAGATACGGTGTTCGATCTCAAGAATCCGCTCAGCGAGCGTCTCTGGCGTATCGTCATCGCGAACCGCGACCGCACCTTGCATCAGAATCGGGCCGGCGTCGGTTTCCGGAATGACGAAATGAACGGTAGCGCCGGAGATTTTCACGCCGGCTCGCAGTGCCTGACCTTGGGGATCGAGGCCGGGAAACGACGGCAGCAGCGAGGGATGGATGTTGAGCATCCGGCCGTACCAGCGCTGCACGAATTCGGCACTAAACAACCGCATGAAGCCGCCCAGACAAATCAGGTCGATCTTGTGTTGGTCCAGCGCCGACTGCAGGACCGCCTCGAAGGCCGCGCGGTCCTTGTCGAAGGGCTTGCTTTCGATGGTGACGGCCAGGACGCCGCATGCTCGGGCTTTTTCGAGACCGCCGGCATCGGCGCGGTTGGAAATCACGACGACGATCTCGGCCGGGAAGTCCTCTGCCGCCGCTGCCTGGATCAGCGCGGCCATATTCGATCCACGCCCGGATATCAGGATTGCGACGCGGCGTTTCATGGCCTCACGATGTGAGATCAATCTCACCATGTGAGATCGAGATGGCCGCTATAAACCACGCGATGTTCACCCGCAGCCGGGATCACTTCGCCCAAAAGCACAACGCTCTCGCCTCCCTCCTTGAGAATGTCGCTGACCTGATCAACTGCGCCTGATTTCACGATGGCGATCATGCCGGTGCCGCAATTGAAGGTGCGCAGCAATTCGAGTTCGGCGATGCCCCCCTGCTCTGCCAGCCACTTAAAGACCGGCAGCACGGGCAAACGCGCCAGGTCGATCCCGACGCCGAGATGCTTTGGCAGCACCCGCGGAATATTATCGGTGAAACCGCCGCCGGTAATGTGGGCAAGACCCTTGACCGCGGCGGTCTCGTGGATCGCGCGCAGGCATGATTTTACGTAGAGCCGCGTCGGCGTCAGCAGCGCGCCACCCAGCGTCATGACCGGCGCAAACGGCGCCTGCGCTTCGAAACCCAGACCGGACATTTCGACGATCTTGCGGACCAGTGAAAATCCGTTGGAGTGAACGCCCGACGAGGCAAGGCCGAGCACCGCGTCACCAACTGCGATATCCGGTCGCGGCAATAGCGTGCCACGTTCGGCTGCGCCGACCGCAAAGCCTGCGAGATCGTAGTCGCCGTCCTTGTAGAGCCCGGGCATTTCGGCGGTCTCCCCGCCGATCAGCGCGCAGCCCGATTCACGGCAACCCTCCGCCACCCCTGCAACGATGGCAGCGGCAGCCTCCGGATCGAGTTTGCCGCACGCAAAATAATCCAGAAAGAACAGCGGTTCTGCGCCCTGCACCACGAGGTCGTTGACCGACATCGCCACCAGGTCTATCCCAATGCCGCCATGCAGGCCGGTCTCGATCGCGATCTTGACCTTGGTGCCGACGCCATCGGTGGCCGCGACCAGCACCGGGTCCTTGAAGCCCGCGGCCTTCAGATCGAACAATCCGCCGAACCCGCCGATTTCGGCGTCGGCACCGGCGCGGGCGGTGGCACGAACCATCGGCTTGATGAGATCGACCAGACGATTGCCCGCATCGATATCGACGCCCGAATCCGCGTAAGTGAGCCCGTTTTTGCGGTCGATCATGCCCGATTCCAGATGATGGCGGCTGGTTACGTCGGATTCCGCCAGCGCGCAATGGCTCGCAAGCGGCCCGCGTATATACTATGTAGACAGGAACCGGTTCACCCTGCAAAGGGCCGGATCTTTCGCGAAATCAGGCCGGTAGCCGGGAAGCGCCGTGTGAGTATTCCGAACATCATTACACTGGGCCGCATCCTGCTGGTGCCGTTCATCGTGTGGGCGATTGCGTCCAGCCAGATGGAAATCGCATTCGCGATCTTTGTCATCGCCGGCGTCAGCGATGCGGTCGATGGCTTTCTCGCCAAGCGCTTCAATATGGCCAGCGAACTGGGCGCGCTGCTCGATCCGCTGGCCGACAAGGCGCTGCTGGTGTCGATCTACGTGGCGCTCGGAATCTGGGGCGCAATGCCGCGCTGGATCGTCATCCTTGTCGTCTCGCGCGACATCATGATCGTAGCCGCCGTGATTGTGTCATGGTTGTTCGGCAAGCCGATCCCGATGAAGCCGCTCATGATATCGAAGCTCAACACAGTGGCTCAGGTGGCATTCGCGGCATTGGTACTTGCAGCACTCGGCTTCGGCTTCAAATCAACGCCGTATGACCAGATCCTGATGGGTTTTGTAACGGTCTTTACTTTGGTTTCCGTATCCCTCTATCTCGTGGAGTGGGTGCGGCACATGAGCACGATCGAAGCAAATAAATGATGCGCCGGTCGATCCCGGCATGGAGTGACTGCGTGGCAGGCCGCGTTCAACCTCGTCAGCTTGCATTTGCACTGCCGCACGCGGAGAGCCTTACGCGCGACAATTTTCTCGAAGGACCGGCCAATGCCGCTGGCCTGGCGCTGGTCGAGAGGTGGCCCGACTGGCCGAACCGGATCATGCTGCTGGTGGGACCGGAGGCTTCCGGCAAGAGCCACCTCGCCGCAATCTGGGCCGAGGAAGCGGGGGCGCGCTCGACATCAGCACATGCGCTGACCGCAGCCGCGGTGCCGGGCGCGCTGGCGACCGGCGCGCTGGTTGTCGAAGATTTGAAATCGTCAGACTTGGACGAACGGGCGCTGTTCCACCTGATGAATCTGGCGCGGGAGGACGGGGCCTTCGTGCTGATCACCGCGCGAGTGCCGCCGTCCACGTTTGAGATCGAGTTGCGCGATCTGCGGTCGCGGCTGCGCGCCGTGCCGACGGTGTCGTTGTTGCCGCCTGACGACCAGTTGTTTCGCGCGCTGATCGTTAAATTCTGTGCGGACCGTCAACTGACCGTCGATGAGATCGTGGTGAGCTATCTCACAACCAGGATAGAGCGGTCTTATGCGGCCGTGCGGCAGGCTGTCGAGTTCCTGGACACCGAGGCCTTGCGGCTGGGCCGGCCAGTCACCCGGGCGCTGGCGGCTGAATTGCTCCGCAATGCCTAATTCCGCGGCCTGTTTCGCATCTTGACGGCGCAGGCGGCAGGAACATCAATGTCATTGAAACGTCATCGCGATAACACATCGTTTGGGTCGCCTCAGGAATCGCCTCGCCGCCTGCTTTGGGATGGATTGAAACTTTATGGACTCCGCGCAAGCTATTGTAATTAAAGAAAAAGAAGCGGATTTCGAGGCCAGTCCAGCGATGGGCACCAGGCCCGAACGCTTCATTAACCGCGAGCTTTCCTGGCTGCACTTCAATCGCCGGGTGCTGGAGGAGTCGGTCAATCCCGGCCACCCCGCGCTTGAACGGGTGCGATTTCTGTCGATTTCCGCCAATAACCTTGATGAGTTCTTCATGGTCCGCGTCGCGGGCATCAAGGCCCAAGTACGAGAGGGCATTGCTGAGCGCAGCCCCGACGGTCTGACCCCGGCCGAACAGCTTGTCCTCATCAACGAGGCGGTTTCAAAGCTCGCCACCGACCAACAGGCCATCTGGCGCGATCTGCGCGGCATCCTGGCCGAGGTCGGTATCGTTCTCGTTGATGGCCGCGATGTCAGCAAGACCGAGCGAACCTGGATCGAGGATCACTTCCTCCACAATATTTTCCCGTTGCTGACACCGCTGGCGATTGATCCGGCGCATCCCTTCCCGTTTATCCCGAGCCTCGGATTTACCGTCGCGCTGCATCTGGCCCGGGTTTCCGACGGCAAGCCGATGAACGCGCTCATTCGCATGCCCGGCAAGATCGATCGCTTCATCCGCCTGCCCGCCGGCAAGGATGCCACGGTGCGATTGATTACGCTGGAACAGGCCACCGGACTGTTCATCGGTCGGCTGTTCCCCGGCTACACCGTCAAAGGTCAGGGGGCCTTCCGCATCATCAGGGATTCCGAGCTCGAAATCGAGGAAGAGGCGGAAGATCTGGTCCGCCTGTTCGAGACCGCGCTGAAGCGGCGGCGGCGGGGATCGGTGATCCGGCTCGAAATCGAAGCCAAGATGCCGGAAGAACTACGCGCATTCGTGCAGCAGGCGCTTTCCACCGCCGACGACGAGGTTCTCCTGGTCGACGGCGTGCTGGCGATGAACGAACTGTCGCAACTGACCCGGCTCGACCGGCCCGACCTCGAATTCGTACCCTATGTGCCCCGCCATCCCGAGCGCGTGCGTGATCATGGTGGCGATATTTTCGCGGCGATCCGGCAAAAGGATCTGATCGTTCATCACCCCTACGAGTCATTCGACGTCGTCGTGCAGTTCCTGCAACAGGCCGCCCGCGATCCCGATGTCGTCGCAATCAAGCAGACACTCTATCGCACCTCGAACAACTCGCCGATCGTGCGGGCGCTGGCGGAGGCCGCGGAGGCCGGAAAGTCGGTTACGGCGCTGATTGAACTCAAGGCGCGGTTCGATGAGGAAGCCAACATCCGCTGGGCGCGCGATCTCGAACGCGCCGGCGTGCAGGTCGTGTACGGATTTCTCGAGCTAAAGACTCACGCCAAGCTGTCGCTGATCGTGCGTCGCGAGGGCGGCAGCCTCACGACCTACGTCCACACCGGCACCGGAAACTATCATCCGGTGACCGCACGCATCTACACCGATCTGTCCTACTTCACGTCCGATCCAATCATCGGGCGCGACGCCGCGCGGGTGTTCAACTACATCACCGGCTATGCGGAACCGAGCGATATCGAGAAGATGGCGGTATCGCCGCTCACATTGCGCAAGCGCATGCTCGAACATATTCGCGGCGAGACCGGCCATGCCCGCCATGGAAGGCCGGCTGCGATCTGGATGAAGATGAACTCGCTGGTCGATCCCGATATCATCGACGCGCTGTATGAAGCCTCGCAGGCCGGTGTGTCGATCGAACTGGTGGTGCGCGGAATTTGCTGCCTGCGGCCCGGCATTCCCGGTCTTTCGGAGAACATCCGCGTCAAATCGATCATCGGCCGCTTCCTCGAACATGGCCGAATCTACTGCTTCGGGATGGGACAGGGCCTGCCAAGCGCAAAAGCTGCTGTGTATATCTCGTCCGCCGACATGATGCCGCGCAACCTCGACCGGCGTGTCGAGATCCTCTGCCCGCTGCAAAATCCCACGGTCCATCAGCAGGTTCTCGAGCAGATCATGGTCGCGAATCTCAAGGATACCGAGCAAAGCTGGCAGTTATTGCCGGATGGGTCCTCAACGCGTATGAAGGCCGCGAAGGGCGAGGAGCCCTTTAACCTGCATAATTACTTCATGACGAATCCGAGTCTGTCAGGCCGTGGAAAGTCTCTTAAGGAATCTTCGCCGCGCCGCCTCACGCGCCGTACCGAGCGTCAGCATTCGTCATAAGGGGTCTTTCCGGTGAAGCGGCCGCGCAAACGCGCATCAAGCGTCGCGGTCATCGACATCGGATCGAATTCGGTGCGTCTCGTCGTCTATGAATCGATGGCGCGCAGCCTGGTCACGATCTTCAACGAGAAAACGCTTTGTGGCCTAGGCCGCGAAGTCCAGACCACGGGCCTGCTGGCGCCAGACGCCGTCGCCAAGGCCTTGACGTCGTTGCGGCGTTTTCGCGCGCTATGCAGGGTGATGAAAGTTGGCCGCGTCTACGCGATCGCCACCGCCGCGTGCCGTGACGCCACCAACGGTCCCGATTTCATCGCCAAGGCCGAGCGCATCTGCGGCGTCTCCATTGAAATCCTGTCGGGTCCGCGCGAAGCGAAGTTATCGGCTCTCGGCGTTGTGTCAGGCATTCACAACCCCGACGGAATTGTCGGCGATCTCGGCGGCGGCTCGCTGGAGCTGATTGATGTACGTGGCAATCGTGTTCGCAGCGGCGTGACGCTCCCGCTCGGAAGTTTAGCGTTGCAGGATGCATCGCATAAATCGCTGAAGCGCGCCGAGCGGATCGTCAAGTCCGATCTTTCCGACGTTGCCCAACTCAAGGCCGGCCGAGGCCGCGCCTTTTATGCGGTCGGAGGAACATGGCGAGCGCTGGCGCGCATCCACATCGTCCAGAGCGGCTACCCGTTGCGTGTGATGCACAACTATTCGATACCGGCGGCGGACGCGCTCGATTTCGCCCAGCGCCTGCGCCGTCTCGCTTCCGCAAACATGTTGGCCGATATCGAAGTCGTCGCCGAGGCGCGGCGGCCGCTATTGACCTACGCGGCCCTTGTTCTCGAATACATCATCCGCGTCGCCAAGCCGAAGACCATTGTGTTTTCGACCTTCGGGGTACGCGAAGGCCTCCTTTACGAAATGCTGCCGAAGGCCGAGCGAGCCAAGGACGGATTGATCTGCGCCGCGCAGACGCTGAATGAGCTGTTGTCGCGATCGGCGCGCCACGCCGAAGAATTGATTGAATGGACCGATCGATTGGTGCGGGTCGTAAGGTTGCGGGAAACCGACGAGGATCGGCGCCTGCGCCATGCCGCTTGCCTGCTGTCGGACATCGGATGGCGCGTTCATCCCGACCACCGCGGCGAGGAGACGCTCAATCTCATCACCAATGGAAATTTCGGCACCGTCAGTCATCAAGGCAGGGCGTTTGTCGCGCTGTCGGTGTTTTACCGCTATGCTGGCTTAAGCGAACAAAACGAACCGCCGGGGCTTATTCGTGAGCTGGTGCCGCCGGCCATGGTCGAGCGTGCACGGGTACTCGGCGCGGCATTTCGCGTCGCCCATCTGATATCGGCAGCGCAGCCGGGCGTGTTGCCGGCGACCCATTTTCGAAGCCGCGGCCGCAAGCTGATGCTGGTGTTCGAGCACAGAATGGTCGATCTCGTCGCTGATCGCGTCGGCAGCCGTTTCAAGCAGCTGGCACGGCTGGTTGGCCGCGCCGGATCGATCGTGAGACGGTAGCCCGAAACTTGAAGCTAAGGCTACGTTAGAGCATGATCCGGAAAAGTGGAAACCGGTTTTCCGAAAAGATCATGCTCAAACAATAAGATAACGCCAGAGTCTGGTTCAACGCCAGTTGAATCAGTCTAGCCCGCCGACGGCGCAGGACGCTCGGTGTTCTGCAGCCTGCGCCTCCGCCAGATCGATCCCACGACCAATACGACTATGACGCCGAGCACGGCGCAAACAACCTCGCCGCCGTTGCCGCCGCTCGCGAAGCGCGGCGCCGTGCCGAACATCGCCAGTAATCCGTCAAGCTGGACGCCGACCGGGCCGGCGAAAAGAGCCTGCAACTTCGGATCAATCGCTGGATCGGTGGCGATGACGTCACCGGCGATCCAGCCCAGCAAGGCTGCGCCGGCCCATACCAAAATCGGCAGACGATTAAGCAGCGCCATGATCAGCGCGGCTCCGGCAACGATCAGAGGAATGCTGATCGCGAGGCCGAGGATCAACAGCGGCGCGCTGCCGTTGGCTGCGGCGGCGACCGCGATCACATTGTCGAGGCTCATTACGATATCAGCGACCACTACAATCTGCACCGCCGCCCACAAGTGCGACGCTGATTGCACGCCTTCGTCATCGTCTTCTTCGGGCACCAGCAGTTTCGCAGCGATCACGACCAGTGCCAGCCCGCCGACCAGCTTGAGATACGGCAGCGCCATCAACGTCGCGACGACACCGGTGAAGACGATGCGCAGAATAACGGCGACGCCGGCGCCCAGAATCATGCCCCAAAGCCGCTGGCGGGGTTCCAGTCCACGACACGCCAGCGCAATCACCAGTGCGTTGTCACCTGACAGCAGCACGTTGATCCAGATGATCTTGCCGACCGCGACCCAAAAAGCCGGCTGCTGCATCTCGCTTTGAAACTGAACGGCGAACGTTGCGATGTTCGCCGGATCGAAGATTTGCAGCAGCCAGTTCACAGCGAATTCCTCTCGGCCAGCCGGCCATCCCACGCGGCTGTTTGCTAGCCGCTGCCAGTATGAATCAACCGACGATTTCGTTGCCCGAGAAAAACTGGGCGATTTCGATGGCCGCCGTCTCCGGGGCGTCGGAGCCATGCACCGAGTTTTCGCCGATAGACTTCGCATGCAGTTTGCGGATCGTTCCGTCGGCCGCCTTGGAAGGATCAGTCGCGCCCATGACGTCGCGGTGCTTGAGCACGGCGTTTTCGCCCTCGAGAACTTGAACGACTACCGGACCGGAAATCATGAAATCCACCAACTCGCCAAAGAACGGACGTGCCTTGTGGACCGCGTAGAAAGTCTCGGCCTGTTCGCGGGTCATGCGAATGCGCTTCTGGGCAACGATGCGAAGTCCGGCCTTCTCGATCAGCGCGTTGATCGC
>DASXJV010000357.1:0-7492 GCA_036497205.1 Bradyrhizobium sp.
AAGGAGACCGTGATCTTCTGCGACCGCATCATGGCGCTCGGCTTCTACAATGCGTTCAAGGCCGGCATTTCGTTCGGCAAGGACGACATGGTGGTGCCGGCGTCGAAGTGGAAAACCGTCGAGGACACCCGTACGCTGGCAAAGGAATTCGAGCAGCAGTACAATGACGGCCTGATCACCCACGGCGAGAAGTACAACAAGGTCGTGGATGCCTGGTCGAAGTGCACCAAGAAGATCTCCGAAGACATGATGACGGAAATCTCCGCCGTTAAGAAAAATCCGAAAGGCGGAGAGGCCCAGATCAACTCGATCTTCATGATGTCGAATTCCGGTGCGCGCGGGTCGCAGGACCAGATGCGTCAGCTTGCCGGCATGCGCGGCCTGATGGCGAAGCCGTCAGGTGAGATCATCGAGACGCCGATCATCTCCAACTTCAAGGAAGGTCTTTCGGTACTCGAGTACTTCAACTCGACCCACGGCGCCCGCAAGGGTCTCGCGGATACCGCGTTGAAGACGGCAAACTCCGGGTACCTGACGCGCCGTCTCGTCGACGTGGCGCAGGACTGCATCATCACGGCCGATGATTGCGGCACCAAGCTCGGCATCAAGATGCGTGCCATCATCGATGCCGGCACGGTGGTTGCGTCGCTGGCGTCACGCATTCTGGGCCGCACCGCCGGCGAGGATTTGCGCGATCCCGCGACCAACAAGATCGTGGTCAAGCGCGGTACGCTGATGGAAGAGACCCATGTCAACGCCCTTCAGCAGGCCGGCATTCAGGAAGTGAAAATCCGCTCCGCGCTGACTTGCGAACTCGTCAACGGCATCTGCGGCAAGTGCTACGGCCGCGACCTCGCCCGTGGCACGCCGGTCAACCACGGCGAAGCAGTCGGCGTCATTGCCGCTCAGTCGATCGGCGAACCCGGCACCCAGCTGACGATGCGCACGTTCCACATCGGCGGCGCGGCGCAGATCAACGAGCAGTCGTTCATCGAGTCGAATTTCGACGGCAAGGTGACGATCAAGAACAAGGCGATCGCCAAGAACAGCGAAGGCCATCTGGTTGCCATGGTACGAAACATGGTGGTCGCGGTAACCGACGCCGACGGCACCGAGCGTGCGACCCACCGCATTCAGTACGGCGCGCGGATGCGGGTCGATGAAGGCGATATGGTCAAGCGCGGCCAGCGCATCGCCGAATGGGACCCTTACACCCGGCCGGTTCTAACCGAAGTCGAAGGCACGATCGGGTTCGAGGATCTGGTCGAGGGGCAGTCAATCTCGGAGACGCTCGACGAATCCACCGGCATCGCCAAGCGCGTCGTCATCGACTGGCGTACGACGCGGGGCGGGGCGGATTTGCGTCCGGCTATCGTCATCAAGGGCAAGGATGGCAAAATCCTCAAGCTCGCGCGTGGCGGTGAGGCTCGCTACATGCTTTCGGTCGACGCGATCCTTTCGGTCGACGTCGGCGCGAAGGTCAAGAACGGCGATATCCTCGCGCGTATTTCCACGGAAAGCGCGAAGACCCGCGACATCACCGGCGGTCTGCCGAGGGTTGCGGAACTGTTCGAGGCTCGCAAGCCGAAGGACGCGGCGATCATCGCGGAAATCGCGGGCACCATCCGCTTTGGCCGCGACTACAAGAACAAGCGCCGCATCTCGATCGAGCCGATGGACAAGAATGAGGAGACTCGCGAGTACCTGATTCCGAAGGGCAAGCACATCCATCTGCAGGACGGCGACATCGTCGAAAAGGGCGACTTCATCGTCGAAGGCAATCCGGCGCCGCACGACATCCTGGCGATCAAGGGCATCGAGGAACTCGCTGCCTATCTGGTCAACGAAATCCAGGAGGTTTACCGGCTGCAGGGCGTGCTGATCAACGACAAGCACATTGAAGTGATTGTCCGTCAGATGCTGCAGAAGGTGGAGATCACCGACCAGGGCGAGACCGACATGATCTCGGGCGAACAGGTCGATAAGATCGAATTCGACCAGGTCAATGCCAAGGCCAAGGAAGAGGGCAAGAAGCCCGCCACGGGAACGCCGGTGCTGCTCGGCATTACCAAGGCGAGCTTGCAGACCCGCTCGTTCTTCTCGGCGGCCTCGTTCCAGGAGACTACCCGCGTGCTCACCGAAGCCGCCGTCAACGGCAAGGTGGACCCGCTGGAAGGCCTCAAGGAGAACGTCATTGTCGGCCGGCTGATCCCGGCAGGCACCGGCGCCTCGATGGCCAAAATCCGCGAAGTCGCGGTCAAGCGCGATAAGCTGATTCTCGACGAGCGTGAGAAGCAGGCGACGATCGTGCCCGCGGCTCCGGAGGTCGAACCTCTGGCATTGCCGCCCGCGGAATAAAGTCGCGCACCGTTCACAATTATTATGCAAGAGGCCGGCGAAAGCCGGCCTTTTTTGCTATTTTTTGGCTATCCTGCCTCTGATAACCTCGCTCGTTCATCTTCCCTTCAGGCTAAAAAGCGCTTCTTCTTACAGGACTTAGGCCGGACGCCCGCAAAAGGTGGCAGGCGGCGGGAAGTCACGGAAAACACATGTTGGATCTTGCTATCGTTGGCGGCGGGCCCGGCGGCCTGATGAGCGCCTGGTATCTCAAAAAGAAGCTGGGCGAACTTTGCCGCGTCACCATTTATGAGGCGTCCGACCGCGTAGGCGGCAAGATCCTGACGCGGAAGTTCGACAGCGCGCCCGCGATGTACGAAGCCGGCGTCGCCGAGATTTACGATTACTCGATGACCGGCCCCGATCCGCTGCGCGAGCTGATCCAGCATTTCGGCCTGCAGACTATTCCGATGGATGCCGAGCAGGTCCAGTTCGATGGCGAGCTTTTGAACGACGTGCCGGGCATGCGCCGCAAATACGGCGCGAAGACAGCAGACGCGATAGAAGCGTTCCGCAAGCGCTGCACCGAGATGGTGTCTCCAGCCGAATATTACGAAGGCGTCGGCGCCCACGACAACGAGCATCCATGGGCGTACATCACCTGCGAGGAATTGCTCGACAGGGAAGTGGACGACCCCACCGCCAAACGCTTCTTCAAGGTGATGGCGCGCTCTGATCTCGCCACCGAGAGCCACAACACCAACGGGCTGAATGCGCTGAAGAACTTCGTGATGGATGTCGACGGCTACATCGGCCTGTATTCGATCCAGAACGGCAATGAACAGCTGATCGACTGCCTGCAGTCCGAGGTCGACGCGGATATCCGGCTCAATCACCGGGTTCTCAAGGTCGGCAAGACCGCGGCTGGCCGTTATCAGCTCAACATGATGAACGGCAAGGGACCGGAGACAAAGGATTTCGATCTCGTGCTGATGTGTCTGCCACACTCCTGGCTCGCCACCATGCGATGGGACGGCGAACAACTGCGCAAGTCGATGGTCAAGCACGTCGCGTATTTCGACCGCCCCGCGCATTATTTGCGGGTCTCGATCCTGTTCGACGAGCCGTTCTGGGGAGAGAAAATCCCCGGCGCATGGTTCATGTCGGAAGCCTTCGGCGGCTGCTGCGTTTACAACGAAGGCGCGCGTCACGACGTCGGCAAGCACGGCGTCCTGAACTGGCTGATCGCCGGCTCCGACGCGCTGGCCTTCGCCAATCTCAGCGATCAGGAACTGATCGACGCCGCACTGAAGTCCCTGCCAGCCTTGCTCGGCGAGGCGCGCGGGCATTTCATGGAGGGCAAGATCTGTCGCTGGCTCTCGTCGGTGAATGCGCTTCCCGGCGGCCTGCCGGCGCGCGACGTGATGACCAACCACCGGCCCGATCCGAAGCAGCATCCCGGCCTGGTCGTGGTCGGGGATTATCTGTTCGATTCGACCCTGAACGGATTGCTCGATTCCTCCGATGCCGCCACCGACATCATTGTTACCGAGATGATGCGGCTGCGTCGCGCGCGCGGGAAGCCTGGTGCCGACAAGATCGACCGCGGGTATTTCGAGAATTATCGCGGGCTTGGCCCCTACAGCGAGGTTTGGAGCCGGTTTACCGATCCCGCATACCTGACTGATCTCATCAAGATCGTCTGGAACCGTGCCAAAGGCTACAAGCTGCTGGTGGCCGGGTCCGCCAGCGGAGAACTGGTGGGAGCGCTGCGCGCTCGTGGTATCGATGCATGGGGTATCGAGAATAACCGCGCGATTCACGCCAGGACGCCGAAGGCGCTGAAGAAGTTCAACAAGCTCGGATCGGTCATCGATATGCCGTTTAGGGGCGGAGAATTCGATTTCGTGTTCGAAACCAGCCTATGCCATGTCGCGGAAAAACAGGTGCCCCGCGCGGTTCGCGAGCTGAACCGCGTTATGAAGACCGGCCTGGTGTTCGGATCGGTGACGTCGGATGTGGCGCCGGCGCTGATCGATCGGTACGACCTGCTGCGCGGGGTCAAGAAGCTTGGCACGTGGTGGGAATGGTCGGAGCTGTTTTTCAGCAATGGCTTCGACCTGTCGATGCACCGCCGCGACTGCACGGACGCGCTCTGGGCGGCAACCCTGGCAGCCAACAAGGGACCGGGCCAATGGTATGCGGACTCCGACAGCCTGCGCTATTCGTTCTTTGACAAGGTCGCAGCCGACGACTAAGCGCACTGTCGGCTCTTTCAATTATTTTGCTGAACGCGCGGCAATCGCATAGGATCGGGGCGGTCGCGCTCTCGGCCATCTCCCTCGATTTTGCGGTCATGCCGGCCGTGCAGCATCGGTTGGTTTCATGGCGTCCAGGCCCCCATTGTCGGATGATCAGGTACCCGCTTCCGCGGATGATCCTGTTGCGCCGGAACTCGATGAGAAGCTTGCAGTGGACACTGACGCCGCAGATCGCGTCGTCGACGACAAGGTGTCGGCGCCCGATGACGAAGACGATGATGAGCTTGTCATTGACGACGACGAGGACGATGAGGATCTCGTTGTCTTTACCGCCAAGGAAGCCGCCGGCGCGCTTGCGACCATCTATGCGTTCGTCAGACCGTTCCTGAAGAACTACAAGAAAATACTGACATTCGTCGGCCTCGGCGTCTTGGTCGAAACGCTCTTTAATGTCTTCATGCCGCTTAGCCTGAAATTCCTGATCGATGATGCGCTCGGTGAAGAGGATTTCCAGGCGCTTTATACGATTCTCGGCGTGCTCGCGGTAGCCGGCATCGTCACCTCGATCGTTGCGGTCTGGTACGAGCGATGGGACGCCAAGCTGGCGGCATCGCTGATTTCGGACGTGCGGACGCGTCTGTTCGAGCACGTTCAAAATCTACCGTCGGCCTTCTTCGCGCGCACCAAACGCGGCGAGATTCTATCGCGGTTTTCCGTCGACCTTTCGGCCTTCGAGGGATCGATCAAGAGTTTTGCCAACAGCGCCGCCTTGCCGTTCCTCGAATTGATCGCGGGCATCATTCTGATGCTGTTCCTGAACTGGCAGCTCGCCGCGGTGGCGCTGCTGGTGTTCCCGATCACGCTGATCGGCCCGCGAATCCTGACGCCGAAGGCGGTGCAGGCGAATTACGAACAAAAACTCAATGAATCCGCGCTTCTCGGCACGGTGCAGGAAAACATCGCGGCGCAGGCGGTGGTCAAGGCTTTCAGCCTGCAGCGACGGACGCTCGGCTGGTTCACGATGCGCAACGACGAGGCGCGTAGGAAGATTGCGTCCGCGACGTTCCTGTCGACCATGGTCGAGCGCACGGTCACGATCTCTGTGTTGTTGCTGCACCTCGTGGTGCTGGCGATCGGCGCCTATCTCGCCACCAAGGGCCAGATCACCATCGGGACCTTCGTGACGTTCGAAAGTGCGTTCTGGGAGGTGTCCTATAACATCGCTCACCTGATGCATTTCATTCCGGTGTCGATCCAGTCGGCGGCGGCAATACGCCACATTCAGGAACTGCTCGACGAACCGAGCCACGGCGCCGATCGTCCGGGCGCGCCCGACCTGCCGCGCATCACCAACGACATCAGTTTCGACCGCGTCACGTTCCAGTATGAAGGCAGCCAAACGCCGGTTCTCGACAATTTCAGTCTCAAACTCAAGGTCGGCAAGAGCATCGCCATCGTCGGCCCGAGCGGCTCCGGCAAGAGCACGCTGCTCAATTTGATCCTTCGGCTCTATGTGCCGGATGAGGGGCGCGTGACCATCGACGGCGTCGATATCCGCAGGGTGACCCGCGAGTCCTTGCGCAGGAGCATGGCCGTGGTGTTCCAGGAGAACATGCTGTTCAACATGTCGATCCGGGAAAATATCCGGCTTGGCAAGGAAGGCGCAACCGACGAAGAGGTCGAGCAGGCGGCGCGCAAGGCCGAAATCCACCACTACATCATGAGTCTTCCGCAGAAATACGATACCTCGGTCGGCGAGCGCGGCGATACGCTGTCGGGCGGGCAGCGCCAGCGCATCGCGATTGCCCGGGCGATCGTCCGCAATCCGTCAATTCTGCTGCTCGACGAAGCGACCTCAGCGCTCGACCAGACCACGGAAGCCGCGATCAATCGCACGCTTCTCAAGCTCGCGACAGGTCGAACCATGATCTTCTCGACCCATCGGCTGACATCGGTGGTCGATATGGACGAGATCATCGTGATATCGGGGGGCAAGGCGATCGAGCGCGGCTCGCATGCCGAGCTGCTCGCCGCCAACGGCATCTACCGGAAGCTCTGGGACGATCAGAGCCATGTCCCGCATCAAGCGGCCGATCAGGCTGACGGCGATGATGACGATTGAGACGGCTGGTGTGGTGCCGTCAGGCGCCCGCAATATCGGTCGATCGGTTGCGCCAGCCTTCCATATCCCGGGTTTCAGCCAGGTTTCCTGGAACCGATCTGACCGAAACCCGCTTGCGCAGAGATCGCCAGTTGCCCTGAGCCAGGCGCACGGTGAAACGCGCCCAGCGCTGCACCCGCCATGACAGCCCGCTATCCGTGGACAGCGAACGAAGGTGGTAGGCCTTGGCGCGACTGCGCGCCTCGCACGCCGTCTTCTCCGGGTCGTTGTAGAATTCCGCGATCTTTTGGGCGTCCATGCCCTCGGTCGCCAGCCACGCCGGAATGTAAACGTTGCACAGCCGCTCGACGTCGGTGAACACCTTGGTGGTGCCGGTTCCTGCGGCGGGGCAGGAGGTCGAGAAGGCATCGCCGACCAGGACGATTCCCGGCTGGATATGGCCTTCGGTGACGCATAGATCGGCCGGTCGAATCTTGACGGGCCCGTTCACCGTGAATTCGCCCATCATGCGCTGCAGGCCCGGCATCATGACGCGCATGGCTTGTTCGGGATCGCGTCGAAACCCCGAGAGCCACGGGTCGGTGACGTCGCGGTAAACCATCAAATTGGCGCGCATCGCGCCCTCGACCGGAAACATCGTGAGATAGGCCATGCGCGCGCCCGTCCGCCCTGGCCAATAGGTCAACGCGGGAAAATCGAAGGCGGCGCGGCCGACCGGCTCGACATTGAAGCCGAGCGTGACCGAATGGCATTCGCTGATGACGTGCCGCTT
>DASXJV010000358.1:0-3359 GCA_036497205.1 Bradyrhizobium sp.
CTGCTGCGTCCCGGCGGCGTGCCGCGCGGCGAAATCGAACGCCTGCTCGGCCGGGCGCTGGAGCAACCGCCTGACGATGCGGACAAAGACACGGGCCAGCCGCTTGCGCCGGGCATGCTGGCCTCGCACTATGCACCGCGAACGCTGGTGCGGCTCAATGCCGGGAGGATCGAGGCCGGCGAGGCGCTGCTGGCGTTCGGTTCAGCTACCGTGCCGGGAGTTGACGCCGCGACCGCCGTGATGAATTTGTCCGCGCATTGCGATCTCGCCGAGGCCGCCGCCAATCTTTTCGGTTATCTTCGAGCGCTTGACGCGCGGGGTGCGCGTGCCATCGCTGTCATGCCGGTGCCTCATCACGGGCTCGGCGAAGCCATCAACGATCGGCTGCGCCGCGCCGCAATGGGGCGGGAATAAGCAAGCGTAAGAGACAAAGATGAATATCGTCCAGCCCGCCGCGCCGCCGCTCTCGCCCGAACTGATCGCGCGTTTCCGCAAAATCGTCGGCGACAAATATGCGCTAACAGATGCGGCTGACATCGCGCCTTACGTCACCGAAGAGCGCGACCTTTTTCACGGACACTCTCCGCTCGTTCTGCGGCCGGGCTCGACGGCGGAAGTATCCGCCATCTGCAAGCTTGCCAGCGAACACAGGATCGCGCTTGTGCCGCAGGGCGGCAACACCGGCCTTGTCGGCGGACAGACGCCGCAAAATGGCGAGGTTGTTATCTCGATGCGGCGGATGGACAAAATCCGCGACATCGACACCGCATCCAACACCATGACCTGCGAAGCCGGCGTGGTGCTGCAGATCGCGCAGCAGCGCGCGAGCGAAGTCGACCGGCTGTTTCCGCTGTCGCTCGGCGCGGAGGGAAGCTGCACCATCGGCGGCAATCTTTCCACCAATGCCGGCGGCACCACGGCGGTGGCCTATGGCGTGGCGCGCGAGATGGCGCTCGGGCTGGAAGTGGTGCTGGCCGACGGCCGCATTCTGAACGGGCTGTCGAAGCTGAAGAAGGACAACACCGGCTACGATTTGCGCAACCTCTTCATCGGCGCCGAGGGTACGCTCGGCATCATCACCGCGGCGACCGTGAAGTTGTTTCCAAAACCGCGCGCGGTGGAAACCGCCTTCGTCGGGCTGAAATCGCCTTCGCAAGCGCTGAAGCTGCTGTCGATCTCGCAAAACGAAGCCGCGGGCAGCCTCACCAGTTTCGAACTGCTCTCCGACATCGCGGTCGATTTCAGCGTGCGTCATGGTATCGACATCCGCGATCCCTTAGGCAGCAAGCATCCTTGGTACGTGCTGATGGAGCTGTCGTCGCCGCGCGATGACGCCCGCGCCACGCTGGAATCGATCCTGGCGCAGGGTCTCGACGAGGGCGTCGTCGACGACGCCGTGATCGCGGCCAGCCTCAGCCAGCGCACTGGATTCTGGAAGCTGCGCGACGAAATGTCCGCGGCGCAGAAGCCGGAAGGCGGATCGATCAAGCACGACATTTCAGTGCCGGTCGTCGCGGTGCCTGATTTTATCGCAGAGGCCAATGCGGCCGTTGTAAAACTGATACCGGGCGCGCGGCCGGTGCCGTTCGGCCATCTCGGCGACGGCAATATCCATTACAATGTGAGCCAGCCCATTGGCGCAGACGGCGCGGATTTCCTCGCGCGATGGCACGAGGTCAATGCGGTGGTGTTCGAAATCGTGCTGCGGATGGGCGGATCGATCTCCGCCGAGCACGGCATCGGCGTGCTCAAGCGCGAGGAACTCCCCGGCGTGAAGGACAAGGTTGCAATCGAGCTGATGCGCTCCATCAAGGCGATGCTCGATCCGCTTGGCATCATGAATCCCGGCAAGGTGCTGTAAAGGAAATTGCTCCGCAGGGAGTGACCGATGAGGCGCTTTCTGTGATCGGCGACGGCCGCATTGTGGATGCCAAGACCATCATGCTGCTGCAATATGCGGCGCTTCAACGATTTCAAAACAACGACCCCTGCCCGTCATCATCCGATGTGACCGGCGCTGGTTTGCGCGGCGCGGCCTTCCTCGCCGGCTTTGGCTCCTCCGCCGTCATCTCCTCCGCCGTGATAGGCAGGATCAGTTGCGCGTCGTCATTGGCAACGCGATTGACCCGCGTCGAGACCTCATGCCAGACGAACTCGCCTTCGGTGGGCGCCGTCAGCAGCGTCATCACGGTCTCTGTATTGTCGTCACGGCAATCGAGCCAGCGCTCGAAATCGCCGGGCGCGATGGTCACAGGCACGCGATGATGCAGCACCGCAAGATCGGGGCTCGCCGGTGCGGTGACTATCGCCACCGTATCGAGTTCCTCGCCGTTCGGGCCAATCCAGGTTTCCGCGAGCCCCGCCAGGCCGATCGGACCTCCGTCGCGGCGATGGATGAAGTGAGGCCGCTTGCGCTTTTCGGAAGCCTGCCATTCATAATAGCCGTCCGCCGGAATCAGGCAGCGCCGCCGCTTCATCGCGTTCTTGAAGGCCGGTTTTTCCAGCACCGTTTCCGCACGTGCATTGAACAGCAGGGCGAATTTACGCGGATCCTTGACCCAGGCGGGCAACAGCCCCCAGCGCATCAGCCGGAAATGCCTGATGTCGTTTTCGAAAATAACCACCGGTATCGGCTGGGTCGGCGCAATGTTGTGCCGTGGCGGGAAATTGGGCTGCTCGATATAGCCGAAAATCTGCCGCAAGGCCGCCGGCGGCGAGGTAATTACAAAGCGTCCGCACATTCCATGGTCCAGATAGCCATCCGTTCAGCACCTTTTAACCCCAATCATTAACACTGCGGCAGATGACATCAACGGCCTCCAAACCCGTGCGATCCGATCGCCAGATGCCGCGCCAGACGGGCCCTGAAGATGAGGCGCGGGTTGCCAAATTGCGGGCCGCCAACATCAATCCACGCACCGGCCTCGCCACCGATTATCTGAATCATTTCAACGAAGCCATCATGCTGCTTGAAATGATCCCCGACATGCCCGATTGCGCCGAGGATTTCCTGAGCTGGCGGCCGCTGTCCTATCGCCAACACTTTGCGGCTTCCACCTTCAGCGCACGGGAACTTGCGATCGCGGCCTATGATGCGGCCGACCCCGTCATTCGCGGCGAATTCGACAGCCTGACCGGCGCCATGACCTCCATTCTGACCGCGGTGGGTACGGCGATGCGCGAGGCACGCCAGCACAGGACCCGTGCCACGCTGGCTGCCCAGGCCACCGGCTGGGTCAAGCCGCTCGTCGCGCTCGCCGGCGGCATCATCAACGGCGGCAGCGAGGCCGACGTCGACTACATCATGACTCACTGAGCCCGTGGCGTCCCCCGTCTCGCCGTCGCATCCCCAGCTTGCG
>DASXJV010000359.1:0-6514 GCA_036497205.1 Bradyrhizobium sp.
TTTATCTTTGACCTTAGGAAATCAGCCGATGGCCAACAAAATCTTGATCTATTCGCGCTTCCCCAAGGCGATGATGGTGCGCATTGGGCAGCGTTTTGACCTGATGGACGCCGCGGGCAAACCGCCACATGAAGTTTTCACAGCGGAACAGCTCTCCGGCATCAGCGCCATGATCACGGCAGGCGGCACGCCACTGGGTAGGGCCATGATGGACACGCTGCCGTCGCTGCGCGCGATTGTCTGTTACGGCACCGGTTATGATGGCGTCGATCTGGCGGCGGCGGCGCAGCGCGGAATCGCGGTCGGCCACAGTCCGGCTGCGAATGCGTCCGCCGTTGCCGATCTCGCGGTGACGCTGATGCTGGCGGTCACGCGGCGCTTGCTGCCGGCAGACGATTATGTGCGAAGTGGAAGCTGGTCCTCCGCAAAACCGTCGCCGCTGATGAGCCCGCAGCCCGGCAATCCCGGCCGCCGCGTTGGCGTCTACGGGATGGGCGAGATCGGCCGCAAGATCGCAGCCCGCGTTGCGGCATTCGAGACCGAGGTCGCCTATTTCAGCCGCAGCAGGCATGACGTGCCCTACCAGTATCTGCCGAGCCTCGAAGCGCTGGCGGAGTGGTGCAGCGTTCTGATGATTGCGGTTCGCGCCGGCGCGGATACCCATCACGCCGTCGATGCCGGAATCCTGCAAAAGCTCGGCAAGGACGGCTATGTCGTCAACATCTCGCGCGGTTCGGTGATCGATGAGCAGGCGTTGGTCGCAGCGCTGACCGACAAGACCATCGCCGGGGCCGGTCTCGACGTATACGAGAAAGAGCCGCATGCGCCGGACGCGCTGACCGCCTTTCCGAATGTCGTGCTGACCCCGCATATCGGCGGCCACACCATCGAGTCGCACGTCGCCATGCAGAACTGCGTGATCGACAATCTTGAGGCATTCTTTGCGGGGAAACCGCTTCCGTACGAGGTTCGGGGCGCCTGAATAGAGGCGCTACACCTGAATAGAGGCGCTAGTCCAGGCCTCAGCCGTTCATAATTACGGCGCGGGTCCGCCGCGCGGGATCGTGCTCACCAACGAGAGTAGTCCGATCTGTTGCAAGTCGCAGCCTGCGATCGCGCTGCGGTTCATGTGCAGCGCAAGTTCAGAGGATAGTGCGGCGGCGCCCTTGGAACCAGCTAGGCCGATCGTTCAAATTCGTGCAAAAACATGATCGGGGTCTGTCCCATAAGCCCCGGCGGCTATAAAAGATGCCGCTGCGCAAAAACCCCTTGGCAAGCTGGAAAAGACTCGTTAAATAACCCTTTCCGGGTGTGCTGGCCGTTGCTGGCACGTCTGTGCTCGCATTCCGAAAACCCGATACGGTAGGAGATCATTCCTTTCAGGACGTCCGCATGGATTGCTCGAAAGGAAGGGAGCCCGTCGTTTTGGAAGGATGTGGGCAGGGGTCTTTCGGCTTGCCGGACGGCCTCGATCCTGTCCAAGACTGCAGGTGCCTGCGGTGAAACGCAAGTTTCTTCAAGGGCTTAATTGCAATGACCTGCATAGACGGGTGAAGACCGGATTTCGCTTTACGTCGCGCTTCCCGCGACGGGCAGCGGATATGGTTCGAACCTCGACACCCCGAGCCGTCAGGCTTGGGAGGGCAGGCTTTTCAAATGTCGTCTTGCCCGGCGTGTCTTGAGACTGAGAGGTCTTGAGGTCAGGTTCAGGCGGGACGATGGGTGTAACCCGGCGGTCCTGCCCTTGGGCACAGGCCGCCAACCGGAGAGAGCTTGCTGTGGAAAGAGCGGCAAAAAAGGACGCGGTTGAGACGCTGAACGGTCTGTTCAAGACCACCAGCGTTGCGGTCGTGGCTCATTATTCCGGCCTCACCGTGGCCCAGATGCAGAAGCTGCGCATGCAGATGAAGCAGGCGGGTGCGTCGGTGAAGGTCTCGAAGAACCGTCTCGCCAAAATTGCTCTTGAAGGCACGGACGTCGTTGCCATCGGCTCCCTGTTGAAGGGGCCGACCGTGATCGCGACTTCAAACGATCCGGTGGCGGCGCCGAAGGTTGCCGTCGAATTCGCCAAGACGAACGAGCAGTTCGTCATTCTCGGCGGATCGATGGGTAAAACCGTCCTGAATGTCGATGGCGTGAAGGCACTTGCCGCCCTGCCGTCGCTCGATGAGTTGCGCGCGAAGATCCTCGGCCTCCTGGTGGCGCCGGCGACCAAGATCGCTCAGCTTTCGACTGCGCCCGCGGCCAAGCTCGCGCGCGTCATTCAGGCCTATGCCTCAAAGAGCGAAGCGGCCTGACGCCCTTCGCAAAATTCAAACCTGGTTCGAACCCGATACGCTTAAGGAAACAGATCAATGGCTGACTTACAGAAGATCGTAGATGACCTCTCGAGCCTCACGGTGCTCGAGGCTGCCGAGCTCGCGAAGCTCCTTGAAGAAAAGTGGGGCGTGTCCGCCGCTGCCGCCGTTGCGGTTGCCGGGCCGGCCGGTGGCGGCGCTGCAGCTGCTCCCGCTGAAGAAAAGACCGAGTTCACGGTCGTGCTCGCCGCCGCCGGCGAGAAGAAGATCGAAGTCATTAAGGAAGTCCGTGCCATCACTGGTCTCGGCCTCAAGGAAGCCAAGGACCTCGTCGAGGGCGCGCCCAAGCCTGTCAAGGAAGGCGTGAACAAGGACGAAGCCGAGAAGCTCAAGGCTCAGCTCGAGAAGGCTGGCGCCAAGGTTGAGCTGAAGTAATCGCAGGTTAGTTCGGCGAAATCCCCGGACAGGTGAGGCGAAGCCGAGCGCGGACAGGGGTTAGACGTGGGACGGGGGTGACCCGGAGCACGTTATACACAAGAATGTGTGGGGATTCGCAGGGTTGCCCCTCGAATCTCCACGATTGCCATCCCATATCGGGACGGCAGCACGAAAGCACGGTTGGCGGCAGGAACGGCAGCGTTTCTGGGTAAGCCGTTGGGAGATAAGCAATTTCGGGCTTTTTCAGTCCGTAACTAACCAGTTTAGACGGGCGGGTGCGGTCATGCGCCCCGCGCGTCGTTTTGCGTTCTGAAGGTCTGGTGCCCCGATTCAGGACTTAAGTCCTGAGATTGAGGTTCGAGGTTTAGGAACGAATCGAAATTCAACCCGGGGGCGATGCCAATCGCGCTTCGGAAGGTTCGCCTCTGACGGGCGACGAAATGAGAGGCCACGATGGCGCAGCAGACATTCACCGGTCGCAAACGCGTTCGCAAGTTCTTCGGACACATCAAGGAAGTCGCCGAGATGCCGAACCTCATCGAGGTTCAGAAGGCGTCCTATGACCAGTTTCTGATGGTCGACGAACCGGTCGGTGGGCGGCTGGACGAGGGCTTGCAGGCGGTGTTCCGGTCGGTGTTTCCGATCTCGGATTTCTCGGGCACATCGATGCTGGAATTCGTTCGCTACGAATTCGAGCCGCCGAAGTATGACGTCGACGAGTGCCGTCAGCGCGGCATGACCTACGCGGCGCCGCTGAAGGTGACACTGCGTCTGATCGTGTTCGATATCGACGAGGAGACCGGCGCGAAGTCGGTCAAGGACATCAAGGAGCAGGACGTCTACATGGGCGATATTCCGCTCATGACCATGAACGGCACCTTCGTCGTCAACGGCACCGAACGCGTCATCGTCTCGCAGATGCATCGTTCGCCCGGCGTGTTCTTCGATCACGACAAGGGCAAGACCCATTCGTCGGGCAAGCTGTTGTTTGCCGCGCGCGTGATTCCCTATCGCGGCTCCTGGCTCGACATCGAATTCGACGCCAAGGACATCGTGTTCGCGCGCATCGACCGCCGCCGCAAGATTCCGGTGACCTCGCTGATGTTCGCCCTCGGTCTCGACGGCGAAACCATCCTGAGCACGTTCTACAAGAAGATCATCTACAAGCGGACCAAGGATGGCTGGCGTGTGCCGTTCGACGCGACCCGTTTCCGTGGCTACAGCACGATCAACGACCTGATCGATGCCGACAGCGGTAAAGTTGTTCTCGAAGCCGGCAAGAAGCTTACCGTGCGTGCCGCGCGTCAGCTGCAGGAAAAGGGCCTGAAGGCGCTGCGGCTGTCGGATGAGGAACTGGTGGGCAATTACCTTGCCGAAGACCTCGTCAATCCGAAAACCGGTGAAATCTACGCCGAAGCCGGCGAGGAAATCACGGAGAAGTCGCTGAAGGCGCTCAACGAGCATGGCTACAAGGAATTGCCGCTGCTCGATATCGACCATGTTAATATCGGCGCCTACATCCGCAACACGCTCGCCGCCGACAAGAACATGACGCGAGAAGACGCGCTGTTCGACATCTATCGCGTGATGCGCCCCGGTGAGCCGCCGACCATCGACTCGGCCCAGACCATGTTCCAGTCGCTGTTCTTCGACAGCGAGCGCTACGACCTGTCCGCGGTCGGCCGCGTGAAAATGAACATGCGCCTCGAACTCGATGCGCCCGACACTTATCGTACGCTGCGCAAGGAAGACATTCTCGCTGTCATCAAGACGCTGGTCGATCTGCGCGACGGCAAGGGCGAGATCGACGACATCGATCACCTCGGCAACCGGCGCGTGCGCTCGGTCGGCGAGTTGATGGAGAACCAGTATCGCATCGGCCTGCTGCGCATGGAGCGTGCGATCAAGGAACGCATGTCCAGTGTCGATATCGACACCGTGATGCCGCAGGACCTGATCAACGCCAAGCCGGCGGCCGCCGCGGTGCGCGAGTTCTTCGGCTCCTCGCAGTTGTCGCAGTTCATGGATCAGACCAATCCGCTGTCGGAAATCACCCACAAGCGCCGTCTCTCGGCGCTTGGACCCGGCGGTCTGACCCGCGAGCGTGCCGGCTTTGAGGTGCGCGACGTGCATCCGACCCATTACGGCCGGATCTGCCCGATCGAGACGCCGGAAGGCCCCAATATCGGCCTGATCAACTCGCTGGCGACGTTCGCGCGGGTCAACAAATACGGCTTCGTCGAAACGCCGTATCGCAAGGTCAAGGACGGCCGCGTCACCGACGAGGTGGTGTATCTCTCGGCGATGGAGGAGGGACGTTATTCCGTCGCTCAGGCCAATGTGGCGCTCGACGCCAAGGGCCGCTTCACGGAAGACCTGGTGGTCTGCCGGGATGGCGGCACCCGCGACGTGCTCCTGATCCCGGCCGACAAGGTCAACTACATGGACGTGTCGCCGAAGCAGCTGGTTTCGGTGGCAGCGGCGCTGATTCCGTTCCTGGAGAACGACGACGCCAATCGCGCGCTGATGGGCTCGAACATGCAGCGCCAGGCCGTGCCGCTGGTGCGGGCCGAAGCTCCGTTTGTCGGCACCGGCATGGAAGGCGTGGTCGCGCGCGACTCCGGTGCTGCGATCGCGGCACGCCGCACCGGCGTGATCGATCAGATCGACGCTACCCGTATCGTTATCCGCGCCACCGAGGATCTCGATCCCACCAAATCGGGCGTCGATATCTACCGGCTGATGAAATACCAGCGCTCCAACCAGTCGACCTGCATCAACCAGCGTCCGCTGGTGAAGGTCGGCGACCTCGTGCACAAGGGCGACATCATAGCCGACGGTCCCTCGACCGATCTCGGCGAACTCGCGCTCGGCCGCAACGTGCTGGTCGCGTTCATGCCGTGGAATGGCTACAACTTCGAAGATTCGATCCTGCTCTCCGAGCGAATCGTGAAAGACGACGTCTTCACCTCGATCCACATCGAGGAATTCGAGGTGATGGCCCGCGATACCAAGCTTGGACCTGAGGAAATCACCCGCGACATTCCGAACGTCTCGGAAGAAGCGCTGAAGAACCTCGACGAGGCCGGCATCGTCTACATCGGCGCGGAAGTCCGTGCCGGCGACATCCTTGTCGGCAAGATCACGCCGAAGGGCGAAAGCCCGATGACGCCGGAAGAAAAGCTCCTGCGCGCCATCTTCGGCGAAAAGGCGTCCGACGTTCGCGATACCTCGCTCCGCGTGCCTCCGGGCGTGCAGGGCACGATCGTCGAAGTCCGCGTCTTCAACCGGCACGGCGTCGACAAGGACGAGCGTGCTTTGGCGATCGAACGGGAAGAGATCGAGCGTCTTGCCAAGGACCGCGACGACGAGCAGGCGATTCTCGATCGTAACGTCTACGGCCGCCTGGCGGAGCTTCTGGAAAACCGCCAGGGCATCGCCGGTCCGAAGGGCTTCAAGAAGGACACCAAGATCACGCGCGCGGTGCTCGATGAGCATCCGCGTTCGCAGTGGTGGATGTTTGCTTCGCCGAACGACAAACTGATGGCCGAAATCGAGGCGATGCGGAAGCAGTACGACGAATCGAAGAAGGGCCTTGAACAGCGCTTCCTCGACAAGGTCGAGAAGTTGCAGCGTGGCGACGAATTGCCGCCCGGCGTGATGAAGATGGTCAAGGTCTTCGTCGCGGTGAAGCGCAAGATTCAGCCCGGCGACAAGATGGCGGGCCGTCACGGCAACAAGGGCGTGGTGTCGAAGATCGTTCCGGTCGAGGACATGCC
>DASXJV010000360.1:0-4030 GCA_036497205.1 Bradyrhizobium sp.
CGCGACGTCGGCCTGTACCGGCCGGTGCTGGAGCTTGCGGCGGAGACCGCGGCGAACTGGAGCAAGCGCCCGCTGGCGCTGGTCGCCGGGCTCTCCGGCCCGACGCGGCAGACTGTCAACGAAGCCAGGACTGCACTCGGCATCGGCTATCACGCGGGTCTTCTCAGTCTCGCCGCGATGAAGTCGGCGAGCGAAGACGAGATCGTCGCGCATTGTCAGGCGGTGGCCAAGGAAATCCCGCTGGTCGGCTTCTATCTGCAGCCCGCGGTCGGCGGCGTGATCCTCAGTGCCAATTTCTGGCGACGCTTTGCCGAAATCGACAATGTCGTCGCCATCAAGATCGCGCCGTTCAACCGCTATCGCACCCTTGACGTGCTGCGCGGGGTGCACGCGGCCGGCGCGCTCGACCGCATCACTCTATACACCGGCAATGACGATCACATCCTGCTGGATCTAGTGCTGCCGTTCGACCTGCGCGAGGCGGGCGTCACCACGCGCACCCATATCCGCGGCGGGCTGCTCGGCCACTGGTCGGTGTGGACGCAAAGTGCGATCAGGCAGTTCGAGACCTGCAAGGCCGCGCGCAGCAAGCCGACCGTGCCTTCAGACCTGCTGGCGCTCGATGCGAGGGTGACTGATTGCAACAGCGCCTTCTTCGACGTCGCCAACAATTTCCATGGCTGCATCGCCGGCTGCCATGAAGTGTTGCGGCGGCAGGGCCTGATGGCCGGCATCTGGTGCCTCGATCCGCACGAGGGCCTGAGCCCGGGCCAGCTGCAGGAGATCGACCGCGTCACCAACGAGCACGCCGATCTGTCCGACGACGATTTCGTTGCCGCCAATCTGCAGAAATGGCTGGCATGACAAAACCCTTCATCAGCCTGCGCAACGTCCGCAAGGTCTATCGTTCGGGCGGCGGCGAGTTCCTCGCGGTCTCCGACGTGACCATGGACGTGCAGGAGGGTGAGCTGGTGTCGCTGGTCGGCCCATCCGGCTGCGGCAAGACCACGGTGTTGAAAATCCTGGCCGGACTGCACGGCGCCGATGGCGGCAGCGTGCAGATCGGCAATGCGGCAACGCCGTTCGATCCCGGGCGCGACATCGGCATGGTGTTCCAGCAGGCGCTGCTTTTGAAATGGCGCACGGTGATCGACAACGTGCTGCTGCCTGCCGAGATCGTCGGGCTGCCGATCAAGGCGGCGCGTGCCCGCGCCCGCGACCTGCTCAACCTCGTCGGCCTCTCCGGCTATGAGGACAAGTATCCGCAGCAGCTTTCCGGCGGCATGCAGCAGCGCGCCGCGATCGCGCGCGCCTTCATCCACGATCCCCGGCTGATCCTGATGGACGAGCCGTTCGGCGCGCTGGACGCCCTGACGCGCGAGCAGATGAATCTGGAGATGCTGAAGATCTGGCGCGAGAGCGGCAAGACCATCATCTTCGTCACGCATTCCATCCAGGAAGCGGTGTTCCTCGGCACGCATTGCGCCGTACTCACGGCTGGCCCGGCGCGGATGGCGGAATATTTCCCGATTCAGTTGCCGTTTCCGCGCGCGCTGCCGATCAAGACCACGGACGAATTCGGCGCCTATGCGCGGCGGATTTATGCGAGTCTGGGGCTCGGTGCCGGTACGTAACGCGCCGGCGCAATTTTCGCCGGGTATCGCCTAATTCATACCGAGCGCGTTTGGGAGCCAAAGCGACAGGCCGGGCCAGTAGGTCACGATCACCAGGAACACCAGCATGGTGAGAAGCCACGGCCACACGGCCACGGTGAGTTCGGTGATCCCCATTTTGGCGATCCCCGATGCAACGTAGAGGTTCAGTCCGACCGGCGGATGACACAGCCCGACCTCCATGTTGACCGTCATCAGGATGCCGAAATGGACGGGATCGATGCCGAGCTTCACCGCCACCGGAAACAGGATCGGCGCCATGATCAGGATGATCGACGACGGTTCCATCACGTTTCCAGCCATCAACAGCAGAAGGTTGACGACGAGCAGGAATCCGATCCACCCGAATCCCTGATCGATCATCCACTGCGCCAAGGCGTGCGGAATATTCTCGTAGGTCATCAGGAACGAGAACAGCACGGCGTTGGTGATGATGTAGAGCAGCATGGCGCTGAGATTGGCCGACGACAGCAACACCTTCGGCACGTCGCGAAGTTTCAAATCCTTGTAGATGAAGACGGCGACCACGAAGGCATAAACGGCACTCACCGCAGCCGCTTCCGTCGGGGTGAACAGCCCGCTGTAGATGCCGCCGATCACGATCACGATCAGGAGCAGGCCCCAGATCGACCTGCGGAAGGCAATGAGACGTTCGGCCAGCGAGGCCTTCGGCAGGCGCGGATAATCGTTTCGCCAGGCGCGATACCACGTCGTGGCGCCAAGCATGGTTGCGAGTGCAACACCCGGCACGATGCCGGCGATGAACAGCTTGCCGACCGAAACATTGGTCGAGACCGCAAACAGCACCATCGGGATCGACGGCGGAATCAGAATGCCGAGCGAACCCGAAGTGGTGATGACGCCGGCGCCGAAGCGTTTCGGAAAACCTTGCGCCACCATGGCCGGCAGGATTACCGATCCGATCGCAACCACGGTCGCCGGCGACGAGCCCGAGATCGCGGCAAACAGGGCACAGGCGAGCACCGCGGCCAGCGCCAGACCGCCATACCAGTGGCCCACCATCGCCGTCGCGAACGCAATCATGCGACGGGCGACGCCGCCATGGGTCAGGAAATTACCGGCAAGGATGAAGAACGGGATCGCCATGATCTCGAAGCTTTCGATCCCCGTGAACAGCTTCAAGGCGACCGATTCCGTACGCACATCGGTCAGCGTGAACATGAAACTCAGCACGGTTAGCCCGAGCGCGATCGAGATCGGCATGCCGGTCAGCATCAGCGCCAGCAGCAGCGCAAATACGATGGCCACCCGAATGCCCTGCGGCAGCACGATCAGTCCGCCCGCGTGTGCAAAGCAGATCGCCACGATCAGGATCGGGGCAAGAATGAGAATCAGCCCCAGCGGGCCCCACCGATCCTTCGCGGCCTCGGCCTCGCTCGGCGCGATTCCGGCGGGGTGGAGCGCGTCGGCAGGCACTGCATCGACTTCGACGCCGTCGATGTGGGCGGCGTCATGGTGCGGGAGTTCGCCGGTCCGGTAGAACGACCATGCGACCTGGAGAAAGCGGAAGCACATCAGGCTCGAGCCAAGCGGGATCGCCAGGTAGACGATCCACATCGGCGCTTCGAGATCGTTGGATTGCTGGCCGGTGTGCCACATCTGGGAGACAAAGGAGGCGCCGAAGGCCGCGACCACGCTGGTGAAGAACGCCCCGCACAACAGGCTGAACGTGATCACCCTGCGGCGGGAGCTTGCCGGCAGGAGATTGACCAGCACGTCGACGCCGACATGGATGCCGGTGCGCACGCCATACGCCGCACCGAACTTTGCCATCCATATGAACATGTAGATGCAGAGCTCTTGCGCCCATGACACATCCACTTCCGCAAGCCAGAGGAATATGGATTTCAGAAACGCCGCAACGGTCGGGAAGCCGTGCGCAGCGGCCCATTTGGAGGAGTCGATCGATATGCCGGTGCCATAGCGGTGCAACACGGCGAGAAAGATCAAAACCGTCGCCACGGCGATGAGTCCGGCGATGAGCCACTCTTCGAGATGATCGAGCACGCGTGACAACACGTTTCCAGCCGGAATCGGTTTGGACCGGGAGCGTATGCGATCCCGGTCGTTCATTGCCGATTGCTGGGAGCTGATTTCGCTCAATTCATCTCAATGTGGAGTTCTTTTGCCAGGAGATCGAGCACCTCACCGCCGACGCGGCTCTTCGCCCACTTGTAGGTCGGCTGCATCGCCGTCTGCCAGGCCTTGCGCTGATCGTCGGTCAGATAGTGCAGCGTGGTCTTGCCGGCCTTCTTCATGTCAGCCAGCGCATCTTCATTTTCCTTGGTCGCAATCGAGTTGGTGTAGTCGGTCGCCTCCGCCATGGCCTTGTCGAG
>DASXJV010000361.1:0-3415 GCA_036497205.1 Bradyrhizobium sp.
GTCGCGCAGGTCGATGAACAGCACGCCGCCATGATCGCGGATGCGATGACACCAGCCCGAAAGGCGAGCGGTCTCGCCGATATGGCTCTCGCGGAGCGCGCCGCAGGTATGGGTCCGGTAACGATGCATGGATGTCTCAAAACAGATGTCGGAGGGTCGAATCGGACGACCAAAAGCCGGTCCGAAACGCCGGCAGGGTTTAGCCGAGGCGTTCCCGCGCGGCAACCGAATGACTGGGTTGTTTGGGCTCGAAAAAGGCGCCCAGCGCGCCTATCTTGGGGCCATGTCGGTGCATTTCCCCTTTGAGAATACCTATGCGGCCTTGCCGGCGAACTTTTTCGCCCGCGTGGCGCCCACCCCGGTGGCCTCGCCCCGGCTGATCAAGCTGAACCGGCCCTTGGCGGTCCATCTCGGACTTGATCCGGAGCTGCTGGAGACACCGGAAGGCGCGGAAATCCTGGCCGGCAAAACGCTGCCCGCCGGCGCCGACCCGATCGCGATGGCCTATGCCGGCCACCAGTTCGGGCACTTTGTTCCGCAGCTCGGCGACGGCCGCGCCATTCTGCTCGGCGAGGTCATCGACAGGGACGGCGTCCGCCGCGATATCCAGCTCAAGGGTTCCGGTCCGACCCCCTTCTCACGCCGCGGTGACGGCCGCGCCGCGCTCGGACCCGTCCTGCGCGAATACATCGTCAGCGAGGCGATGTTCGCGTTGGGCATTCCCACAACCCGCTCGCTCGCCGCTGTGATGTCAGGCGAGAACGTGGTGCGCGAGACCATGTTGCCAGGCGCGGTGCTGACGCGCGTGGCATCGAGCCACATCCGCGTCGGCACCTTTCAGTATTTTGCCGCGCTCCAGGATACCGAGGCGCTGCGCCGGCTCGCCGACCATGTCATCGCGCGGCACTATCCGGATTTGGCGGGAACCGATCGCCTCTATCACGCCCTGCTATCAGGCGTGGTGGCGCGGCAGGCCGAGCTCGTGGCGCGCTGGCTGCACATCGGCTTCATCCATGGCGTGATGAACACCGACAACACCTCGATCTCGGGCGAGACCATCGATTACGGCCCCTGCGCTTTCATGGATCATTACGATCCCGCGCAGGTGTTCTCGTCGATCGACGAGCTCGGCCGCTACGCGTACGCGAACCAGCCGCGGATCGCGCTGTGGAATCTGACCCGGCTCGCCGAATGCCTGCTGCCGCTGATGTCCGACGATCAGGAAAAGGGCATCGCGGAAGCGCAGGACATTCTCGGCGCCTTCCCGGAAAAATTCACCGCCGCCTATCAGGCCGGCCTGCGCAACAAGATCGGCCTGTTCACGGCGCGCGACGGCGATGAAGCGCTGGTGCAGGACTTGCTCGATGCGATGGCGCAAGCCAAGGCCGATTTCACCCTCACCTTCCGCCGCCTCGCCGATGCCGCGGCCGGCGAGACAAGCGCCGTCCGCGCGCTGTTCGCGGAGCCTGCAGCGTTCGATGAATGGACGGCGCGCTGGCAGAAGCGCGCTGCTGAGGAGCCGCAATCATCGGCCGAGCGGCAGGCCGCGATGCGCGCGGTCAATCCTGCCTTCATCCCGCGCAACCACCGCATCGAGGCGGTGATATCAGCCGCGATCAACGATGATTACGCGCCGTTCGAGGAGCTTCTGAAGGTCTTGGCGAAGCCCTATGAAGACCAACCGGAATTTGCCGCTTACGCCGACCCACCCAAGCCGGAAGAGCGCGTGTGCCAGACGTTTTGCGGGACGTGACACCGTTGGGCTCGGCTAAATCCGTCCCACCATTTGTGCAGGGGCAACCTCGCCCAGAAACTGCTTGAGGACTGGGTCGTCGATGACCTTGCAGTCGAGAACGATACGGAAAAGGTCGACCGAAGGCTCGGACTTATTCCTCAATTCGTTGAAGCGCTCCATGGCACCACGTACAGCTCGGCCGAAGGCAGGCATCTCAATTGGCTCCTCAACCAAAACCTCCGGAAAGCGGCTGATGATCAGCACGACGTGCGGTGCGCCAAGCCACTCCAAATCGCCAAGGCAGTCAGCGAGAGCCGCCCAGTTCTCCCCGAAATAGTGGGGAAACTGAAAGGCGGCAGACAGTTCGTCGAAAAGCGGATCAACACGTCGCATCTTGTTACCGCGAACAAAGCGCACGGCAGTTCCGGGCTGTTCTGCCGCAAGCCGCCAGCCCCAATTGCACAGATCAGATTCGTTTTTGTCGGTAACGCTGACGACTACGCTTGGAAGATTGATCATGGAAGCCACATGCTTGGGGACGACAGACTAATTAACCCCGCATCCACCATCCCGGAAGCCGTGAGCCGCCAATTAAGATTCGGTCAATGCGCCCCGGCAAAGCTCACTCCTTTGTTGGGGGATATTATCGTGGACGCACTTGTGTTCGAGTTCATGGGGCTGGCGATGCTAGCACTGATGGTCATCGTTCTGGCCGTGCCGTCAGGACGGCAGACCTCTCGCCGTATCCGTCCACACTGAGCTTTCCGCATTGATTGCTTGCGCTGCGCCGCCGAAGCGGCCGGCCATCCACGCTATTGCCATATTGCAAGGCTCGAATTGGCCTTAAAACGCTTGACATAACAGCGCTTTCGGACGAACGCCTGTTGCTCTCGTCATGGGTCGTTCATGGATCTGGTTGCTACCACTTCGGAACTCACGGCTGTCTGCGCGCGCCTGGAACGGCACCCCGTCATCACCGTCGACACTGAGTTCCTGCGCGAGACCACCTACTATCCCCTGCTCTGCGTGGTGCAGATGGCAAGCCCGGAGGAGGCTGTCGTCATCGACGCGCTCGCGCCCGGCATCGACCTGAAGCCCTTCTTCGAACTGATGGGCAACGAGAGGGTGCTCAAGGTCTTCCACGCCGCCCGCCAGGACATCGAGATCGTCTGGCATCGCGCCAACATCGTGCCGCATCCGATCTTCGACACCCAGGTTGCGGCCATGGTGCTGGGCTATGGCGATTCCATCGCCTACGACCAGCTGGTCCAGCGCATCACCGGCCATCGCCCCGACAAGACGCATCGCTTCACCGACTGGTCGCGGCGCCCGCTCAGCAAGGAGCAGCTTCACTACGCGGTCTCCGACGTCACTCATCTGCGTGACGTCTTCAGCGCACTCGATGCCGACCTGAAGAAGCGCGACCGCAACAACTGGGTCAGCGAGGAGATGGAGGTTCTGACCTCGCCGCGGACCTACGACTTTCACCCTGAGCGCGCCTGGGAGCGCCTGAAGACGCGGGTGCGCAAGCCGAAGGAACTCGCGGTCCTGATGGAGGTCGCGGCCTGGCGCGAGCAGGAGGCGCAGAGCCGCGACGTGCCGCGCGGCCGGGTGCTGAAGGACGACGCGGTCGGCGATATCGCCACCCACGCGCCGACGTCGCTGGAGAAACTCGCCAAT
>DASXJV010000362.1:0-6154 GCA_036497205.1 Bradyrhizobium sp.
GGGTGGCGGATGCCGAGGTCGATGCGGAAGCCAGACACGCCGACTTGCGGGACGACCTGCCACCCGCGCCGCTCAAGTTGGGCGGCAACCGCCTGCTCAAACGGTGATTCCATTTCCCCTTGCGAGCCAGTGTCCTGCGCCGGCAAAGCTATCGCGCCACGCACCGCATAGTCGAGGAACGCCTTGAGATGACGCACACCTGTGGCCTTGGAGCGGTCCAGATCGATGTCATCGGCACGGATGCCCGAAAATACCTTCAGTTCGCGTCGCGCGCGGGTCACCGCAACGTTCAGACGCCGTTCGCCGCCATCCCTGTTGATGGCGCCAAAAGTCATCGGCAGCTTGCCGGCGGCATCCCGGCAGAACGTGATTGAGAAATAAATAACGTCGCGCTCGTCCCCTTGAATATTCTCCAAGTTCTTTACAATCACCGGCTCGACCCGCTCGTCCGCGAAGTACCATTCAAGAGCCGGATTGTCGCGGCGTGCGTCGTCGAGGAAGTCCTGGATCAGCGCTTGCTGCTGCACGTTGAAAGTAATTACGCCGATCGTGGGCCTTTGCTGTTCTGGCAATCCGAGCCAGCCTTCAAGCTTGATTCGGATGTCGGCGACGATCGCCCGCGCTTCTTCGCGATTGGTGCGGCTCTTGCCGCGGTCGTAGACGCCGGTAGGCACGAAGGTGAGCGAAACCGCTTCGTCTTGCGTCACAGGACTCGGGAAGGTGATTAGGTTGTTGTCGTAGTAGTGCCAGTTCGAAAATGCGATTAGGGATTCGTGGCGGCTTCGATAATGCCAGCGCAGGTGGCGAGTCGGGAGGCCCGATGCCTTGGCCTCGTCCAGAATACTTTCGAGATCGCGATCGAGTTCGGGCACACTATCGTCGTCGCCGTCGTTGCGGCCGAAGAAATTTGTCGGCGGCAACTGTTTGGGATCGCCTACGATTATGGTCTGGTGACCGCGAGCGATGGCGCCGACCGCATCCCATGTCGCGATCTGCGAGGCCTCATCGAAGATTACGACGTCGAACAGAGCCTGATGCGTCGGGAGATATTGCGCGATCGAGAGGGGCGACATCAGCACGCAAGGCGCGAGCTTGCTAAAGCTTTCCGGCATTGCCGCGATCATGTCGCGAATGGATCGGCTGGGCCGCTGCAGACCCATCTGATGCCGCAGTATACCCAGTTCGGACTGCCGTGGTACTGACTCTGACGACGGTAAGCCGTGAACGAGCGAGCTAATCACCTTATCTGTCGCATGGGCTCGCACGAGGTCATCAACTTCCCTGAAGTCCACAATGGCGTGTTCGTGCTCGAAGCGCCGGAAATTGCGCAGTTCGCGGCTGGCGTCGATTGCCAATGGGAGCCACCATCGTGCATAACCGAGGCGGAAGGCGCGAACTGTGTCATCGGGCAGCGCCGCGCCGTTTTCCAGGTCGGTGACGAGCGGGGCGAGCCCCTTGGCAATCGCACGTGCGCGGACGGCGCACCAGGACGACCAGTCCCTGAACAGATTGCGCGACTGCTCTAGCTCATCCATCTGCTGATCAAGGCGGCTCAGAAACTCGTCGTTATTGCGGTCGGCAAGCGGATGCCCGGCAAGCGTTTCGAATTCGCCGATGGCATTTTGCAAGGCCTTGTACTGGGCAAGATATTCCGTTGCAGCGGTGATTTGTGGACGATTGACTTGTCCTTTCAGACCCGCGGCGATGCTGGCCGCCACGCTTTGCACATCGCCTGCAAACTCTCCGAGCTGAACCAGCGAGGTGCGCAGGCGTTCGGCGGTCTGCAAATGCTGGGTCAGCGCCTGACAATCGGTGTCGAGTCCGGCGAATGCAAGCGGCGCACGCGCAATTGCGTTGTGCTCGATGGCGCTGTGGGTGGCCTGCAGCTTGCGGAGGAGCGCTAGATCAGTCGCCGGGTTTGCGGTTTTCACATTGGCGTAAGAACCGAGCAGCCGTCGGATGCGACGTGCAGCAAGCCAGGATTTCGGCCACATCGCGGCGTTGGCTTCGCGCCAGTCTCGATCGAGTTCGTCGATGGGGATGCGCGCAATGACATCCGGTGCGTAGCTCGCCGAGAGGCTCGCTTCGCCGTCGCGATACGCGGCAATAGCCTTTTCAAGATCGCCGACAGCGCGCGTGAGCGCCGCAAAGTCCTTGTGAAGGATGATGGTATGGTCCGAGCCGGAAGTGGCGATGACGTCCCGCGCCAGATCGGCGAAATATCCCAATCCCTCGGTACTCGAATCCTCTATACCGGCGAGACCAAGCCGAGCGCTAAGGCCGGCCAATGCAGTCTTGAGGGCCGCTGCGGCGCCGCCGAGCGTGCGTGCCGCCGATATCACCCTCTCTTGCCAAGCGCTGGTCCACTCCTCGACATGGACCAGCCGCAGAACCGGGCGAACTTTGACCGCGGCGTAAGTCATACCGAGCCGGCCGGCGAGATGCTCCAACTCCGCATAGCCGGCCGCGTCATGCGCGTCCTGCTGCGACCAAACCAGCACCGGCGCGTGATCCTGGTGGCCTAGCGTGGCGATGCCCATCGCAATATAGGGCGTCAGGCCGTTTGGCGCCTGATCGTGCAACGCTGCGACGTAGGCATTCAGCTCGTCACGGCGGATTTGCAAGCGCTCGTTCAGCTTGACCCATTGCGACGCGCTTGAGTTTCCGCGCTTCTCCCACGCCCGCTTCAACTGCCCGAAAAACTGCTTGCGGTCGGCTTTGCTCGAATGAAGCTCAAGGCAATGATCGCCGAGACCGTGCTCGCGTAAGCGACGATAGACCACGTCGAGCGCGGCGGTCTTTTCCGCGACGAAGAGAACCGTTTTACGCGCGGCGAGGCAGGTCGCAATCATGTTGGCAATGGTCTGGCTCTTGCCCGTACCGGGCGGCCCGACAATAACGAAATCACGACCCTGCGCCGCAGCAAGGCTGGCGGCGATCTGGGAGGAGTCGGCCGGCAGCAGCATGACGACGTCGGTGCATGCGTAATGGCGGTCGACATCATTCTCGCCAGGAAACGGCTGATCCGCCCCCTCGAAGGCGCGCTCAGGGTTGTCGATCAGGTGCTTGACGACGCGATTCCGTCGCAAGCTGTCAGTCCGGTCCGTCAGATCCTTCCACATCAGATATTTAGCGAAGGAAAATGTCGACAGCGCGATGTCGTCGGACACCTCGAAGCCGGGCATATCGCGCACTGACCGGCGGAAGTGTTCCATCACCTGCAGCACGTCGATACCCTTGCCGTCCTGCGGCAGACCGTCGCGAAAATCCGGCAGGTTGAGGTCGAACTCTCGTTTCACAAACTGCAGCAGGGTGGCATTCAGCCGCGGCTCGTCCTCGTGAAACCTCAGCCGGAAGCGGTCAGACACGCCAGAACGTTCTAGCTTGACGGGCAGCAACAAGATCGGCGCGCGGTAGATGCGCTCGTCGGCCGGAGTTTTCTTCCATTTCAGCGTGCCGATCGCCAGATAGAGCGTGTTCGTGCCGCCTTCGGTGATGTCGCTCTTAGCTTGCCGGTACAGCTCCGTCAGCCGTGCGAACAACTCCTTCGACTCAAGCATGGACGAAAATTCGTCCCGAAGCAGCGCTTCGGCAGCAAAGCCGCGGTGAAGGTCTTTTCCGCGCCGGTCGCGGTGCAGTTCCGCATCGCGCTCGCCTACAGGGTTTTGCTCGGGCAGCGAGATGATCTTGATGGCGGCATTGTCAGCAAGCCGGTCCTCCAGGAACGCGACGTCCGGGCAGAGGAACGACACCGCGCGCTTGCTGTCGGAAAAATTCAACAGCCGATTGCGTAGCGACAGGTCGAGCAGCCGGGTCTGCCAGCGTTCTATGCGGCCGGTCGCCGTGGTTGGCTTTTGGTCGGCGATATCGGCCGGCATCGGAAAATCGGGCTCCGCGGGGAGCGGGATTTCCGACGGCTCTTCGGTGCCAGATTGGTCGTTGGGCTGGGCGGCTTCGTGCGACGCCAGCGGCATAATGCCCGCGGAGCGCGACCGCGCAATATCGACGGCGGAAATGAAGCGCTGCGGGGCGTTCTCTTCGAGCGCGGCTTCGCCGACCCTCTTCGCCTGCTCAAACGTCATCGCTGGCTGACGCGTGACGCTGGTGGTCTCGAATACGACCAACTCGCGCGCCGCGATTGCCTTGCGGATTTCGGCGACGTCGCTTTCGACCGTTTTCGGCAGAGTCCGCTTCACCAGCCAGACCCCGGCGAAGGCATGGCCGTCGAGCAGGAGCGCAACCGTGTTTAGTCCGGCCGCTTCCAATGCGGCCGCGAATAGTAAGGTCGTGTCGAGGCAGGTTGCGATGGAGTCGTGGGCAATCTTGCTCGGCCCGCGGACCTTTTGGCCTCGCGACTCGAAGCTTGCCGGTGGCTGAGCATAATGCACGCCGAGCCCGGCGATGGCGGAATAAATCGCTGCGGCCAACATGTAGGCCCGCTTCGGATCGTTGCTTTGATAGCCGTCGAGGGCTGACGAGTGGCCATGCCCGGCGAGCCGCTCTGCAGCCGAACGTAGCATCCGGAAGATCGCGGGATCGTTCGGCATGATGAAAGCCGGCAACAACTGCGCCATGTCCGACACCCCGCCCCACTCATCCCGCGCCAGCAGCCGGACCGGCACGATCGTCTCAGTGAGGACGCGGTCTGCTTTTAAAAGGCGCAGTTTGATGTCGCCGCGCTCTGCCTCATCCAGTCCAGCAAGGTAGGCAGCATCGAGGTCGATGCGACGATCCGACAGCGTGAGGCCCTCTCCCGCCATGATGCGGTCGATTGCCCACGTCTTCGCTCTCAGAAAAGCCGGGCTGGCTGTGAGCTCCAAACGCGCATTTTCGACCGAGTTAGCCGTCGAATTTTCGATGCGGATGGAGCGGATCACCGGAATAGAATTTTGGTGCGATGCGAAGGTGAATGTCGAGGCAAGGTCGGCGAGGATTGCGGTCCCATCGTGCGGCGCCTGCTGGGCATCGCCTTCCGCCCGATCAGTCGGTTCAAACTCGTGCATTGCCCCCGCCCAAAGATAAAGTCCCCCGCCTCAGTCATTCCAATATTGCGACCTTGATCGCAAGCGATGTTTCTATTTTAAGGGTACGTGCTGTCGAGACTACACCGGCCCCGAAGCGTCTCGATGCGGCAGCGAACTTCACAAGCATTCGAGCACCTAGACATCATGGGTTTTACATTCATCCACGCCGCGGATCTGCACATCGACAGCCCGCTCGCCGGCCTTAGACTTAAGGATGAGGACGTGGCACAGCGGTTCGCAAATGCTGGTCGCCGCGCCGTCGAGGCGCTCATCGCCGAGACAATCGCCAGCAAGGCCGCGTTTCTCATCATCTCGGGCGACGTGTTTGATGGAGACTGGAAAGACGTCAACACTGGGCTGTTTTTTGTGCGTGCCATCAGTGAGCTTCATCGCGCGGGTATCCCGGTCTTCATGGTGAAGGGCAATCACGATGCTGAAAGCTTGATGTCTCGCGACCTCGATTATCCTGACACAGTCAAAGTATTTCGATCCGACAAGGCGGAGACGGTGACGATCGACGCGTATCGCGTCGCGCTTCATGGTCGCAGTTTCCCAACCCGACTCACCGGTGAATTCGTCGGAACGTACCCAGCACGTAGAGACGGTTGGCTCAACGTCGGAGTATTGCACACGTCGCTCGACGGAACGCGTGGCCATATTGGCTACGCGCCGTGCACGGTCGATGACCTCAAGCGCTTTGGGTACGACTATTGGGCATTGGGGCACATTCACGCCGCGGAGATCGTGAGCTCTGACCCTTGGATTGTGTTTCCAGGCAACTTGCAGGGGCGCAGCGTACGAGAGACCGGCGCGCGGGGCGCGATGCGCGTTACCGTCGAGGATGGGCGCATCGTCGATGTGACACCGGTGCCGCTGGACGTCGCGCGCTGGGCGCAGCTCACAGTCGATGTCGCGAGTGCCGACCGCGAGGCGGATGTGATCGCGCGGATCGCGGCTGAACTGGCCGGCGTGCACGCGCAGAGCGAGGGCCGTCCGCTGGCGGTTCGCGTTACTTTGGTCGGCGCCACGGCGCTTCACAACCATCTCGTCGCCCGGCGCGACCTGCTGCAGGACGATGTCCGCGCCAGCGGCTTTCAGCTCGCCGCCGACTGCTGGGTCGAACAGCTTAA
>DASXJV010000363.1:0-6782 GCA_036497205.1 Bradyrhizobium sp.
GGACGTTGACGACGTCGCCTTCGGTGCCGCCTTCCAGCGCCTTGCCGCGAATGGTGAGATAGAGGCCCGTCGACTCGTAGATCAGGGTGACGCTCTGGTCGCGCTGCACCAGATCGGGCTTGGCGAGATCGGCCGTCTTCACCACCTGGCCGGCGCGGAGCTGTTTTCGCGCCTGCATTCCGACCGCGCCATCGCGGCTCGCGAAGTCGCTGCCGACCTCCGCCTTGGAGCGGCGTTCGACCACCACGTCCGATGATTTTATCACCTCATTGCGCTCGACATTGCGCGCCAGCACCGCCGCCTCCACGGTCTCGACGGCCCTGCCGGTGAAGCGCAGCCGCGTCGGCGTCGAAACACTGTCGTTGGCGATCTCGAAGGTGACATCGAAGCGGTTGTTGCGCGGCTCGAACCGCGCCGAGATCGCCTGCATCGCGCCGGAATTCGACGCCTCCAGCTTGAGATCCTGCACGTCGCGATCGAATGTCAGGCTGAGGTTGGCGGCTTCGCCAAGGCCGTTACGGTGCTCCAGCGCACGGGCGACCTGAAGCTCGATGTCCTTGCCCTCGAGCGTGCGCGCCAGCCGCGTCACCGAAATCGCGCTGATGTCCCGGGTATCGACGCCGATCACCTGATGCGCCCGTAACTCCGCGATCACCTGCGCCGTCGGCAGCGAGCCGGTAGTGCCCAGATCCGGCGCGCGATAGATCGGGATTTGCGCCAAGCTGCCGGCGTTGTCGATGAGGTCGCCGATCCGCACCAGGTCGCCGGCGACGGTGACGCTGGCGCGCAGCACCGGCGCCGCGATGACGTCGTCGCGAACTTGCGCTGACGCGGCAACTGATGTGGCCGCGAGCAGGGCGGTTGCGAGGAGAAGGGCGCGGATCGTCATCATCAACTCCCGTTAGCGGAACAGCGCCGAAGCCGATTGCAGCATCTGGTCGGCGGCGCTGATCACCTTGGCGTTCATCTCGTAGGCCCGCTGCGCCGCGATCAGGTCGGAAATCTCGGTGACGGCCTCGACATTGGCCTGCTCGAGATTTTTTTGCTGCATGTCGCCGAAGCCGTCGGCGTTGGCGATGCCGTCCTGCGGTGCGCCCGACGCCGGCGTGTCCGTGAACAAATTGTCGCCGATCGGCTGCAGGCCCGCCTTGTTGATGAATCGCGTCAGCCCGATCTGCCCGACATTGCTCGGCGTCGTCGATCCCGGCACTTGCACCGTCACCTGGCCCTGCGCGTTGATGGTGAGGCCGGACGAATTCTGCGGGATCGTGATCGTCGGCTGCACCGGATTGCCCTGGGCGTTGACGACACGGCCTTGCGCGTCCATCTGAAACGAGCCGTCGCGGGTATAAGCGAAGCTGCCGTCGGGCATCTGGATTTTGAAGAAACCTTCGCCGCGGACCGCGATGTCGAGGTCGTTGCCGGTTTGCGCCAGCGTGCCTTGCGACATCAGCCGCGGCGTGCCGACGGTCTTCACGCCACCGCCGATGTCGACGCCTACGGGAAGGATGGTGCCCTGATCCGACGCCTGGGCGCCGACCCGGCGCACGTGGTCATAGATCAGGTCCTGAAACGCCGCGCTCTGCTTTTTAAAGCCGGTGGTGCGCATGTTGGCGATGTTGTTGGAGATCACCTGAACGTTGAGTTCCTGGGCCGCCATTCCGGTCGCCGCGGTATAAAGAGCGCGCATGGATTTTATCCCTTTGAAGCATGATCCCGAAAAGTGGTCGCCGGTTTTCGGAACAGATCATGCTCAGTTAAAATCAAGGACGAAACTCATTCACCTGAATGAGTTTCTACGCCGGAACGTCGGCGAGTTTTTCGATCGCGGATTTCTGCAGATCGCTCTGCTGCTGCAGCATCGTCGCGATTTGCGTGTAGGTGCGCGTCACCTCGATCATCCGGCTCATCTCGGTCACCGAGTTGACGTTGGACTTTTCGATGAAGCCCTGGCGCACCTTCGAGGCGGTGTCGGGCTGCGCCGTGGCGCCTTCGCCGGCCGAATAAAGGTTGGAGCCTTCCTTCAGAAGCCTTTGCGCCTGCGCGAAACTGACCAGCCGCAGCTTGCCGCGGACCGAATCGATACTGTTGCTGCCTTCGAGAACGGTGACGTTGCCATCGGAGGCAATGCTGATTTGCTTGTCGGTCGGCTGGAATACGATCGGGCCGCTGTTGCCCATCACCGGATCGCCGGCAACCGTCACCAGCTGGCCTTGATTGTTGATCTGCAGTCCGCCGTCGCGGGTGTAGCGTTCGCCGGCGGGTGTCTGCACGACCAGAAAGCCGCCGCCGTCGATCGCGACATCGAGCGGATTTTTGGTCTCCTCGGCCGCCCCTTGCGAAAAATCGCGGAAGGTGGCGCGGTCCTGGACGTAGCTGACACGGCGGTCGCTGCCCAGGAAGTTGTCTTCATGCGCGCCCGACGCGAGATATTCCTGAAACAGCGAATTGTCGGACTTGTAGCCATTGGTGTTGACGTTCGCGACGTTGTTGGCGACGACATCGATCTGCCGCTCCAGCACCATCTGCCGCGAAAGTCCGACGAGAAGCGTATTCTCCATCGGTGGTTCTCCCCTTCAATGATCCGCGAGCCAAGCCCTCCCAGGCTTGTTTGCGGATCCCCTTGCGAACCGCCAAGGCTCTCCCAAGCCGCGGTTCGCAAGACACAGAGCGAAAGCCGTGCCAAGTTGGAAAACGCTTGTTTTGTAATGGCTTAGAGTTTTTGCCGGGTGCTGCCCGGGCGGCAATAAGGTCTTGTTGACCATGTTTGCCCGGCAACTTTTTCCTAGTTGAGGGCCAAAAGAAAGGTTCCATTAACCATTATTACCTTAGCGTCCGGATCAAGAGAGCGTGTGTGCTGGGGGCATTTGTATCGGCGTCATGGCCTGCTGGCGGCATCGCGTTCATTCCCTAGAGCGGAACGAGCGGGGCGATGGCAGATAACGAACAGGCAGACCGCGCGGCGGAAGCTGCGAATTTTGCCTCTCCCAAGGGCAAGCTCAAGCTGGTGATCGCGGCCGTGGCCGCGCTCTTCATCGTCGGCGGCGCAGCGATCTGGTTCTTTTCCTTCCACCAGCACGGTGAGGAAATGCAGGCGGAGGCGCCGGTGGCGAAACCGCCGATATTCGTCGACGTGCCGGACATGCTGGTCAACCTGGTCAACTTGCCCGGCGAGCGCGTGCAATATCTCAAGGTCAGGGTGGTGCTCGAGGTCAGGGAGGAGAAGCAGGTCGAGGCGATCAAGCCGACCATGCCGCGCATCACCGATATCTTTCAAACCTATCTGCGCGAACTAAGGCCGGGCGATCTCAACGGTTCGGCGGGCCTGTTTCGCCTGAAGGAAGAGCTGACCCGGCGGGTCAATACCGCGATCTCGCCAAATCAGGTCAATGCAGTGCTGTTCAAGGAAATCGTCGTTCAGTGACGGTACGGATTTAAATCATGGCAAATACGGACGACCAGGACGCAATCGCAGCCCAATGGGAAGCCTCGCTTGATTCCGAGGATCCGGCGGCGGCCGCGGAAGCGGCTGCGGCCAATGAACTCTCGGGCACGATGGCGCTGCAATGGGCCGCCATGGTCGAAGACGGCGGCCGCGACTTCGGCGGTGGCAAGAACGGCGGCGAGCGGGTGCTGTCGCAGGAGGAAATCGACAACCTGCTCGGTTTTTCCGTCGGCGAAGTCAACGTCGACGACAATTCCGGCATTCGCGCCATCATCGATTCGGCGATGGTGTCCTACGAGCGTCTGCCGATGCTCGAAATCGTTTTCGACCGGCTGGTGCGGCTGATGACCACCTCCTTGCGCAACTTCACCTCCGATAACGTCGAAGTGTCGCTCGATCGCATCACCTCGGTGCGGTTCGGCGACTACATGAATTCCATCCCGCTGCCGGCGGTGCTCAGCGTGTTCAAGGCCGAGGAATGGGAAAATTTCGGCCTGGCGACGGTGGATTCGAGCCTGATCTATTCGATGATCGACGTTCTCCTGGGCGGTCGCCGCGGCCAGACTGCGATACGCATCGAGGGCCGCCCCTACACGACCATCGAAACCAACCTCGTGAAGCGGCTGGTCGAAGTCGTGCTGGCCGATGCCGAGCAGGCCTTCAGGCCGCTGTCGCAAGTGACCTTCAGCATCGACCGGCTCGAAACCAATCCGCGCTTCGCCGCCATCAGCCGGCCCGCCAACGCCGCCATTCTGGTGCGGCTGCGGATCGACATGGAGGATCGCGGCGGTAATATCGAGCTATTGCTACCCTATGCGACCATCGAACCGATCCGCGGCGTGTTGCTGCAGATGTTCATGGGCGAGAAATTCGGCCGCGATCCGATCTGGGAAGGCCATTTCGCAACCGAAGTCGCGCAGGCGCAGATTTCGGTCGATGCCGTGCTCTATGAGGCCGACATTCCACTCAAGCAGCTGATGAAGCTGAAAGTCGGCGATACGTTGCCGTTGAACATGCGCGCCGACGCGCTGGTGTCGGTGCGCTGCGGCAGCGTGACCTTGACCGAGGGGCGAATGGGCAGGGTCGGCGATCGCGTCGCCATCCGCGTCACCAAGCAACTGCGCAAGCCGAGTACCACCTTCGCGATGTTCGAGAAGGCCGACGAGCAAACCAAATTGATGGAGGCCCAATGAGTCACTCATTCGGAGTTGCTATCGAGAGTCTGGTGGCGATATTGCTGCTGCTCACGATCGGTTATTGCATGCTGTTGAATACGCGGCTGAAGCGCCTCAAGGCGGATGAGCATTCGCTGAAGGCGACGATCGCGGAGCTGATCACCGCGACCGAAATCGCCGAGCGCGCCATCGGTGGCCTCAAACACACCGTTCGCGACGTCAACGAGAATCTCGGCAACCAGCTCACAGCCGCTGGCCAGTTGTCTCTGCAGTTGAAGAAGCAGCTCGTGGAGGGCGATCAAGTCATTCGGCGGATCTCCAAAATAGCGGTCGCGGCGCGGCCCGCGCCGGAGCCAGAGCCGGCGGCCCCGCAGCTATCGACGGCGAAGGCAGTTGCCGCGGCGGCTCAGGCGTTTTCCGACCGCAGAAGGTCCGATGGCCTCGCCGCATGAAATCCTTTCGTGACATTCGCGTCATTCCAGTCGTGCTGACCGCGATCTTCGGCCTTGCCGTGCTGAAGGTCGCCGGACTGGTGATCGATGGCGGTTACGTATTCGATTATCAGCCGCAAACGACCAAGCCGTCCTGGGGGCAGGAAGCTTTCAATTTTCCAGGGGGAAACAAAACCGAACCCGCCGATATCACGGGGGCGGTTCACGAGAAGCCCAAGGAGGAGACCGCCAAACCGGCGGTCAACGCGCCGGAAGTCGCGAAGTCCGACGGCGTCGTCGTGTATCCTGACCAGAGCCAGCCGGTGTCCGCATCCGAGCGCGCGATTCTTGAGCGGCTGCAGTCGCGGCGGCAGGAGCTCGAAACGCGTGCGCGCGAAATCGACATTCGCGAAAGCCTTCTCAAAGCCGCCGAAAAGCGAATTGAATCGCGCGTCGAGGAGTTGAAGGCTGTCGAATCGCGGATCTCTACGGCGAGCGAACAGAAAAGCGCGGCCGATGCCGCACGCTTCAAGGGCATCATTACCATGTATGAGGGCATGAAGCCGAAGGACGCCGCCAAGGTGTTCGACCGGCTCGAGATGTCCGTGCTGTTCGAAATCGCTTCGCAGATCGCGCCGCGGAAGATGTCGGATATCCTCGGCCTGATGTCGACAGAAGCGGCCGAGCGGCTGACTGTCGAATTGGCGCGGCGCGCCGGGTCGGATAAATCCGCCTCCGCTGCCGATCTTCCCAAGATCGAAGGCAAGGTGCTGCCGCAAAGGTCAAATTAGCGGGAATATTTAACAAGTCCTTAAATCGCGAATCCTAGATTCGAATGCGCGGGGTGTGGGCGTCCCGCCGGCGATCAGATTGTTGAACTGAAAGACACGTGGGAATGGCGCGAACGGCTGCCGCTGGATCTTGGTCGCGAGGCCGCGCATGCGCACGGGCGGTCCAGCGTTGCCTCGGCGCGCCGTCATCGCTTGCCGCCGGCCTGATCCTGATCGGTTTGACGTTTTCCGGCGTCTGCAAGGCCGATCCGGTCAAGGGCGAGGCCACGTTTTCGGCGGCCGGTGGCTACGCCCGGCTGGTTCTCAAGTTCGCCGAGGATGTCGGGTCCGAAGTGACCACCGCTGGCTCGATCCTCGTGATCCGGTTCAATCGTCCGGTGGATATTCCGATCGATAAGCTGTCGGACGCGGTGCCCGATTATGTCGGTTCGGCGCGGCGCGATCCCGACGGGTCGGCGATCCGGCTGTCATTGGCGCGCAGGGTGACCATCAACACCATGACCGCCGGCGAACGGGTGTTCGTCGATATGATGCCTGACACATGGAGCGGTCAGCCTCCGAGCCTTCCCATCGAGGTAGTGCGCGAATTGGCTGAGCGCGCGCGCGTCGCTGAGCGCGCATTGCGCCAGCAGCGCGCAACGGCGGAGGCGAAAAAGCGTCCGCCGATTCGCGTCCGCGCATCGGTGCAACCGACCTTCATCCGTTTCGTGTTTGAAATGCCTGACGGCATTGGGGTCTCGTCCGTGCTGAACGACCAGAAACTTACGCTTTTGTTCAACACCCTGCTCACCTTCGATCTCGCGGACGCCAAGGTGGCCGCACCATCGAACATTGCCTCGATCAATCAGAAGATCGAAGGCGACCGGTCCGCGGTGGAAGTCGCGTTGATCGGCAATGTCGATGTCCACTCCTTCCGCGAGGAGAAAAACTACATTGTTGA
>DASXJV010000364.1:0-4376 GCA_036497205.1 Bradyrhizobium sp.
CGATGGCGGCATCTACCGCCACGAATTCGTCGCCGACACCGTGATCAAGGCGCTGATGGACGTGCAGCTGCGCACCGAGGTGCCGGTGTTCTCGGCGGTGCTGACGCCGCAGCAATTCCACGAGAGCCAGGCGCATCTCGATTTCTTCCGCAGGCATTTTGCGGTGAAGGGCGTCGAGGTCGCGGAAGCCTGCGCCAACACGTTGCTCTCGCTGGAACGGTTGCGCGGCCAGGTCGCCGCGGGAATCGTGCAGAGCGCGTGAGGCTGTCGAGCAAAGAGGTGTAGGGTGGGTTAGCGAAGCGTAACCCACCACTTTCTATCCGCGGAAACAGAAGAGGTGGGTTACGCCCTTCGGGCTAACCCACCCTACGCTTCCTTGCTACCCTTCTCAGGCGCTCTGCACGATGCCCGCGGCGACCTGGCCGCGCAGCCGCTCCAACGAGAGCAAGGTATTCGCGCAGGCTTCCGCGACCTCGACGCCCTTCACCGCAAAATGCCGGCGGAAGAAATCGAGATGCGCCTGGCTCTCGTGGAATTGTTGCGGCGTCAGCACCGCGGAGAACACCGGCACCTCGGTGCGTAGCTGCACGTCCATCAGCGCCTTGATCACGGTGTCTGCGACGAACTCATGGCGGTAGATGCCGCCATCGACCACGAGGCCGGCCGCCACGATCGCGGTGTAGCGCCGCGTCTTGGCGAGGATCTGCGCATGCAGCGGGATTTCGAACGAGCCCGGCACCTCGAAGACGTCGATCGCCGAGCGCGGGATATGCCGCGCCTCGGCTTCGGCGAGGAATGCAGTCTGGCATTCCATCACCACCTCGCGATGCCACGAGGATTGCACGAAGGCGATCCGTTGCGGCTTGGCGAAGCGCGGATGCGACCGCACCGCCGGTTCTGTGGTTTCGGGAGTCTTTTCGGAAGTCTTGGGGTCTTGCAGCATCTGATTCATGGCTTTCCTCTTGTCGAGACCAGAATCAGGGCACACGGAACGAGACAGCCCGCGCCCTTTCGGAGCGCTGGCATCGCGGCCGTTCTCTTTCATCCGGACTTTAACCGTCGGCTTCGGAGTTGCACCGAATCTGCTGACCCTTCTTCCCTGAGCTCGCGCTCGGAGAGGAAGGCGCTCGCGGGCTTGGGCCTCTTTTGAAAGCCCTTACCGCCGGTGGGGACTTTCACCCCGCCCTGAGAACATCGGCCGTTCGGGATGAGCGGCCTGTCCGGAACTATGACGAAACGCTGACAGCGATTCAAGCGGCTTTGCCATCGGGAACCAGCATTATGCCCATGCGCAAATGCGGCAATCCGGGATCCACCGGCCCGGTTTCGCTCCCAAATCGCCGAGGCGAAAGTTAACGAATTCTTACCGGCGCCCTTCCGATTCCGGTTTGTTCCGTTTGTTAACAGGGTCGCCTCGATCTGCTGTGGACGACGCGAAAGTGTCCCCATGGAATGACTCACGGGGGTGTTGCGCGGATTCCGCAAATCACATCACTTGATCCCGGCAAGCCCCGGCCGCGATCGGGATTTGCACCTGGCGACCGCACGCCGGGCACCCCGCGTGTGTACCAAAAAGATCGAGAAACGTCAGAGGTCGAGACGGAATGTCCATGCTCGAAAGCGTCGTCGATTCCCACAGCCATCCGCTTGCGGCGGTCGAGGACATCGCTGCCGATAACAACTGGGCGTTCGAACGCTCCGGCGACGACGAGATCACCATCGTCTCCAGGGGCGAGTGGACCGATTACCAGTTGTCCTTTACCTGGATGGCCGAGATCGAGGCGCTGCATCTGGCCTGCGCCTTCGACATGAAGATTCCCCAAGCGCGCCGAGGCGAGGTGCAGCGGCTGATCGCCGCCATCAACGAGCAGCTCTGGGTCGGACATTTCGACCTGTGGACCCACACCGGCATGATCATGCATCGCCAGGCCCTGGTGCTGCCGGGAAACTTGCGTGCCTCCACCGCGCAATGCGAGAGCATGCTGACCGGGGCGATCCACGCCTGCGAGCGCTACTATCCGGCGTTCCAGTTCGTGGTGTGGGCCGGCAAGACGGCCGCGGAAGCGATGTCGGCGTCGATGTTCGACGTCGAGGGGGAAGCGTAAATCCCTGTCGTCCCGGGCGAGCGCAGCGAGACCCGGGATCCATACCGCGTGATATCGATGTGTCGCTCGGTGCTTGTCGCTGATATCCCGATAACATAAAACCGCTGTGGTTATGGGTCCCGGCTCGCGCTTCGCTTGGCCGGGACGACAGAAGAGTTTGTCGTGAGCACTTTACAAAACATCTCCGGCACCATCGCGCTCGCCGGCGCGGGCAAGATGGGCGGCGCGATGCTGACCGGCTGGCTGGCGGGCGGCCTCGACGCAAAGCGCGCGGTCGTGGTCGAGCCGGCACCCTCGCCCGACATCACTGTGCTCGCCGCCAAAGGCATCCGGCTCAATCCAACGGACGCTGGCCACGTCGACACCCTTGTCATCGCGGTGAAGCCGCAGTCGTTCCGCGACGCCGGACCGGCGCTACGCCCGCTGGTCGCGCCGTCGACCCTGGTGGTCTCGATCATGGCGGGCATCACCATGGCCGCGCTGCAGGATACCATCGGCGGCGCGGTGGTGCGCGCAATGCCGAACACGCCGGCTGCGATCGGCCGCGGCATCACGGTGGCGGTGCCCGCGAACAATGTCAGCGTTGCGCAGCGCGCCACCGCCGATGCGCTGCTGCGCGCGATCGGTTCGGTCGAATGGGTCGATGATGAAGCATTGATGGATGCGGTGACCGCGGTCTCCGGCTCCGGTCCCGCCTACATTTTCCTGCTCGCGGAGGAACTGGCGCGCGCCGGTATCGCCGCGGGCCTCCCCGAGGCGCTTGCGACCAAGCTGGCGCGCGAGACCGTCTCAGGCTCGGGAGAGTTGCTAAATCGCTCCGAGCTGCCCGCCTCCACGCTGCGACAGAATGTCACCTCGCCCGGCGGCACCACCGCCGCCGCGCTCGACGTGCTGATGGGCAAGGATGGGCTCTCGCAACTCATGATCCGCGCGATCGCGGCGGCAACGGCGCGGTCGAAGGAATTGGCGAAGTAGGGATCGTCGTCATTGCGAGAGCGAAGCGACGAAGCAATCCAGACTGAGTCCGCGGATGCGGTCTGGATTGCTTCGCTTCGCTCGCAATGACGAAAACCCCCTACAGCCCCGTCCCCAGCCGCTTGTTGAAACTCTCGACATTCACCAGCCCGCGGGCGTGACGGCCCTCGCCGACCTTGCGGTGTCCCTCCCAGCATTCGACCTCGAAGCGGATCACGCGCCGCTCGACCGAGATCACCTTCGCCGTGGTGCGCACGGTGGCGCCGACCGCTGACGCACCAAGATGCTTGATATCGACTTCGGTGCCGACCGTGATCCATCCCGGCGGCAAGTGATTCCGGACCGCGTCGCCCGAGGTCAGCTCCATCTCCAGGATCATCATCGGCGTCGCGAATACCATCGGCATGCCCGGCAACAGATGCCCGACCGTGCGCTCCACCGGCACCACCAGCGTGCGCTCGGCGCTCATGCCCACCTTGATGACCTCGCGCGCATCCATCTAGATTACTCGCAGCCACTTCTCTTGCGGATTGACCTCGACCTCGGCGCCGTTCGGTACGGCGGAAGTGATGTTCTCGTCAAAGCCCGCGAGCATCGCGACGTCACCCAGCGCCGCGCCCTGCGCCAGGATCGGATTGACCGAATTAAACACCAGCGCCAGCGGCACGATGCCGCGCGACTTCATCTCATGCAGCATCCAGGCGGTGGCGACGCCGCCTTTGGCGGTGTCGAGCACAAGAATCTTGCCGACATAGGATTGCCCCGCGAGTTTATGCGCGGGACGGCTGAAGGTACCCTTGATGCGGTCCAGATCGTAGCGCGCGGAGAAGCCGTCGTTCGCCACCAGCGCCGGTCCGCGCACCACCGGCCCCATCGCGTGGCGCGCCCTGAACAGCTTGCTCATGTCCGCACCATCTTGCCGCTGACCGCGGCATCGACGCAGGCTTCCATCGAGGCCAGCATCGGCCGGTAGCCGTAGCCGCCGAGGATGTTGACCAGCTTGGCAGAGTTGGTGGCGAGCCGCTTCCAGCCGCGCGCTTCCGAAATCTCCCGGGCATAGGACTGGTAGAAGCACATGCCCGACAGCACATGGCCGCCCGCCCCTTCGATGCGCGCGGTATAGCCCATGCGGTCGCAGTCGGGCTTCACTTGCGGGCTCGTCACCGCCAGCAGCGGCACGGAGAATTTCCGGTTGTCGCAGAGTGCGGCGAGATCGCCGAGCTCGTAGAGCGAGAGCTGTGGCGCTGAAAATACGACGACATCGACTTCATTGTCGGTGTGATAAGATTTTTGCAG
>DASXJV010000365.1:0-3266 GCA_036497205.1 Bradyrhizobium sp.
GATCCCCGAGCTGGAGAAGAAGCTTGCCGACATCGAGGCCAAGGAGAACGCGGGCGAGATGATGGAGGAGGCGGTTACCGCCAACCACATCGCGCAGGTGGTCTCGCGCTGGACCGGCGTGCCGGTCGACAAGATGCTCGAGGGCGACAAGGACAAGCTGCTGCGGATGGAAGACAGCCTCGGCAATCGTGTCGTCGGCCAGGCCGAAGCCGTGCGTGCGGTCGCAACCGCCGTGCGTCGTTCGCGTGCGGGCCTGCAGGACCCGAACCGCCCGATGGGCTCGTTCATGTTCCTGGGGCCGACCGGCGTCGGCAAGACCGAGCTGACGAAGGCGCTGGCGGAATATCTGTTCAACGACGAGACCGCGATGGTCCGCCTCGATATGTCCGAATTCATGGAAAAGCATTCGGTATCGCGGCTGATCGGCGCGCCTCCGGGCTATGTCGGCTATGACGAGGGCGGCGCGCTCACGGAAGCGGTGCGGCGGCGGCCTTATCAGGTGGTGCTGTTCGACGAGATCGAGAAGGCGCATCCCGATGTCTTCAACGTGCTGTTGCAGGTGCTTGATGACGGCCGCCTGACCGACGGTCAGGGCCGTACTGTGGACTTCCGCAACACGCTGATCATCATGACGTCGAATCTCGGCTCCGAATTCCTCGTCAACCAGCCGGAGGGCGAGGACACGTCAGCGGTGCGCGAGGAGGTGATGGGCATGGTGCGCGCGCACTTCCGCCCGGAATTCCTCAACCGCGTCGACGAGATCATCCTGTTCCACCGCCTGCAGAAGAGCGAGATGGGCCGGATCGTCGAGATCCAGTTCGGCCGGCTGCAAAAGCTGCTGGAGGACCGCAAGATCACGCTCACGCTCGATGCCGCGGCGCGCGACTGGCTTGCGGCGAAGGGCTGGGATCCCGCCTATGGCGCGCGGCCCTTAAAGCGGGTGATGCAGCGCAGTCTGCAGGATCCGCTGGCGGAGATGATCCTCGCCGGCGAAGTGCAGGATGGCGATCGCGTCGTCATTTCGGCGGAAGGAAATGTGCTCACCTTCAACGGCAAGGCACCGAAGACCGCCGAGATCGCGCAATTCGAAACGCAAGTGCCGAAACGGAAAATGCACTGAGGCAATTAAAGCCCTCTCCGCGATGCGGAGAGGGAACTTGCGCTGATGTTTCCCCAAAAAATGCTGCATCGCTGGCGCGTTTGCCGAAGCCGATGTGTCAACCTGAACGCGCGGATCGATTTCGACATTCGCGTTCGGCGCTGACCGCGGTCGCGGTCAGCGTGCCATCACGCGCCAGCGCACCATCCCAGGGGCATGTCAGGCCTGACTGACGACAGGGCCGGCTTCCTTGTCATCGTCCTCATTCGGCTCAAGCTCCGCGAGGATATCGATGAGTTCGCGAACGCGACCGCTCGCCAGCGGTTTGCCGACGTTCAGCAACGGTTCGTCGTTGACGATCCAGGCCTGAGCCTCGGCCAATTCGTCTACCGTCGCGCCGGTTCCAATGATTTCGGCGATGGTCACATCCTCGGCGCGGCCGACCGCCTTGATGACGTCCTCACGAGTAATTCGTGTCATCTTTTCATCCCTCAAGCTGCTGTAGCCCGCCCGCCGGCGGTAGGCGGCGAGCGGGGATGCAACGCCTCAGCGGCTCGTGGTAACGCGCGGCGGGTTCTGGGACATCATCCAGAGTTCGATTGCCGCGATGATGGCTACGGCAGCGCCGATCACCACATGCACCGTCATCGCGGTGGTTCCCTGGAAGCCCAAGACCCAAGGCGAGACCAGCGTCCACAATCCCACGATGAGGTTCAGCCACTCCTCCCAGATTGCGAATGCCGCAAGTGCCGCGATCGCCAGCGCCGCAATGGCGATGCCGGCGATATTGGCGTTTTCAGAGGCCCTTCCGGCGTCAAATCCGAACATCCAGGGCGAAAGGAATAGAATCGCGCCAAGGAACAGGTTCGCGACGTCACACAATCTTGCGTTCGTCCAATTCTCCATGACACCCTCCATTGAAGGCTTCCCTACACGATTCACCTAGGAACGGCCGCCGGAGTTCCGCAGCGACGTTACGAAAATTTAATGAAATTAGCGGCGGAGGCGTCGGCTTTCACCCCTTGGTAGACCGCTATTCGTTTAGGTCGGCGCGATAGGGCAACTACGTCGGCGATGTAGGTGTCCTTGCCGCCGTCGGACACGACGGCCGATGCCGCAGGGGCAGCGCCAGCTACTTCAGCGATTGCTGATTTGCCGCACACCGGCCGTGCCCGCGGCATCGGATACGCGTGCCGCGCCGCCGCGGTTGTTCATCATGGCATCGAGACGATCGCGCTCCTTCTCGAAGCTCGCCATCAGCGGTCCGTCAAGCGAGCGGCCGCGCGGCAGCTTGATGCGCATCGGATCGACGAAGCGTCCGTTGACCAGAATTTCGTAGTGAACGTGGGCGCCCGTCGATTGTCCGGTCGAACCGACAAAGCCGATCACCTGGCCCTGCCGCACCCGCTTGCCGGGCTCCATGCCTTTGGCGAAGGCTGACATATGGGCATAGGCGGTCTCGTAACCGTTGTTGTGCTTGAGGCGGACATATTTGCCGTAGCCGCCCTCCCAGCCGACTTTCTCGACGACGCCGTTGCCAGATGCGAAAATCGGCGTGCCGTAGGGTGTGGCCCAGTCAACGCCGGTATGCATCTTGACGTAACCGAGGATGGGATGGCGGCGGCTGCCAAAACCCGAGCGCATGATCGCGTTGTTGACCGGCTTGCGCACCAGGAACTTCTTCGCGCTCTTGCCGGTCTCGTCGTAGAAATCGACCACCGAATCGTCAGGCGTCTGGAAGCGATAATATTTCTTGGTCTCGCCGCCGACAGTGAGGGAAGCAAACAGCACCTCGGTTTTCTCGGTAGTGGTGGCGCCGTCGTCTTCGCCGGCAAAGAACACGTCGAACGAGTCGCCGGGTTGCACCTTGCGCTGGAAGTCGACGTCGTAGGAGTAGATCCGGACCATGTCCTCGATGACGTTCGCCGGCACCTTGTTGCGCAGTGCGGTCTCGTAGATGCTCTGATAGAGCCGCACACCGCTCCCGTCGTCATCGTCCTCGTCGCTGTTATCGGCGGTCTCGGCGACGGTGTTCATGCTCTGCACGTCGACAGCGACGTATTTGCCGAGGTCGGACAGCGCGGCTACCGCTTCGACGGCGGAATCGTTGGCGACAATCACCCGATAGGGCTGCAGCCGCTGGCCGGGACCAGGACCCGCGGGGGCC
>DASXJV010000366.1:0-7483 GCA_036497205.1 Bradyrhizobium sp.
GAGGCGCAGACGCTCGCCAACGTCTACCATGCGCTCGACGCGGGTCACGAGATCGTGCCGGTCCTCAACAAGATCGACCTGCCGGCGGCGGAGCCGGACCAGGTCAAGCGGCAGATCGAAGACGTGATCGGTATCGATGCCTCAGACGCGGTGATGATCTCGGCGAAGACTGGCCTGGGCATCGACGAGGTGCTGGAAGCCATCGTTCACCGGCTGCCGGCGCCGAAGGGCGACCCGGACGCGTCGCTGAAGGCGCTTTTGGTCGACAGCTGGTACGACGTCTATCTCGGCGTCGTGGTGCTGGTCCGGATCGTCGATGGCGTGATGAAGAAGGGCCAGCGTATCCGGATGATGGGCACCAGCGCCGCCTACGATGTCGAGCGCGTCGGCTTCTTCACGCCGAAGATGCAGCAGATCGATGAGCTCGGCCCGGGCGAGATCGGCTTCATCACGGCTGCGATCAAGGAAGTGGCCGATACCCGCGTCGGCGACACCATCACCGACGATCGCAAGCCGGTGACAGACATGCTGCCGGGCTTCAAGCCGGCAATCCCCGTGGTGTTCTGCGGCCTGTTCCCGGTCGACGCCGACGATTTCGAGACGCTTCGCGCGGCGATGGGCAAGCTGCGCCTCAACGACGCCAGCTTCTCGTTCGAGATGGAAACTTCGGCCGCATTGGGCTTCGGTTTCCGCTGCGGTTTCCTTGGGCTGTTGCATCTCGAGATCATTCAGGAGCGGCTGCAGCGTGAATTCGATCTCAACCTGATCGCGACCGCACCATCGGTGATCTACAAGATGCGCTTGACCGACGGGCAGGTGATCGAGATTCACAATCCGATCGACATGCCCGACGTGGTGAAGATCGCCGAGATCGAGGAGCCGTGGATCGAAGCCACGATTCTGACGCCGGACGAATATCTCGGCAGCGTTCTAAAATTGTGCCAGGACCGGCGCGGCGTGCAGAAAGAGCTCACTTACGTGGGCAATCGCGCCATGGTGAAATACGAGCTGCCGCTCAACGAAGTGGTGTTCGATTTCTACGACCGCCTGAAGTCGGTTTCAAAGGGCTATGCCTCGTTCGACTATCATCTCACCGACTACAAGCCGGCCGACCTCGTGAAGATGCAGATCCTGGTCAACAACGAGCCGGTGGATGCGCTGTCGATGCTGGTGCACCGCCAGCGCGCGGAAGGCCGCGGCCGCGCCATGGTCGAAAAGATGAAGGAATTGATCCCCCCGCACATGTTCCAGATTCCGATCCAGGCGGCGATCGGCGGCAAGGTGATCGCGCGCGAAACCGTGCGCGCCTTGCGCAAGGATGTCACCGCGAAATGCTACGGCGGCGACATCACACGTAAAAGAAAACTTCTGGAGAAACAGAAAGAAGGCAAGAAGAAGATGCGGCAGTTCGGCAAGGTCGACATCCCGCAGGAAGCCTTTATCGCGGCGCTGAAGGTGGATAGCTGAAGCGCGCGCACCGGCAGGCGGCAATCGGCCTGTAAACGCTGGACATTTGGAAGAAACAGCGGGAGCAATTTCATAGTTCTCAACCTCTTAGCCATTTGAATGCATCGCGAGGCTTTTTCTTCTTTGGGGTCGTGGCCATTGGCGGAGCGTAACGACCAATCGGATGCGTCCCGTCGTTGCTCCGACCGAGCAGAATGGGTTGCTAGTTCCCACGCAGATCATGACTGACAAACTTAATACGCTTCGCCGCGATCGGGTCAGACGGACTATAGGTACGCTCGATTCAGACGCCTGCGAAAGACTGGATATCGCGCTCCTTCTGGTCCTCAGCTTGGCGCGCTGAGTGTATGTGCCCCGCCTCCGCGCCTCTCCCATGCCTTCCGCCCATCTTGATCCGCCGCGGCGGATAGACCACCATTGCACCTTCGCCAATCAGAAAACCCAAAAAGGGCGAGGAAACGCATGAACAAGCCTCCCGGTTTCGGACTGATCGAGCGCGCGCGAGCGCTGGCACCGCTGATCGCGCGGGAGGCCGACGAGATCGAGCGGACCCGGCGTCTCACTCAGCCTGTGGTTTCCGCCCTGATCGAAAACGGGCTTTATCGCGTGCTGCTGCCGCAAAGCGTCGGTGGCGCAGAGGCCCCGCCCGAAATCTTCATGCAGATGTTGGAGGAAGTAGCGAAGGCCGACGCCTCTACGGCATGGTGCCTCGGCCAATGCACCGTCTGCGCGATGACGGCGGCCTATCTCGATCCAGAGCCGGCGCGAGAAATTTTCGGCGCACCGGACGGCATCCTCGCCTGGGGCGCGATCGCCCACGAGGTGCAAGTCGTTCCCGGCGGCTATCGCGCCACCGCGCGCTGGGATTTCGCCAGCGGCTCCCGTCAGGCGAGCTGGCTCGGCGCGCATGTCCAGGTGGTCGAAGCCGACGGCACCAGGCGGCGCAAGCCCAACGGCGCGCCCGAAGTGCGCACCATTCTCTTTCCGGTAACGAGCGCCACGATGCACGACGTCTGGGACGTGATCGGCCTGAACGGCACCGGCACCGACTCTTATTCGGTCGACGATCTGTTCATCCCCGAAAAATTCGCAGCGCTACGCGACGATCCCACGGCCCTGCGTGAAAAAGGACCGCTCTATCGGTTCACCACTTACACCATGTTCGGACTGGGCTTCGCCGCAGTCTCGCTCGGCGTCGCGCGCGCCACGCTCGACGCGGCCATCGAGCTGGCGCGCGGCAAGGCGTCGGTCGGCATCAAGGCGATGCGCGAGAACAACGCCGTTCAAGCCGCGATCGGGCGCACCGAAGGCAATTTCCGCGCGGCGCGGGCCTATCTCTATGCGACCGCTGGCGAGGTGTGGCGCGATCTGACGCGCCCGGGGGGCGAAATCACGGAAGAGCACCGCACCGCGCTTCGCCTCGCATCCACCTGGACGATCCATCAGGCGGCCTCGGTGGTCGATGCCGCCTATCACATGGCGGGCGCTACGGCCGTGTTCAGCGCCAACAAGTTCGAACGCCGCTTCCGCGACATGCACGCCATTGCACAGCAAATCCAGGCCCGCGACACCCACTATGAGGATGTCGGCAAGGCGGTCCTGGGCACCGATCCCGGCGCGCCGGCAAGGAACGCCTCGCGCCTTTTCCGTTTCGATTGAATCGAAACGGGGCTCTAGATTTTTGATTTGACGCGTTTTCCTAACGCGAACCGGTCTCCACTTCGCTTGAAAACGCTCTAACCGCACGATCTGCCAAAGCATACCCGTCGGGCAGAAGCGCGAAGCGCGTCTTCGCGCTAGATGACCCGAGATGTGAGCGGTTTAGCGAAAAGATCATGCTCTCAATAGTTTAGCGCGATCGGACGCAAAACCGGATTCCACTTTTGCTGATCGCGCCCTAACGCCGCGAGTCCGTAATACGGCGGGCGGTAATTACTCAGTTGTTAAACACTTTCTGGCAACTTTCCGGGAAATCCTCCTCTTGCGGAGCTTCGGTTTTTCCCATGTTCAAACTTCGATCGATCGCGGCGCGCCTGATTCTGGCCATTTCGGTGACTGTCGCGATGGCCTGCGGTATCCTCGGGACCTTTTCGATTATTCAACAGCGCTCGCTGACGCGGCTCGCGCTCGACCACCAGCTCAAGCTGCAATATGACAGCGTCATCGCCGCCCTTGACTATGAAGGGCGAGCCGCATTGGCGGTCAGTGCCGTCATCGCGAGTCTGCCTCCGGTGGCGGAAGCCATCGCCAAGGGCGACCGCGACGCGCTAATGGCGCTGCTTGACGGCCCGATGAAGGCGTTGAAGCCGCAGGGTGTGCCGCTGATCAGTTTCCACACGCCGCCGGCAACCGCCTTCTTCCGTGTTCACGAGCCGAAGATCTTCGGTGAAGACATCTCGGCGCGGCGCAAGACCGTGGTGGAGTCGAACAAGACCGGCAAGCCGATCGTCGGCGTCGAACCCGGGCGGGATTCGCTGGGCATTTTCGCCATGACGCCGATCATGCGCGACGGAAAAAACATCGCCGTCGCCGACATCGGCGTTTCGTTTGGCAAGCAATTCGTCGATAGCGCCAAGCAGCGCTTCGGCGTCGATCTGGCCGTGCATCGTTTCGATGGCAAGGTTTTCGCAAATATCGCATCGACCGTTGGTGACAGCTCGGTCGCCACCCAGGACGAACTTAAAAGCGTATTCGACGGCGGCACTCTGCGTCGCGACGCCACGCTCAACGGCCATCCGGCCGCGCTCTATCTCGGGCAAATCAAGAACTATGCGGGGCAGCCAGTCGCTGTGATCGAACTGGTCAAGGATACCACCGAATACGAGGCGGCGGCGGCGAGTTCGCAGCGTAACCTCATTCTCGGCACGATCGCCATTCTAGCCGGCGCCGTTCTGCTGGCGTTCCTGCTCGGTCGCGGCCTGTCGCGCCCGCTGGCCGCGATCACCGCGGTAATGAACCGCCTTTCGAGTGGCGATACCGAGGTGACGATCCCCGGCGGCGACCGAAAAGACGAGCTGGGCACCATGGCGGTGGCTGTCGATGTGTTCCGCCGCGGCATGATCGAGGCCCGCACCATGCGCGAGGCGCAAGAGGCCACGAAACGGCAAGCCGAACTCGAGAAGAAAGCATTGCAACGGCAAATGGCCGACCGCTTCGAAGCCGACGTCAAGAGCGTGGTCGGGGCCGTTGGGCGGGCGACGAAGGATATGCAGCGCGTGGCCGGCGAGATCACCTCAAGCGTCAGCGGAACTTCGGAGCGAGCCGCGGCAGCGGCTGCCGCGTCGGAGGAGGCATCGGCCAGTGTCGGCACGGTCGCCGCCGCGACCGAAGAGCTTGCCTCTTCCGTTGCCGAGATCGGCCGTCAGGTCACCCATTCCAGCGGCGTCGCCGATGCCGCCGTGCTCAAGGCCGGGCAAACCACGGAAATGGTCGGGAGCCTTACCGCCGCCGGCGAAAAGATTGGCGATGTGCTTCGCCTGATCGGAGCCATCGCCAGCCAGACCAATCTGCTGGCGCTCAATGCAACGATCGAGGCGGCGCGTGCCGGAGATGCCGGCAGGGGCTTCGCCGTGGTCGCTTCCGAAGTCAAGGAACTCGCCAGTCAGACTGCTAAGGCGACCGAGGAGATCGCCGGACAGGTCACCGCGATCCAATCGGCCACCGGCGATTGCGTCATCGCAATCGGCGGCATCAGCGATACCATCCGGGAGATCAGCGGGATCGCCACCACCATCGCCGCTGCCGTCGAGGAACAGGATTCGGCGACGCGCGAGATTGCGCGAAGCGTGCAACACGCCGCCGCCGGCACCAACGAAGTCTCGCACAACATCGCGGGCGCAAGCCAGGCCGCCGAGCAGTCCCGCGCGCTGGCCGACGACGTTCTCGTCGCGTCCGGCCAGCTCAGCCAGCAAGCCACCGCGCTGCTCGAAAGCGTCGATACCTTCCTGGCCGGCCTGCGTGACGCCGCATAGGCGTAAGCCTCTGACCCTCCCTGCACACAGGGACACGGCATCCCGCGTTCTCGATAAAGCAGACGATGCTGCGTTATGAACGCGGAACCTGGGCGCGCCGATGCGCGTTGCGAGATCTGGCAACCGCAACGTTGAGGGAGACGATCATGCCGCGCGGCGAAAAATCCAGCTATACCGACAAGCAGAAACGCCAGGCCGAACACATCGAGGAAGGATACGAGCATCGCGGCGTCGGCAAGAAGGAAGCCGAGCGGCGCGCGTGGGCGACGGTCAACAAGGAGACCGGCGGCGGCAACAAGAGCGGCTCCGGACGCGGCGTTCCCGACACCAACGTGTCCTCGAAACGCGGCGGTAGGATCGGCGGACCGCGCGGCGGCAAGGCTTCCGCAAGCCGTCCGGCCGCGGCGCGATCACGCTCCGCGAAGAAGGCGGCCGCAACACGCAAGCGAAACACAACGGCGAGGTCAGGGGCGCGCAAAGCCGCGCGCAAGAAATAGCTCTCAGGCGACCAGCGCGGGCTTGTCGGCAAAATCGGCGGGCGCGACAAAATCGGCGCCGCGCTGTGCTTTCAAAAGTCCGACGATCTCGGCATTGGGCCGCGCGCGGCTGAACAGAAAACCCTGTCCCTCGTGACAGCCCTCCGAGCGCAGGCAGCTCAGCTCGGCTTCGGTTTCGACGCCTTCGGCGGTAATCGTCACGCCGAGGCCGATGCCGAGGCTGATGATCGAGCGCACGATCGCCTGCGCGTCGCGATTGGCGGCAAGGTCGCGCACGAACGACTGGTCGATCTTGATCTTGTCGAACGGAAAGCTTCTGAGATAACTCAAGCTCGAATACCCGGTGCCGAAATCATCCATCGAAATGCGCACGCCAAGCGCGCGCAGCGCGTGCAGCGTGGCAAGCACCTGGCTGCTCTTTTCCAGCAGCAAGGTCTCGGTGATTTCCAGCTCCAACCGCTTGGCCGGCAATCCGGATTGCTTCAGCGCATCCATCACCACGGAGAGCAGATCGCCGACCCGAAACTGCAACGGCGACAGATTGACCGCGACGCGGACATCGTCGGGCCAGAGCGCCGCGTCCATGCAGGCGCGGCGCAGGATCAGGCCGCCAAGCGGATTGATCAGGCCGGTCTCTTCTGCCACCGGTATGAACTCGGCCGGCGAGATCATGCCGCGTTCGGGATCGGGCCAGCGCACCAGCGCTTCGAAGCCGGTGATGCGTCCGGTAGAAAGATCGATCAGCGGCTGATAATAGGGCCGCAGCGCATCGTTCTGGATCGCGGCGCGTAGATCAGTTTCGATCTTGCGGCGGCTCTGGGCGCGAGCATCCATTCCAGCTTCGAAGAAGCTGAAGGTGCCGCGCGAGTCGTTCTTGGCGCGGGATAGCGCCATGTCCGCATTCTTCAGAAGCTTCTCGGACTCATCGCCGTCGCCGGGCGCCATTGCGATCCCGATGCTGGCCCCGATGACGATGGAATGGCCGTCAAGCAGATAGGTATCGCCGATCACCTCCAGCAGCCGCCTGGACAGCAACACGGCATCCTCGGGGCGCGTCAGCCCGCCCTGGACAATCGCGAATTCGTCAGAGTTGAGACGGGCAAGCGTATCTTCCTCGCGCAGCGTAGAGCGCAGGCGTTTGGCGACCCCACGCAGCAGCTTGTCACCGATGCCGTGGCCAAGCGTATCGTTGACCGCCTTGAAGTTGTCGAGGCCGAGTACCAGCACCGCAATCTTTTCCGTGCTGCGCCGCTTGTGCAGCAGGATCTCATCCATGTGCTGGCGCAGCAAATTGCGGTTCGGCAGCCCGGTCAAAGCGTCGTGTTGAGCCATGAAGGCGAGCCGCGCCTCGGCGCGCTTGCGCTCGGTGATATCCATCAGCGCCAGCAACACCGCGGGCTGGTCGCCATAGACCAACTGACGCGAATAGATCGCCAGATCGATCAGCGTTCCGTCGGCCCTGACATGCTTCCAGGTTCGCGCCGTCTGTTCATCGTTGCTGCGGTCGCCGCCCCACGGCGGTTCGGATTCGAAGGCCTGGACGCTGCG
>DASXJV010000367.1:0-2856 GCA_036497205.1 Bradyrhizobium sp.
GCGGTCGGCAGCTGCTTCAGATGCGGTGTACCGTCCGCGTCGATGCTCAATTCACTGTTGCTCGAGAATCCGGCATCAACCTCGGCTGCCACCTTCGTCAATTCGTCCTTCAGCGCCGCGGCGAAGTCCTCTCCGCGTGCCGAGATGCCGAGGGCAGCGCAGTAGGCCGGCAGCCGCTTCTCGCACTCCGGCCAGGGGAGGAGCTGAGCGCGGTAGTCGGCAAAGTTTTCGGCGCCGACGACGTAGATATCGCCAGTCTGCAGGGCATCCGCCAGATGGACGAAGACGCAGACCTCAAGCGTCCGTCGATCGAAGGTCCCGGATCCGGATCGGCGTTTGCCAACAAAGCCTTGCCACCGCTGGGAAGCAAAGCCGAGATCGATAGCATCCGACAATTCATGCCGTCGTGCGTGACGGTGCTTGCTGACGACCGCCAAGGCATTGAGCAGACTGTGATCCTGTGTTGCCGATTGGACGTCCATGAGATCGAGCAAGCGGAACAGTAGGCTTCGATGCCGAGCATGGATCGGCCAAAGCAGCGGCAGGTCGTTGTCACGATGCCACGCGGAGACCGTCTCGCACTGCTGGGCCAGCGCCTCGACGCCGCCCTGTTCCACCAGCAGCTTTCGGACCCGACCGCCAAACGCAGCGTCGTTCTCCTGGTCCTGCGCGGTTTCGAGCACTTTGCCAAAGACGCCAATCAGGACTTCCTCGATGCTACGATGCTGATCATGAAGGGCGTCCAATTGCTCCTTGGCCGCAGCCTGCGTTCGCCGGATCCGACGCAGCATCATCTCGATCAGCTCATCGCGTCCACGCATGCGTGCCTGGCGCAGCAAGGCGAGCAACAGCGTATGCCGTTTGCTCGATTGCGAGATGGCAAGGAGGTCGCTCACTTCCAGGGCCGCGGCTTCGGCGGCGAACTGACGGAGCTTGGTATGGGCGATGCCTTGTAGAAGCGGATCGGGATCGATCATGCCGGTGACCCAGTCGAGTCGATCGATCCACAGCCTGACCGTTTGGGGTGTCGCGGGTCCGGGCGCCTGCTTGAGGCGATTGAAACTGGTTGTTGTGCTGTTGGGTGGCTTGATCAGCAAGGAATCCAGCACCGCTCTATGCCCGACCGTCAGACGCGGGGCCACCCGATGGTAGATCCGCCCATGGACTTCACCACGCAGCCGGTTCACCAACCGGTCGAGCGTGCTGAACGCAGGAAGATCGATCGCCGCCGCGTGCAACACCTCGATCGCTCGGTTGATGAGATCTGCAGGATCGCTCATGGTCTCTGCGGCCTCGAGCGTGGTGCTGGTGACCAGCTGCTCGCCCGCCTCGGCAAATGTGGTGACGCTGAGATGCGTCCGGACGGCCGCCTGGTAGCGGTACAACGTCTTCGTTTGGCGCGGCTCGTCGGGTCGGATCGGCGCAACGGCCAAGTTCATCTGCGACGCCAGATACGCAGCGGTGTCCGCGTGGACTTCGCCCGGCGCGACGAAATAGCCGAAGTCCTGGCGAGTCTTCAGCAGAGTTGCCAGCAGCATGCGGCCGGTATCGCCTCGGGCGGTGGCGCGGATGAACGCGAGATTCGCGTCGCTCAGGCTGTATCGGGTGCCCAACTCTTCTCGGGTCAGCCGCGCGCCTGGCCGCGGGTAGGCAGTGCGGTCGATGGCGGTCATAGGGGTGTCCGGAAAAGGGTTCGCCGAAGCGGCCGAGGGAAGCGTATGATTTGAAGGGGATAGGAGGTAGCCGATTCGTGTCCGTAAAGGAATACTTTTCCGGACGAAAGCGCCGGGCCGCAACCGCACGGAACGGAACCCGCACCGCCCTCTACCTGCGAGTCTCAACCGCCGACCAGAAGCCGGATCTGCAATACGACGGCCTCCGCAGCTACGCTGCTCACGCCGGTCTCGATATCGTCCAGGACTACTGCGACGTGGCGGTGTCAGGTCATCGGGAAGGTCGACCCAAGCTCAACGCCTTGATGTCGGCGACCAGAAACCACGAGATCGACTGCGTGCTGGTCTGGAAGTTCGATCGCTTCGCGCGCAGCACGCGCCATCTCCTGGCAGCACTTGAAGAATTCAATCATCTCGGCGTGCGCTTCGTCAGCGTTCAGGATCAGGTGGACACTGACAGCCCAATGGGCCGAGCGATGTTCACCATCATCGGCGCCATGGCGGAATTGGAGTCATCGCTGATCAGTGAGCGTGTAACCGCCGGCATGAAAGCCGCTGAAGCTCGTGGAAAACATCTCGGACGGCCGCCGACAGCCCCTAATGTCGTAAGCGCGATCGTTGAGCTCGCCACATCGACCGACCTCAGCATTCGGCAGATTCAGGCCAAACTCGCTGGCCGCGCGAGCCGCACCATTGTCGGTGAGATCACCAAACGGGCCCGCTTCACGGTGCCGGCTGCCTTGTGACCACTTTTTACACGTATTCTCAACCTACCCCAGCCAGCCAGTGCCCCTTGGTGCAGTTCCGCCAGCACCGCATCGTTGTCTGCCATGAGCGCCTACATATCGGCGGCATCGGCCTTGGGGACGAAGCCGCCGACCTTGCGTTGCACGGCGAGAATGAGGTTCGCCGCGTGCAGGCCGGCCTTGGCCGCCAGCCACAGATCGACCCGCACCTGCCGATCGTCCTCGAAATCGAAATATGAGGTGTGAATCTCCGCGCGCTCGCCCTGCACGAAGCCGAAATTATGCTCGCTGTCGACGACGTTGGCATGGGCCGTCTCGCGGTTGATCTCCTCCCTTCAGGTCCTTGATGAAGGCGGAGTGGCTGGGAAAGACCTGCTCGATCCAGCGATGGGCCTGACCCGTCGCCTTCTTGACATCACCGAGCGCCTGCCTGTTGA
>DASXJV010000368.1:0-1645 GCA_036497205.1 Bradyrhizobium sp.
TCCAGCCCCCTGCCCTGCGGATCGGCTTCCGGCCAAGGATGCTGCTGACTGACGCCCGGCCACCTCTGCAAACGACCGTTTCAAAACACTTCATTCGATTGTAAATGATCCCGTCTGAGGAGGCCCGCCGACATGACGCCGCCAAAAGCCCGGAAAACTGCCGCTTCTACCCGCCTGGTTGGCTACGCACGCGTCTCCACCGAGGAACAGGGAACCGATCCGCAGCGCGACGAGTTGCTTGCGGCGGGCTGCACCACAATCCTCGAAGAGCACGCCTCCGGCGCCGATCGGGACCGCCCCGTGTTGGCGCGTTTACTGCGCGCGATCCGCGCCGGCGAAACCCTCGTCGTCGTCCGGCTCGATCGTCTCGCCCGCTCGGTCAGCCACCTGCTGGCCGTCATTGAGCAACTGGAGGCCGCAGGGGCGCATTTCCGGAGCTTGCGCGACCCGATCGACACATCCACACCGCAGGGCATGTTCTCGTTGCAGGTGCTGGGCGCCGTCGCCCAGCTTGAACGTGCGTGGCTCTTATAGCGTTGTTCGTTGATATGCTCCGGTTCCCATCGCGCCAGCCAGCCATCGGCCTGGCTCGTTGGCGTGTGCGAATGCCTCGAGAGTTCTACGCCAACCGAGGTAGTGAGGCAGGTTCTTCGTCGCCACCCCGTGGAACGGCCGCAACCATTGCTTGAGGCGGCTATGGTAGGCATTGACGTTGTTGATATGCAGATGGGGCGCCTCTGGTTTGGGGCCGCCCGGTTTGGGTAACACATGATACGGGATGCCGCCGATCCGTGCGAACGCTGCGATAGCTTTGCCGCCGTCACAGCACAGTTGGTTTGCCGATGTGACGACACCGGCCAGAACCGCGGTGACCGAGGCCTTATCGAGTTTGGGCAGCATCCCGTCAATCGTCGCGCCGGTGCGATCACGTGCGACCAGCACCGGGATTTGCTCAGCGGATAAACCGGTTTTCTTTGGTTTGCCGCCGCGCTTTCGTGAGGCGCGCGGTAAGCCGGCGCGGCGCCCTTTGAACGATTCCAGAATGAACGTCTCGTCGGCTTCGACAATCCCCACCAGTCGCGTCGGCTTGTCGTGTGCCGGGGCCATCAAGAAACGATGACGCCAACGAAAGGCCGTGGTGTAGGCGACTTCGCAGCGCGCGGCGGCTTTAGCCACGCTTTCCCCGGCCATCAATGCCTGAGCATGATCGGGCCAGCGGTCCTTGTGGCGCAAACGGGCCAGTGGCGTCCCGGTCAGCGCGTTGAAGGTCCGGCGGCAGTCTGTGCAGCGATAGCGGGCCAGGCCGCTGGCGCGCCCCCAGGGCCGCACCTCTTTGGCATCGCAGTACGGACAGCCCAAGGCTTCCACTCGCTCCCGCGCCGCGGCGGTCAGCGTCAATGGCACGGCTTTGGCCGATCCGGGCGATGATCGATCGACCGCTACTTCACTCGCCTGCTCGTTTGCCACGGTCGAGGCATCGTCTGCCTCACTCAGCGCCAACACCATAAACGTCCGCCGACGCTGATCAGGTGTCAGCAGCCCAACCAAGCTCACCCAGTCCGAAAACGTCTCGACATCCATGCTGAACCCCAACTGCCGGGTAACCCATCATATCAGTTTTCAATAATTAACGCTATAAGAGCCA
>DASXJV010000369.1:0-7709 GCA_036497205.1 Bradyrhizobium sp.
CTAGTGCAGGAAGGAAAAACCGTCGGGCGCCATTACGCGGGACCGAATTGGGAGTCGATGGATGGAAGCGCAGTGCGGGGAATAGTTGCTGTCGCTGCACCGGGCGCGACGCTGGACGACATCCCCTGGCTCAGGTTTGACGTGACGGAACATCACGGCAAGGGCACCTTCTCGAACGTGACAACCGTCCAGCGCCTCAATACGAAGGGCGGAATGGCGCAGGGACCATGCCAGAAATCGGGCACTTACCGGAGCGTAGCCTATTCCGCGGACTACGTGTTCCTGCGCAAGAACAACTGAAGCTCTCGCGCGCTGGTTAGCGCCTTGCGCTTCACACGCAGCTTAAATACTGCAGGCTAAGGTCCTGCAGAGCTTGTGTTCTCTCCTGCAGCAAACGCTTCCACCCATCAGACGACAGACGCGGCGGCACGCCCATCCAGGACCCTCAGCGCGTTGGAGGCTGCCGCAGCCGACTCGAAATGCTGGCTCTTAGCCGAGGCCCGCAGAGGTCAACACGCGCGGAACGACCGGTATCGCCAGAGATATCTCCAAAGGATATATGCCAGATGGTGTTCGGATAGCTGCCGGCGCAGCCCAAATGGGTCGTATCGACTGCGTAGCCAGTGCAGCGTTTTAGACACTGCTTAGCCAGCGCAGCTTGGCGATCGGGGCAGCTCAGGCCAGTTCTTTTGTCTTCGGCCCTGCCGGCATCGTCCTCGAAAAAGCAACCCCGGAACTGCGCGCTTCCGGTCAACGCGTTCACGCATTGATCGGCCGCCTCGTCGACCTGTGCTTTGGTCGGATTCATCAATGGGCACTCCGGGGGAAGCTGACGCGGGATCACGTAAACACGCGCTGTGCGTAGGGGGCGGGCGAGCACCGTGCTTTTTCGGCGCTCGCCCGCAGGCTCAGAGGACCCGGCGGACGGCCTTTCCAAACCCCCGGCGCAGGCGATGGGAATGCATCTTGTCCACGGCGGACCTGTGGTCACGCACCGATCGGCCTCTTGCGCGCAGCCGGCGGGGCAACAAGTTTGCGCAAGCGCAGGCGATATCAGCGCATACGCCAAAACCAGGATTACCAGCCTGAGATATCCCATGCCGTTCCTCCGGTCTTCATTAACACCAGTATGGGGCGGGAAACGAGGGCGTCAACTGGGCCCGGTCCTGCCGGTCGATCTTGACCCGACAGCAATCAAGCGCTTTGAGAACTTGGAGCAGATTTCATCGGCGGGTGACAAATAGACCCGCAGGTACCGAACAGTTTCCGGGAACTCATTGATAGTGGCGTTGTGATGCGTAGGAAGCCCGGCGAACCGTATCGAATCGAGGCTCGGCGCCGTCTTGCGGCCCTGATCGGCACTCAGGCCAAATTGTCGGCTAAACAGGTGGTGCCGGTTGAGAGGATTGAACTCCCGACCTTCGGTTTACAAAACCGCTGCTCTACCGCTGAGCTAAACCGGCGAATGGGCCAGCGAAATCCTGCTTTGATTCCACTGATCTTTCGGCCGGTCGAATACCAGACTTGCCCGCAAAGGGCTAGAACCCCGGCCCCGCGTCCAAATGTCGGCACGCATGAAAAAGGCGGCTTAGCGCCGCCCTTTTTGGCTCTCGCCAAAGCCTTTTCCGTTCCAATCGAATCGAGGGGGGCTCTAGGTTCTTGATTTGACGCGTTTTCTTAACGCGAACCGGTCTCCACTTCGCTTGAAAACGCTCGAGATGGATGCTTCATTGGCAGACGTGTCGGCGGCCGTCTTCGCCGCGGAAATAGCTGCCGGGCTGGCAGACGAACCAGCTGCGCGCGTAAGTGCCATTGTACCCGCCGCGGTAGCCGTTGTCGTAGCTGGCATAGGAATCGCCGCGGAACGGCGCCACATAATGGCGGTCCCAGGGGTTGTCGTTCCAGCTATCGTGCCAGCCGTCGTTCCAGGTGGTGTTGCTGCCCCAGCCGTTCCGGAACTGGTAATCACCGGTGTAGGGACTATCCGGTCCTTTGTTCTGGCAATTGGCGTTGGGATAGAATTGGGCGCAATAGCCGGGATTGGTGATTACCTGCTGCGCCATCACGGGGCTTGCGAGCGCGGATGACAGGATCACGGCAGCTGCGCTAAAAAGTCCAAGTTTCGTCATGCGTTTCTCCGTTGTAGTGATGCGACGCTAAGCGCGCGCGCGAACAGACGTTCCAATTTTTCTCCTTAAGGGATTCAAACCGGTGTGATGCTGCGAATTCGCCGATTCAAACGGATGTGATGACGCTCCAGAAAACAAAAACGCGGCTTCGAAGCCAATTTTTCCGAGAAGGCTCGATTTCGTCATTGCCGATTTCGTGAGCGAAAAACAGCCGCGGCAGCGGATGTTCCGAATCTGCCTTGTGCTGTTATTAAACCGATGTGAAGTTTTGGCTCCATTGTTTCGGGGGGAGTAAGGCGACCGCCGATGCAAACGCACGACATCGATTACCGCGACGGAGCGGTTAATTTGCGCGGCTATCTCGCCTTGGACGAGAAAGCAGGCGAGCGGCGGCCGGGCGTGCTGGTCTTTCACGAGGGGCTGGGCCTGGGCGATTTTGCGATGGCGCGAGCGCGCATGCTCGCGGAGCTTGGCTATGTGGCGTTCGCCGCCGACATGTTCGGCGATCGTCGGCAGGCGCGGAATCTGAAAGAGGTGACCAAACTGGTCGGCGACCTTCGCAACGAACCGCAAACACTCCGCGCCCGTGGCCATGCCGCGTTGGCGACGCTCGCGGCGTTGCCTCAGGTCGATGCGAACAGAATAGGCGCCATCGGTTTCTGCTTCGGCGGCTCGGTGGTGCTTGAGCTCGCGCGCGACGGCGCCGATCTCAAAGCCGTCGTCAGCTTTCACGGCGTTCTCGCAACCAGGACGCCTGCGGTCTCCCGCGCCGTGAAGGCCAGCGTGCTGGTCTGTACCGGCGCTGATGATCCGCTTGCACCGCTCGAGCAAATCAAGGCCTTCGAGGACGAGATGCGCGCGGCTGACGTCCGCGACTGGCAAGTCATCACTTACGGCAACACGCTGCACGGTTTCACCAACCCGGCCGCTGATGGTTCGATGCTGCGCGCCGCGCTCTACAGCGAGCAGGCCGACCGCCGCGCATGGGCATCGATGCGAAGTCTTTTTGATGAAGTGTTCGCAGCGATATCTGCCGCGCCTGAATATTTGGGCCCGAACATTGCCTGACAGGCGCGGCTGCCGGTATCATAAGGTAATGAGGCAAGCAGAGGACACATGTTCGGAATTCTAGGGCTGGGGTTTCTGCTGGGCATGCAGCACGCGCTCGAGGCCGATCATATCGCCGCGGTGTCCAGTATCGCCGCGCGCCGCACCCAAATTGGTGACATCGTCAAGCACGGCCTGACCTGGGGGCTCGGCCATACCCTGACGCTGTTCGCCTTTGCCGGCGCCGCGATTCTGCTCGGGCACGCGCTCCCAGAACATTTCGCGCAGCCGATTGAAACCGCCGTCGGCATCATGCTGGTCGGTCTCGGCGCGCATGTGCTGTGGCGGCTGTGGCGCGATCGCGTGCATTTTCATAAGCACGGCCACGGCGACGGCACGGTGCACATCCACGCGCACAGCCATGCCGGCGAAAACGTTCCGCATGCCCGCGCCGCGCACGCGCACGTGCATGGCTTTCGCTGGCGCAGCCTGCTGGTCGGATTGATGCACGGCATGGCCGGCTCGGCGGCGCTGTTGGTGCTCGCGGCATCGAAGGCCTCCACTCCTGCGGTTGCACTCGGTTACGTCGCCCTGTTCGGGATCGGCTCGATGGTCGGGATGGGCGCGCTGTCGACGGTGATTGCGGTGCCGCTTGCGGTCTCGGCGCACTTGCTGACCTGGGCTAACAGCGGCCTGCAGGGCGCGGTCGGCGTCATCACCATCGCAATCGGCGTCATGACCATTGTCGCGACGGTGCCTGCGTAGCGGCAACGCGGGCGCGCCTTGCGGGGTTAACATTTCCATATCGCGAACTCTTGCAATTGAACGAGGGCGAATGCTTGCGCGTTAGGCTTACCGTCAGTTTGGTCCGCAGCTTTAACCCTTGGCGCCGCGCGTTCGCTTAGGTTTCCTCGGGCAAACGGACCAGAAACCATGCGCGCTGCGATAGCACTGGCAATTTTGATCGGAACGACGCTACCGGCTTTTGCCGGCGGCGGCTTCGACATCGTCATTCCCGGCCGCCCCGGAGTGCCCATCATCATTAACGGCGTCGACGCATCCTACGCCGTCGTCGAAGGCGAATGGGGTCTCGGCAGGGGCGAGCAAGTTCAGCCCACGGTCTATGGCGGCCGCTATTTCGATCTCGCGCCGAACGTCGGTCATTACTATCCGAGCGCCGGTCAGTCGCCGGGCTATGGGCGTCTCGAAATCGAGCCGCCGGCCAACCGCAGGCTGCCGCAGCCCGCGGAGAGCTATCATCGATCATGGTCCGCGCAATCCATCCCGCAGCCGGTGCAGCCCGAAGTACCGTTTTATCCGCCGCCGGTGATCCTCGCCCCGCAAAACGGCGGCGCAGACATGCCGCAGGATTTCTCACACCCGCCACAAGATTTTCAGTATCGAAAGCTCCGGAAGTTGCCATACTAATTGCATGCCAACTCCACAGGAGAGAGTAGTGCGTCAGACGATTTCAGGATTGGTCGCGGCAATCGCCGTGGTGACCGCGTGCGCTGCGCCCGCGATGGCGTGCGGGGGAGGTGGACTGTTCGAGAGCGCGTGCTCGCCATGCGGACAGGCCTATGTCAGCCCGTGCGCGCAAGTCTACGTCCCGGCCTATGGCTATTACGGCTGCAACAGCGGCTGCTGGGCTTATGAGCGGCTGCCCGATCCGGTCGCGCAGTACCATCTCTCCGTTCGATCGCCGCAATACTATTACGTCAACCAGGGCCCCACCTATACCGGTCCCGGCAATTTCGCGCCCTTTCCGACCTATCAGGAAAGCGCGGTGTCCGGCTATCGTTACGGCTACGCGCCCCGTCACCACCGTGCGCAGGTGCGGCGCCGTTACTACTGATCGCCGCACTTAACGAAAGACATTAGCGCGCGTTCGCATCCCGCGAGCGAGCATCGGTTTTCTGGCACGTTCAACCCATCAGGCCGAGCCTGCTGGCGCCGATATAGAGCGCCAGCACTGCGGCGTTCGAGACGTTGAGGCTTTTGATTTCGCCGGGCATGTCGAGCCGCGCCACCACGCTGCAGGTCTCGCGGGTCAATTGCCGCAGGCCCTTGCCTTCAGCGCCCAGCACCAGCGCCAGGGGCTGCCGCAGGTCGACAGCGCCGAGATTTTCGCTGCCCTGGCTGTCGAGCCCCACGGTCATGAAGCCCTGGTCGTTCAAGCCTGAAAGCGCGCGTGCGAGATTTTGCACCGTGACCAGCGGCACCAGCTCCAGCGCGCCCGAGGCTGATTTCGCCAGCACACCTGTTGCTTCGGGACTGTGACGCGCCGTGGTGACGATGGCCTTGACCGCGAACGCCGCCGCAGAGCGCATGATCGCGCCGACATTGTGCGGATCGGTGATCTGGTCGAGCACCAGCACCATGCCCTCCTGCGCCAGCGTATCGATATCCGGCGAGGGCAGGGGATCCGCTTCCGCAAAGAGGCCCTGATGTACGGCATCCGGACCGAGGCGCTGGTCGATTAGACTGGGCCGCACGATTTCCGGCGTCACGCGGGTGTCGAGGTTGTCGTCGGCAAGGCGCCGCGCGGCGTTTTCCGTAAGCCACAGCTTGCGAATATGCCGCTGCGGATTGGCCAGCGCCGCCGCCACGGTGTGCCAGCCATACAGGATCACCGGACCGTCAGGGCTCGATTCGCGGTCGCGCCAGGCCGGCCGGCGACCGGATTCGCGCCCCCGGTCGGGGGCTTTGCCGCCGCCGCGCCGGAACTTAAGTTTTCGATCGCGATCGCTCATGGCAGGCTTGTGTCATGGGTACCGGATTATGGCAATTTGAGCCCCTGAGGCAGCGTATTAGCGGCTGGCATTGGTTGACTTTGCGGGGGCGATTCGCCCATAAACGCGCCCAGCCGGGAGCCCGTGAGCGGGTCCGCGGTTTTAACGTCATCCATGGCCTTGTCTCCGCCATTTCGGCGGATGGGTTGCGATGCTGTTGAGCGGGGGAGTGTCCCGAGTGGCAAAGGGAGCTGACTGTAAATCAGCCGTCTTATGACTTCGAAGGTTCGAGTCCTTCTTCCCCCACCAGCCTTCGCTCGCGAGGCGAGCAAGGCTGCCGCGCCGAAGCCCGCGGGGCGAAGGCGGGCCGCTGGGCGCGAGCTACGGCTCGGCAAGCCAGCCCGCTTCGCCGTTACGGGCTACGCGTGGCGCAGCCAGGCGGAGACCGTCAGGCCGAAGCAGCGTCCGGCGTAGCTTGAGCGAAGCGAAAGCGTCGGCGGACCGAAGCGCCACGCAGGATTCGCATGCTCGCAAATGCCCAGTTTAGGCGGAGCGGGGCTGTCGCAGAAGCGGAAGACTGACCGGTGTCAATCTTCCAGGCCTGGTTTACGACCGAGAGCATCCGGTTTCGGATTCGCGCGCTGAAGGCACGGCTTCGCGATCAAAAAGCCGAGTTCGATGTGATCAGGCGGCATCTCCGGGCAGGCGATATCGCCTGTGACATTGGCGCCAACAAGGGCAGCTTCATCTATTGGCTGTCGTGCTGGTGTCGGGATGGCCGGGTGATCGCATTCGAGCCGCAGCCGGAGTTGGCCCGCCGCCTGACGAATGTTTGCCGGGTGATCCGGCTTTGCAACGTGAATGTCGAAGCAAAAGCCGTCTATTCGCATTCCGGCGATCAGGATTTGTTCGTGCCAAGAGGCCATCAAGCCGGCGCGTCGCTTAATCAAGGGACGATGGAGGCGCAGAGTTTTACGACCCTGTCTGTGCCGCTGGTCTCGCTGGACGATTATTTCGATGAACACGACAAGATTGGGCTGCTCAAGATCGACGTCGAGGGCGCCGAGTTCGAGGTTTTTAAGGGCGCGGAGCGGATTCTCCGGCAACACTCCCCATTGCTCGTTTTCGAGTGCGAAAATCGGCACCTCGCGCCCGGCAATGTCCAGGATGTGTTTTCTTATCTCGAGGGCCTTGGCTACGAAGGAAGCTTCGTCTGGCACAACCAGGTTTTTCCAATCGCCGCGTTCGATGCCGCGCTTCATCAGCGCCAGCACGGCGAATGGTTCTGGAAGAGTAAGGACTATTGCAACAATTTCATTTTCCGCAAACCACGCGACCGGTCGTAATTGCCCTTGAAGTACCTTAAGTGGCGCATTCTCAGATGTGCAATTGCACATCGGGGGATGACACTGCACAATTCCAATTAAAAAGGCGCGACGGGATTGCTCCCGTCGCGCCCCAATTTTTGTAACTCGCTGGTCCAGGCGCTGAGAGCGCCCTGTTGGCAAAGCCCTGAGAGCTTAGCGGGCGATCCCAGCGAGGTGACAGCGCTTGGTGTAAGACACTGGATCACCTCCTTTCATTGTTGATGGAAACATCAGTATAGGCAGCGAATCAGCGCCTGTTAAGGGGCGCGCCCCCTGCGACGCTCGCCGGCGGAACAGGCCCCAAATCGGCGCATGGCTGTTGAGGCCGCTGGCGTGGCGTGATAGTTCATCGCCTTAAGCGCGGGTGTAGCTCAATGGTAGAGCAGCAGCCTTCCAAGCTGAATACGAGGGTTCGATTCCCTTCACCCGCTCCA
>DASXJV010000370.1:0-6888 GCA_036497205.1 Bradyrhizobium sp.
CAGATATTTCGGCACCCGTTCTTGCCAGAATTCCTCGGTGCGTTTTTTCGCTGGCCCGCGCTGGTCCTCGTAATACAGCGACGGCCCAAGCGGGTGATGGGTATCGTGAATTTCCAGCACGAAATCCGCTACCGTAAGCTGCAGCTGATGCACCCACAGCCGCGCTCTTTCCGCCTTCGGCGCCAGACCATGGCGCGACCCGAGATAGAGCAGGATGTTGGCGGTCTGCCCGATCACGAGCTGGCCTGATTTCAGAAACGGCGGGGCGAATGGCGGCGTGCCGGTGCGCGCCTCCATTATCCTGATCATTGCGGCCATGCCGCGTTCGCTGCGCGCGACATCGGCGTAATCGGCGCTCACCTCTTCCAGCGCGAGGCGGACATATTCGCCGCGGCCCTGAATGCCCGGCCAGTAATAGAGTTCATAGCGCATAGGCGGCCTCGCCGCGCGTCGTAGCATAGCTCCGTCGAAGCGGAGCTATGGGGTTTCGGAAATATGCAACGCGCCGGGGAAACCTTAGAACGTTTTCAAGCGAAGTGGAGGCCAGTTCGCGTTAAGAAAACGCTCTAATGTCCTTTGATCCGCCGGCCCTTTGATGAGCCGGCTGGTCTGAGATCAACACGTCCTGCCAGTTATTATTCTGGTAGGGCGACAAGCAAAAAGGCGCCGCGGATTGAACCGCAGCGCCCTTCCTTCGTCGTCGTTGTGCAGACGATCAGGTCTGCTGGATCGCCGAGAGTTCCCAGTTGGACCCGCGCGGCCGCACGAAGGTCCACACCTCCGTCACCTCGGTCGGTTGTTCGCTGCCCTCGACCAGCCGGCCGCTGGTGCGCTCGATGGTCTTGTCGACCAGCGAGAACCGCATCGCCACGGTGGCGTAGTCGGTATCGCCCTCGCGCCACGCCTCCGCGAGGTCGCCCTGCAGCAGCTTGACGTCGGAGACCTTGTTGATGGCGTCGCGGGCCTTGTTCGCCTCGAGATCCTTGGTGAAATACGACACCATTTCGGGCGTCGCCAGCGTATGAAGCTTGGCGACATCCTCGTTCGACCACGCGGCCTGAATCTCGCTGAGCAGTTGCTCGAAGGCTTGGTAGTCGCTGGGAATAATCTCAAGCGGCGCGTTGCCCGACCCCAGCCCGAAACCCGTTCCGGTGCGGAAGCTCGATTGCGCGCCCGGCCCTGCGGCCGCGCCGGCATAGGCCGACGCTGTCGCATGACGGCGCTGCCACCACGACATCGCCAGCCGAACCACGATGATGATCAAGCCGATCTGCAGGATCAGGCCGAAGATCGACGACAGCCCGCCGAGCCCGCCGAACATTCCGCCGCCGAACAACATGCCCAGCAGGCCGGCGCCGAGAAAGCCCGCGGCGAGACCACCGAGCATGCCCATGCCGGGCCGGTTGAAGAACCCGCCGCCGGCGGCCGCAGGCGCGCCGATCCCGGGGCTGCCCGGCTGAGTCATGGTACGGTTGAACGGTTGAGCGGTACCCGGCGCAGTCGAAGTGCTCGGCGGCGCGGAAAACGTTCGCGCTCCACGGGAACCCGAGCTGCCGCCACCGCCGATCCGGGCGTCGGCGGACGAGATAGCGAGCATCAATGGTAAAGCCAAAGATAGAACCAAGGCAATTGCCTGGACAATGCCGCGTCCGCGCTGCTTGAATTTCATGTCTGTTTCCTTAGTCCCCGGCAGGGGGAAGCGCCCATAAGATGGGCAGCGCCACCCAAAAGTGAAGCCACTATCGGGAACCGCGGCTGCGGCCCTCGGTCGCGGGCATGCGCCAATTAGAGCGCTTTCAAGCGAAGTGGAGACCGGTCCGCGTTAAGAAAGCGCGTCAAATCAAGAATCTAGAGCCCTGTCTCGATTCAATCTAAACGGGCTGATTGTTCGGGCACAGCCTCAAGACGGCGCCATGGTTTCCTTCACCGCGGCAATCAGCTGGCTGAGCGTGAAAGGCTTCGGCAGGAACGCGAATTGCTGATTCTCCGGCAGGCTCTTTTCGAAGGCGTCTTCCGCATAACCTGACACGAAGATGATCTTGAGGTCCGGATTGCGATCGCGCATCGTCTTGAGAAGGGTCGGGCCATCCATCTCCGGCATCACCACGTCGGAGACCACGAGATCGACGGCGCCATTCTTTTGCTCCAGCGCTTCCATCGCCTCGATGCCGTTCGACGCCTCGATCACGCTGTAGCCTCGCGAGCGCAAGCCGCGCGCGTTCAGCGAGCGCAGGCCCTCTTCGTCCTCAACCAAGAGGATAGTGCCCTGCCCCGTCAGATCGGCCCGCGGCTTCGCCGCGGCCGGCGGCTCCTTGACCGCGCCGTTCGCGGCCACGGCATCGGGCTGGACCTCTTGCTCGGGATCATGCCGGGGCAAGAAGATGTGGAACGAGGTGCCGTGATCGGCTTCGGAGTCCACATAGATGAAACCGCCGGTCTGTTTGACAATGCCATATACCGTCGACAGTCCGAGCCCTGTGCCCTTGCCGACTTCCTTGGTCGAAAAGAACGGCTCAAAGATCTTGTCGACGATGTCAGGGGGAATACCGGTACCGGTATCGATGATGTCGATCCGCACATACTCCGCCGGCGGCATTCCCTTGTAGGTAAGACGCCCGGATTCTTCTGATGTCACATTGGCGGTTCGCACCGTCAGCTTGCCGCCATCGGGCATCGCATCGCGGGCGTTGACGGCCAGATTGACGATCACCTGTTCGAACTGCGACACGTCGACCTTCACCGGCCAGAGATCGCGGCCATGCACCAGATCGAGCTTGACCTTCTCGCCGATCAGGCGGCGCAGCAGCATGGTAAGATCGGAAAGCGCGTCGCCGAGATCGAGCACCTGCGGCCGCAGGGTCTGACGGCGCGAGAACGCCAGCAACTGCCGAACCAGCGTCGCCGCGCGGGTCGCGTTCTGCTTGATCTGCATAATGTCCTGGAACGAGGGGTCGGTCGGCTTGTGCGCGTTCAGCAGGAAGTCGTTCGCCATCATGATGGCGGAGAGCACATTGTTGAAATCGTGCGCGATGCCGCCGGCGAGCTGGCCGACCATGTCCATCTTCTGCGACTGGTTGATCTGGTTCTCGAGCGCTCGCCGCTCGGTGGTCTCCAGCATATAGACGATGGCGGCCTCGGTCTCGCGTTCGTCCTCCTCGACCGCGGTCACGAAGAACTGCCCCCATCGCTCCTTCGCGCCATCGAACATCGCCTCGACCGGCGGGATATCGCCCTGCCCCTCCGCCGCCTGGTTGATGGCCGCGATCAGCAGGCTGCGATCGCGAGCGTTGACCGCTCTGAAAATCGACTTGTTGGCCGTACCGTCGGGGCTCAGGCTTTGCGCCAGCTTGGCGAACCGGGCATTGGCACGGACCACCGCGCCAGACCGGTCCACCGTCGCAATCGCCATCGGGGTATGATCGAAGAACCGCATGAAGCGGACTTCCGCCGCGCGCTGCGGATCGGAACGCTCGTCACGCGCCCGGCTGATGACGAGTGTGCGCGAGGCGCCGGGCACACCGTCCGCCCCGAAGGCCAGCTTGTGATAGAGCCGCACCGGCATGGTCTTGCCGCCGCGCATTCTAAGATCGATGTCGAACACCTCGGTTTTGACTTCACCCGGGACAGGCACGATCGATGTCAGCAGCGCAGCGCCGTCCCCGGACACGATATCGGTCAGCTTCAGGCCGCCCGACCCTATCTCCGCGAGATCGTGATCCAGCCAGTTCGCCAGCGTAGCGTTGACGTAGATCAGGTCTCCGGCCACATTGACCGAGAAGAAGCCGCAAGGCGCATGATCGAGATATTCGATCGCGTGCTGCAGTTCCTGAAACACGTCCTCCTGCCGTTCGCGGTCGCGGGTGATGTCCGCGATCGACCACACCGCGTATTTCGCCTCGCGCTTGCTCTGCCCGAGCGGCCGAACCCGCATCCGCAGCCAGCGGCCATGCGTGCCATTGCTGCCGGCGATGCGGACTTCTTCCTGCTGCCGCTTGCCCTCGCGCGCCGCCTTGAGCAGGCGAAACACCGCTTCCGACACATCGGGATTACCGATGAAGACCCGCTCCACGGGGCGCGCCTCCCGCGCGGTCGCAGCACCGGTTAGCGCGAGATAGGCGGCGTTGGAATAGACCACGTGGCCGCGGGGGTCGGTGACCGCCAGCCCGTCATGGGCATGATCGGCGATCCGACCCATGACCGGGTCGTCGGCGGCGCGATCGGCGAAACGAATAATACCGGCGGCGAAAGCGAACAGGTTGAACAGCCCGACCATCGCCAGCAGCGCTAGCAGTCCCAGGATGTAGGGCTGAGCCTGCGCCCGCCCGATGGTCATGAGCGCGATTGCTACCGCGACGATCCCGCCAGCCACCAGGAGCACAAGAATGATGCTGCCGCTGCGCCGCGCCGGCTCCTGGGCGGTGAACGGCTCTGGTGACGGATCGTGGTCGGTATCGGCGGTCATACGAAGGGACGCAGCCTGTCGATATAAATGTGAGGCGCATTCACTCCAAGTCGGCTGCTGCCGACCTGGAAGATAATACCTGCCGAACTCGGATAAACCCGAGTCCGGTTGGCACGCTTGCTCCTGAGTGCCTGAATCGGACCCGCAAGCGCAAGTCCGTCAAGCGGCTATTTCGCTCGCTGCGCGTATTTTCCAGCATATTTCCTTCCGGCCATTGTTCGCAAGTTTACGCCCGGCGGCCGGAAAGCCCGCGCTTGAGACCCATCACATAGCCGATAATTTCGGCGACGGCATGATAGTGTTCCCCCGGGATCTCGTCATCGATCTCCACAGTCGCATACAAGGCCCTCGCCAGCGGCACGTTCTCGACGATGGGAATGTCGTGCTCGCCCGCGATTTCCCTGATCTTGAGCGCGATCGTATCGACGCCCTTGGCCACGCAGATCGGCGCCGACATGCCGCGCTCGTACGAAAGCGCCACGGCGTAGTGAGTCGGGTTGGTGATGATCACGGAGGCCTTGGGAACCGCGGCCATCATGCGCTTCTTCATGCGCGCATGGCGCAACTGCCTGATCCGGCCCTTGATATGCGGGTCGCCTTCGGATTGCTTGAACTCTTCCTTCATTTCTCGCAGCGACATCTTCTGCCGCTCGAACCATTGCCGGTACTGGAAGAAATAGTCGGCAATCGCGACAACCGCCAGCATCGCCACGACGGCGGCCAATAACTGCAACGTCAGGTTCGTGGTCGCGCCTAAAACCGCGGCTGGGTCGAACCGTATGAACGATTCCAGACGGTGACGCTCCGGCCACAGGATCGCCGTCATCACGGCGCCCAGCGCGACCAGTTTGAAAATGCCCTTGGCGAAATTCGCCGACGCCTGCTTGCCGAAGATCCGCTTGGCTCCCGCCGACGGCGAAACCTTGCTGAACTTCGGCTTGAGGGACTCGCCCGACCACACCAGCCGGTGCTGCACCATGTTGCCGGCAATCGCCGCGAGCGCCAGCATCAACAGCGGCACGCCAAGTGCCGCGATCAGGGTATATTCGAGGCTCTGCGCCAGCGCCATCAGGCCGGCCCCGTCGGCGCGGATCATCCACGAATTGGCAATCAGATTGCGCATCGGCATCATGATCCCGCCGCCGATCGATCCCGAAAATGTCGACAATACCAGCGTCGCGCCGGCAATCATGAACCAGGTGTTGATTTCCTGGCTCTTGGCGACATCGCCGCGGTCGTGGGCGTCATCCAGACGTTTTTGCGTAGGGTCTTCTGTTTTCTCTGATGCGTCGTTTTCGTCGGCCATGGTTCAGGCTTTCACCTCAGCGGGATCAGGTCGTGCATGACGCCGATGAAATAATCAAGGAACGTTCCCATCATCGCCGCGATGACGAGGGCGAAGATGAGGAAGCCGGCGAGAATCGACAGCGGCACGCCGACGAAATAGACTTGCATCTGCGGCATCAGCCGCGCCAGCACGCCAAGCCCGATATTGAAAACCAGACCGAACACCAGAAACGGCGCCGAAAGTTGCATGCCGATCCTGAAAGCGGCGGCGAAGGCGCGGGTGGCGAGCGCCGCGACATCGCCGCTCGACATCATCTCGCCGGGCGAAAAGATCGAGTAGCTGTCGTTGAGCGCGGCGATGACGAGATGATGGCTGTCGGTCGCAAACAGCAGCGTCACGCCGAGGATGGTGAGGAAATTTCCGATCAGCAGGCCCTGCTGGCCCTGGGTCGGATCGACCGCCGTGACGAAGCCGAGACCCATTTGCTGGGCGATCACTGATCCCGCGACCTGCAGCGCCGCGAGCGTCACCCGCGCAGTGGCGCCGAGCACAATACCGATGACGATCTCGTGGACCATCAATACCAGCAGCGGCGTGATCGACTGCATGTCGATGTGATAGGCGGCGCGGTGCAACGGCAAAATCACCAGCGTCAGCAACAGCGCGATCGCGAGCTTGATGCGAACCGGAATATTGGACTCACCTAACCCCGGCAACAGCATCACCATCGCGCCGATCCGGGCAAACACCAGCATAAAGGCGGCGGCGAGCGCGGGCAGCAGTGAAACATCGATGCGCATGATTTACGGTGCATCAACCGCCTATGATTCGCGACGCTATCCGCATCATGTGACCGTGCAGCGAGTCCGCCATGAACGGTAGCGCGAGCAGCAAGGTAACGAACATCGCCAGGATTTTCGGCACGAACACCAGCGTCTGTTCCTGGATCTGCGTGAGCGCCTGAAACAGCGACACCACGACGCCGATGATAAGACCAACGATCATCAGCGGCGAAGACACCACGACAATGGTCAAGATCGCATCACGTGCCACGTCGAGGGTTTCGGCTCCGGTCATGATATGTGTTCCATCTCGCTCGCTAAATTTACCTTCGTCATTCCGGGATGATCCAAAGGAC
>DASXJV010000371.1:0-4450 GCA_036497205.1 Bradyrhizobium sp.
GGGTTTTGCTACCGGCCGCTTCCGCAAGAAGCTGCTGCCGATCACGCCGGCGGGCGTGATGTCAGATGCCCGGGCGGCCCTGACGGGCAAGCTGTCGCATGACGACCTGACCAGATACAATTATGTGCAGAAGCTGCTCTACGCCGGCATCATCGTGGTCGGGGTCGTCATCGTGCTGTCGGGTCTTTCGATCTGGAAGCCGGTGCAGCTGCAGTGGCTGACGACGCTGTTCGGCGGCTATGACGTGGCGCGCTATGTCCACTTCATTTGCATGGCGGCGATCGTGTCATTTCTGGTGGTTCACGTCGCGCTGGCGTTGCTGGTGCCCAAAAGCCTACGCGCCATGATCATCGACCGCTAGAGCATGATCCGGAAAAGTGGGAACCGGTTTTCCGAAACGATCATGCTCAAGAAAAGAGATTTGAGGAGGATATCATGGGCCGCATTCGCAAGCTTCTGATCCCCGGCATTGACAAGAAGCTCCTGGTCAGGGACGCGGTTACGGTGATGCCGGACCTCGCGCGCCGGCGCTTTGTCGCCGGCGGCGCAAGCCTGGGCGCGCTGACGCTTTTGACCGGGTGCGATGTAACAGACAGTTTTTCGGCCGAGGAGATGCTGAAGAAAGTCTCGAAGTTCAATGATGGCGTGCAGGCGGCCATCTTCAATCCCAATGTGCTGGCGCCGACCTTCCCGGAAAGCGCGATCACGCGGCCGTTCCCGTTCAACGGCTATTACGCGCTCGAAGACGCGCCGGAGATCGACGGCAAGGACTGGAAGTTCGAGGTGCGCGGTCTGGTCGACAACAAGAAATCATGGACTCTGGAAGAGCTCTATAAGCTGCCGCAGGAAAAGCAGATCACCCGGCATATTTGCGTCGAGGGCTGGAGCGCGATCGGAAGCTGGACCGGCACTCCGCTGCGCGATTTCCTTAAAATAGTCGGCGCCGACACGCGGGCAAAATATTGCTGGTTCGAGTGCGCCGATTCCGAAGGCTACAACAGCCCGCTCGATATGCAGACCGCGCTGCACCCGCAGACCCAGATGACGTTCAAATTCGGCGACGAAATCCTGCCCCGTGCCTATGGTTATCCGATGAAGGTCAGGGTGCCGACCAAGCTCGGGTTCAAGAATCCGAAATACGTGATCTCGATGGAGGTCACCAACGATTACAAGGGCGGCTACTGGGAAGACCAGGGATACAATTCGTTCAGCGGGAGTTGAGCGCGCCAATGCGTAGACTGGGTAGGGCGGACTGAGCGAAGCGAGCCCACCAAGCTGAATTAGCGTGAACATCTCAAGGCATGGTGGGCACGGCGCGAAGAGCGCCTCAGCCCATCCTACGGTTTCCGAACCAACTTCTCCTGAAACGCCAATGCGATCGCGCCCGCCGCCAGCATCGCCGCCGACATGTTGAGGGCATATGACAGGCTTCCCATGGCGTCGGTGACGGCGCCGACCGCAATCGGCCCCAGCGTCTGGCCTATCCCAAACGCGATCGTCATCGCCGCAATTCCCGTGGGCCATGCGGCGGGAGGATAGTTGAAGCGCACGAAGGCAGTCGTCGATCCGACTACTGCGAAGAATGCGACGCCGAACACCAGCGCCGATGTCGCCAGCAACACTGCGGAATGTCCGAACAGCGGCAACGCCGCGCCGACCGCATTGACGCCGAGAATGATCGCCGTGCTGATACCGCCGCTGTTGCGCGCCAGTACACCGCGCCACACCCACGGTGTCACGAACGCGCTTAAGCCGATCAGGCACCAGAACGCGCTCTGCGCCGGAGCGCCGCCGCCGGCGTCGCGGACATACGCAATCATGAAGGTCATGTAGGCGATGTAGCCGGCGCCAAACAGAAAATAGCCGGCGAGATAGACCAGCACCGGCCTGATGGCGAATTTGCTTGGCGCGGCATCGGCGATCCCGGCACTTGCATCGATCGGTGTCAGGAACAGCGGAATGGTCATGACGACCCCGAGCAGCGTCATCGCCCACCACACGATCCACCACGAGCCGGGGCCGAAAGCCTGCAGCACGAAGGGCGCGATCAGACCGGACGACAGGATGCCGAGCCCGGGGCCAGCGTAAAACAAGCTCAGCAGGAAGTTCGCGCGTGAGGGGCGCGTTTGCGCAATCATCGCGGCCAGCGCGCCGCCGGCGACGAATCCAGCCGCCGCGCCCAGGCCCGCAAGCAGCCGCGCAAAGCTCAGAACGATAAAATTGCCGGAGAGAGCGCACAGCGCCAGCGATACCACGCAGGCCAGCGTTCCCCAGCGCACCGCGGCGGACAACCCAAATCGCTTCGCGAGCCTCGAGGCTATCAGGGCGCCGGCAAGATAACCGGCGGCATTGATGGTGTTCATGAAGCCTGCGGCGGAATACGACCAGCCAAGCGCATCCCGCATGTCCGGCAGCACCAGTGAATAGGCGAAGCGGCCGATGCCGAGACCGACGGTCGGCGTCAGCGACAGAATGAGGATCAGCCGTGCAGGATGCACGTAAGGCGAGAGACGGTCGGGGGCGTGCAAAGGGATACTCCGGGGAAGCCTCATTGTGGCAGGCAAAGGGACGGTTGCACAGGCGCGCCGCCAGCAATGGTGTCTTGCCAATCGCGCAATGCCGCTCTAGCAATCCGCGCGCACTGCGAAGTTAGCCGTCATGGCCGGGCTTGTCCCGGCCATCTACGTCTTACTTCCGATGGAGCTGCAAGAAGACGTGGATGCCCGGCACGAGGCCGGGCATGACGTGTCGAACGAGGTAACGAACCATGGCGACCCATAAACTGCTGCTTCTCCCCGGCGACGGCATTGGCCCCGAAGTGATGGCGGAGGTGACGCGCCTGATCGACTGGCTTAACGCGGAAGGCATTACGCATTTCGAGACCGAGCAGGGCCTGGTCGGCGGCGCGGCTTATGATGCGAGAAAGCTGAGCATTACCGATGCGACCATGGCCAAGGCTGACGCCGCCGATGCCGTGATTTTCGGCGCGGTTGGCGGTCCGAAGTGGGATAGCGTCCCCTATGATGCGCGTCCGGAGGCCGGCCTTTTGCGGCTGCGCAAGGAACTCGGCCTGTTTGCGAACTTACGGCCGGCGGTGTGTTATCCCGCGCTCGCCGATGCATCGAGCCTGAAGCGCGAGGTGGTCGAGGGCCTCGACATCATGATCGTGCGCGAGCTCACCGGTGGGGTGTATTTCGGCGAACCTAAAACGATCGCCGATCTCGGCAACGGCCAGAAGCGCGCCATCGATACGCAAGTATACGACACCTATGAAATCGAGCGCATCGCGCGCGTCGCGTTCGATCTGGCGCGCAAGCGCCGCAACAAGCTGACCTCAATGGAAAAGCGCAACGTGATGAAATCCGGCGTGCTCTGGAACGAGGTGGTCGGCCAGGTGCATGCGCGCGAATACAAGGACGTCCAGCTCGAGCATCAACTGGCGGATTCCGGCGGCATGAACCTGGTGAAATGGCCGAAACAATTCGACGTCATCGTCACCGACAATTTGTTCGGAGACATGCTCTCGGATATCGCGGCGATGCTGACGGGCTCGCTCGGCATGCTGCCGTCGGCCTCGCTCGGCGAGGTCGATGTCAAAACCAAGAAGCGCAAGGCGCTGTACGAGCCGGTGCATGGCTCGGCGCCCGACATTGCCGGCAAAGGATTAGCCAATCCGATCGCGATGATCGCATCGTTCGGGATGGCGCTGCGCTATTCGTTCGATATGGGCGCGCTGGCCGACAAGGTCGATTCGGCCATCGCGGCGGTGCTCGCGAACGGTCTGCGCACCGCCGATATCAATTCCGAGGGCACCACGGCGGTAAGCACGTCGCAGATGGGCGAGGCGGTTCTGAAAGAATTGCAGGCGCTGCAGGGGTGATTGGATATCGCATCCGCTATAAAAAATGCCCGGCCAAAGCCGGGCATTTTCGTAAGCGAGGCGCTACGCTCAATATAGCGGGAAAGTCTGCGGATACCAGCCGCCGAGGTCTGACGGTGGATTGAGCGGCTGGCGGTCGATCGGGCGATTGAGGTTCTCGCGCCCGAACGATGGATACCCGATCTCCGGCGGAAACGCGTAATCGACGAACTTGCGGTCACCGGGCAATACTTCGGTGCCGGCGTCGAGCCAGGAGCGCTTGGTGACATAGATGCGGGTGCGCGGCCCCTGCTGATAGGACACATTGGGACCGTTCGGTCCGTAATAGGGACGGCCGCGCTCGTCATGCTGGCGCTTGGGCTGCGCGCCGGCCGGCGTCATGTCGAATCCAACAGCGACGACGGCGACCCCAGCAAGCAGCACCGCAAGCTTGTTCGCAGCAGGGAATTTCCAGGTCATCAGGTCCTCACGGGCGGCCGGGCCACCAAATTCGATTTGCGCTCAATTTAGCTGCCGGGGGTATACTGCCACAAGGTCAATTGGGCCACACTGCATCACAATAATGACGCG
>DASXJV010000372.1:0-3333 GCA_036497205.1 Bradyrhizobium sp.
GTTGGCGACAAATTTCTCGTTGGCAAGTTTGGCGTCGACGCGCTTGATGTCGGCCTCGGCCCTCGCCAATTCCTTGTCGAGCCGCGCCCTCTCTGCCGAAAAATCGATCAAGCCCTTTAGCGGCAAAGTCGCGACCTCGCCGCGCACCAGTAACTGTACGGCGCCTTCCGGCGCACGATCAGCGAAGGAAATGTCGGCGAGCCGGGCCATGCGCTTGACAACGTCGTTCCAGCGTTGCGCGCGCCCTTTTGTTTCAGCGGACGCTCCGGCCAGCACCAGCGGCGTCAACGTCGCCGGAGGAATATTCATTTCCGCGCGCACCGAGCGTATCGCGGTCACGAGATCGACCACCCAGCCGATCTCGGCCTCGGCGGCCGCATCGGTGAGGCCTTCGCCTGTGGGCCAGGGTGTCAACGCAAGCAATGTGCGGTCCTCTCTGGGATTTGCAGCCGTCACCGCCCACAGTTCTTCGGTGATGAAGGGCATGAACGGGTGCAGCAGCTTGAGGATTTCGTCGCGCGCCCACGCCACCATGGCGCGGGTCTCAGACTTGGCGGCGCTGTCCTCGCCCATCAGCACGGGCTTGGCGAGTTCGAGATACCAGTCGCAATAGACGTTCCAGACGAAACGATAGATCGAGCCCGCGGCATCGTTGAAACGATAGGCTTCGATCGCTTCGGTGACCTCGCGTGTGGCAAGGGCTGTCTCGTGCGCAATCCAGCGATTCAGCGTCTCGTTCACCTGGGTCGGATCGAAGCCCGAAGGCAGCACGCAAGCATTCATCTCAGCGAAGCGGCAGGCATTCCATAGCTTGGTCGCGAAATTGCGGTAACCCTCGACCCGCTGTGGCGCGAGCTTGATGTCGCGGCCCTGCGCCGCCATCGCGGCAAGCGTGAAGCGCAGCGCATCGGCGCCGTAATCGTCGATCAGGTGCAGGGGATCGATGACGTTGCCTTTCGACTTCGACATCTTCGCGCCCTTCTCGTCGCGAACGAGGGCATGGATGTAGACCGTCGGGAACGGGACGACTTTTTCCAACGGAGCGGCAGGCCGCTCCTTTTGCATGAAATGAATGCCCATCATCATCATCCGGGCGACCCAGAAGAAGATGATGTCGAAGCCGGTGACGAGGACGTCGGTCGGATAGTAGCGCTTCACGTCCTTGTCGTCGTCGGGCCAGCCCAGCGTCGAGAACGGCCACAGCGCCGAGGAGAACCAGGTGTCGAGCACATCTTCATCGCGCGTGATGAAGCCGGCGCGCTTCGCAGGATCGAGCGCCATCTCCCGCCCCTGCTCCGGCGTGATGACTTCCTGCTCCGCGTAATAGCCGAGCGCGTTGCTGACGGCTTCCTCTTCAGTTTCGGCGACGAATACCTTGCCGTCCGGCCCGTACCACGCCGGAATCTGATGCCCCCACCAGAGCTGGCGGGAGATGCACCAGGGCTGGATATTTTCCATCCACTCGAAGTAGGTCTTCTCCCAATTCTTCGGCACGAACGACGTCGCGCCGCTGCGCACCGCTGCGATGGCGGGCTGCGCCATGGTCTTGGCATCGACGTACCACTGGTCGGTCAGATATGGCTCGATGATGACGCCGGAGCGATCGCCATGCGGCACCATATGCGTGTTCGGTTCGACCCTCTCCAGGAATCCGAAATCTTCCAGCCGTGCCAAGATATGCTTGCGCGCGGCGAAGCGGTCCACACCGTGCAATTCCTCCGCGAGTTGCATTGAACCTTCCGGCAATCCGCGCAGGTAATCTTCGTTGTCGACGAGAGCGAGACGGCCCTCCTGATCGAGCACGCTGATCTGCGGCAAATTGTGCCGCCGGCCGACGTCGAAATCGTTGAAGTCATGCGCCGGCGTGACCTTCACCGCACCAGAACCCTTTTCGGGATCGGAATATTCGTCGGCAACGATGGGGACCTTTCGTCCGACCAGCGGCAGAATCACATGCTTGCCGACCAGATGGGCGTAGCGCTCATCCTCCGGATGCACCGCCACCGCGCTATCGCCGAGCATCGTCTCCGGCCGCGTGGTGGCGACGACGATGAAAGTCGAGGGATCGTCGGGATTGAAGGTTTTGCCTTCCAGTGGATAGCGCAAATACCAGAGGCTGCCCTTGACCTCGACCTGCTGCACCTCCAGATCGGAAATCGCAGTCAGCAGCTTCGGATCCCAGTTAACCAGCCGCTTGTCTTTATAGATCAGCCCTTCGCGATGCAGTTCGACGAACACCTTGATGACGGCGCGAGACAGGCCTTCATCCATGGTGAAGCGCTCGCGCGACCAGTCGCACGATGCGCCGAGCCGCTTCAACTGATTGACGATGACGCCGCCGCTCTCGGCCTTCCATTGCCAGACCCGCTCGAGAAATCTGGCGCGGCCCATGTCGCGCCGGCCCGGCTCCTGCCGCTCCATCAATTGCCGCTCGACCACCATCTGGGTCGCGATCCCGGCGTGATCGGTGCCAGGCTGCCACAGCACATCGCGCCCGCGCATCCGCTCCAAGCGGCAGAGAATGTCCTGTAACGTGTTGTTGAGCGCGTGCCCCATGTGCAGCGAACCGGTCACGTTCGGCGGCGGAATCACGATGGTGAACGGCTTCGCATCACGCCGCTCCGGGCGTCCGGCTCTGAACGCACCGCTTTCCTCCCAGATGCGGGACATGCGGCCTTCGATATCGGCAGGCTGATAGTTTTTCTCGATCATCACGATGCAATCATGGATATGGAACGCGCTAGAAAGCCGCCGGAGCGCGCCAAGTCAACACGACAGGCACGTGAAAGGCTTAGATAAAGCCTGATGTAATAGCTGAATCAGGGCCGGCAATCGGCCGGCCGACGAGTTAGCGTCCCCGCGAAACCCGTTCAATTTCCGCCTTAACGATGCGCTCCACCAATCCGGGCAGATTGTCGTCGAGCCAGGATTTCAGCATCGGCCGCAGCATTTCCTTGACAAGGTCTTCCAGCGTCCGTGCATTGTTGCTGAGCACCGTATTGGCGAGGGAATTGAAGGCGGATTCGACGGCGGACACGGTCGAGCGCGACAATATCTGCTGTTGCGGCGGAGCTGCGGGACTTTCAAACGGCCGCGGTTCGAACGCGGACTGCCGATGCACCGCTCTGGCAGCGGCGGTTTCGGCAAACTCCAGATCGTCCTCGGGTTCGATCTTGTGGAACGAAGTCTGCGGCGGATTCGGCAGCGCCATCTCGTCGGTCAAGTCGAACACTTCGCCGTCGAGCAAGGGCGGCCTTATCTCTGCCGCGGATGTCGCTTGATCAAGGCCTGACAACAATGCATCGATGTCGTCCTGACTGTTGGACACGGCTG
>DASXJV010000373.1:0-12092 GCA_036497205.1 Bradyrhizobium sp.
GAAATGTCGAGCATCGCGCGCTTGAGGCGCTCATTTATTTCCGGGCGAACGCGGATTTCGCTCTGATCCGAGAGAGACATTCCCATGCATGGCATGTCGGCGCGCCCACCATTTGCGCGCGCGCCTTAGCTGCCATCCGGCTCACTACTTGATTGTGACCAACGTGATGCCATTCACGAGACTGTTGGCCAGCATGAAGTTGCCGTCTCGCGTGACTGACGTGTTGCGCACAATGTTGCCGCCGCCGGGGATCGCCCAGCTCTGGAATTTTTCGGTTTTGGGATCGAAGCGGACCACGGTATTCGGGGTAGATCCGGACTCGCTGTACCAGACGATATCGTTGATTGCCGAGATTCCATAGGGCTCAGACTTCGGTCCGCTTGGGGAGGGCCATTCGCTCACCTTGCCGGTCGCGGGATCGAGACGACCGAGATATCCGCGCGAGTAGTCGGAGTACCAGACGACGTCGTCGCGGGTGATCGCGAGGCGTCGTGGTCGGGACGCCGCGTCCGGCAACGGGTATTCGCGAAATTCCATCGTCTTCGGATCGATGCTGCCGACCTTGTTGGTACCAAACTCCACGAAGAACACGGTGCCTTTTGAATTTAGCGCCATCCCGTAGGGCCGCGAATTTGCGGTTGGCGGCGTGAGCAGTTTGATCTCGCCGGTCTTCGGGTCAAGACGTCCGATCCGGTTGGCATTCTGCATCGTGAACCACAGGATTCCGCTGTTGTCGAAAATAAGCGTATGCGGATCGCCCGGCTGCGGCGTGTTGTACTCGGTGACAGCCCCCGTCTTCGGGTCGAGCTTTCCGATCAACGAACCGGTGTTTCCCGTGTACCAAATGTTGCCGTCACCATCTTCCTGCAGGCCATGCGGTCCGGAGTGCGCGGTCTTGAGCGGAAATTCCGTAATTTTGCCGGTCTGCGGATCGAGCCGGCCGAGCACATTGGCCAGTTGGCCGGTGTACCAGAGCGAGCCATCTCTCGCCGCCAACGGATCGTGCGGCCGTGACCCGGGCGTGGGCGCCTGCCACTCCTTGAACGAAACCTCGGCGGGCCCCGGGATTATCACACCGGCAGGCTTGCCCTTTTCCGGGAAGCTCTTGGTCAGATATTCATGGAGCGGCTCAACCTGATCCGCCGGCAGGGGAGCTCCTTGATTGACCATCATCCGCAGGACGGTGCGCCAGCCCTCCGGCGTGTAGCCTGAACCCACGCGGCTCAATAAGGTGTGGCAGCCATTGCAGTTGGCCACAGCCAATTCCTTGCCCGGTCCATCGGGCAACTCCTGGCTCCAGGCAGGAAGCCCAGAGCAGAACAGTGCTGCCGTCAAAACGGCGCATGACCTATTGAACATGATACCTCCCTGAAAATTCGCGCTCTACGAAGTGCCCGTGGCGCCATTGTGTCGAACGGCTCAGCGTCGTCCGCAAACCGGTCTGCGTCAACCTATAGGTAGCCGGCCGAGGTAGCACTACCCATCGATCGAACGTTCGCGACTCCACCACTTCACCCCGTTCATTAATTCACGTGGAGACGCCCGAGTCCCTCGACATGCCGGCGCCGGCCGCGATCTGGGGCAAGTCAACTAAGTGCCCTCGACTGGACGGCCGGAAGACTAGACCAGTATTTGCCGGGAGCAAGCCTGTTCTGATCGTCATCGCGCTTCACTTGCCGTCCAGTATTCCGCCCTGCAGCGCATGGTGACTTCCGGGTGAGTGCGCCGTCTGCTACACTTGCTGTTGATTGCGAAATTTTAACGAAATTTTAAACGGACGCTGCCGGGCGTTGCAGCGCCGCATAAAAATCCACAAAAAGTCAAACAGCCTCATTGGAGCGAACCATGAAACATCTCGATCATCCGCTGGCGCGGCGCGCCGTCATCAAGGGCGCGGGACTTGGCCTCGTTGCCGGAACGCTGGCGGGTGCAATGCCCACGCAGGGCGCGAGCGCAGCAGGCTCGGAGGGTGAAATCTGGAGCAGCGAATACTGGGCAAAGAAGGGCGATATCCCGCTGTGGATGTATCGCAAGCGGCTCGGCGCGCCGAAGCCGGGCGAGCCTTCGCGGCCGGTGCTGTTTTTCGTCCATGGCTCGTCGGTCACATCCAGGGTATTCGATCTCAATGTGCCCGGCCATGGCGAATATTCCGTCATGAATGAATTCGCCCGCTATGGCTTCGACTGCTGGACCATGGACCATGAAAATTACGGCAAGTCGGGTCGCACGTCAGGCAATTCCGACATCGCCAGCGGCGTCGAGGATCTGAAGGCGGCGGTTGAAGTTGTCACACGCGAAACCGGCCGGCAGAAATTCCATTTCCTCGGGGAATCCTCCGGTGCGTTGCGCGCCGGCGCCTATGCCATGGTGGCGCCCGAGCGTGCCGATCGGCTGGTGTTCGCCGCCTTCACCTACAAGGGCGAAGGATCGCCGACACTGACAAAACGCGCCGAGCAGTTGGCATATTTCCGCTCGCACAACATGCGCAAGCGCGACCGTGACATGATCCGTTCGATCGCCACCCGCGACAAGCCGGGCACCAGCGACCCCGCCGCGGTCGAGGTGCTGGCGGACGTGGAGATGCAATTCGGCGACCAGGTTCCGACCGGCACCTATCTCGACATGACCGCCAATCTGCCGGTGGTGAAGCCCGAGAAGGTGCTTTCGCCGGTGCTTTTGGTGCGCGGCGAATATGACGGGATCGCCACCGTCGCCGACCTCGAGGAGTTTTTTAATTTGCTGCCCAACGGCGACCGCCAGTTTATCATCCTGCCGGGCACCGCCCACTCGGTCGCGCTCGCCACCAACCGGCAACTGTTCTGGCACGTGACCCGGGCGTTCCTCACCATGCCGACGCCGACCGCGACGTGAGTCGACTCACAAAGGCCGGGCATGACGAGGCGGCGCGTTTCCCGGAAATCGGGTCAAATTAATTTGCGTGGGGTGTCGGGTTCACCTGTGCCGGTTCGTTCTTTGACCGGATCACTCGAAAGGAGCCCCCATGCCCAAACTGATCTTCATCAATCTGCCGGTCAGCGATCTCGCCCGCGCCACCGCCTTCTATCAGGCCATCGGCGCCGAAAAGAATGAGCAATTCTGCGACGGAACCGGGTCCTGCATGGTGTTTTCCGAGACCATTCACGCCATGCTGCTGACCCACGACAAGTTCCGCCAGTTCACGCCAAAGAAAATTGCCGATGCGAAGACGTCAAGCGAGGTGTTGATTTGTATCTCCGCCGACAGCCGCGACGCCGTGGACGACATGGTTGGCAAGGCGCAAGCGGCAGGCGGCGGCATCGATCCATGCCCGAAGCAGGACTACGGCTTCATGTACGGCCGCAGTTTCGAGGATCCCGACGGCCAAATCTGGGAAGTGATGTGGATGGACGTTGCCGCCGCTACGGCAGCGCAGTCCGCAACGGCCGACGCCTGATTCAAACTCATCACGCAAAGGAACTCATTGATGTCAAAAGTTTCACCCTGCCTGTGGTTCAACGGCGAGGCCGAAGAGGCCGCGAAATTCTATGTTTCGCTGCTGCCGGATTCCAGAATCGAAAACGTGCAGAAGAACAGCGTCGATAGCCCCGCCGGGAAGGCCAGCTCGGTGCTGGTGGTGCAGTTCACGCTGGCCGGCCAGCCCTTCATGGCGCTGAATGGCGGCAAGGCTTTCGATTTCACCCACGCGATCTCGTTCAAGATCGATTGCGCCGATCAGGCCGAAGTCGATCATCTCTGGGATGCGCTGTCGTCCAATGGCGGATCGGTCGAGCGATGCGGCTGGCTGAAGGATCGCTATGGCGTGTCCTGGCAGATCGTGCCGACTGCGCTGGTGCAGTATCTGGGCGGTCCCGACCCCGCCGGCAGGCAGCGGGCGATGCAGGCGATGATGCAGATGGTCAAGCTCGACATCGCCGGCCTCAAGCAGGCCTATGAGGGCAAGTCGGCGGCGTGAAGTTGAGCGCCTGGAGCCTTTTCCGTTTCGATTGAATCGAAATGGGGGCTCTAGATTCTTGATTTGACGCATTTTCTTAACACGAACCGGTCTCCACTTCGCTTGAAAACGCTCTATTAAAGCGGGAGAGGCAGGACGCCGTTACCCGCCGGTGACGGCGAGTACGGCTTCCTTGATCTTGGCTATAGCGTAATGCCCGACTTGCTCAAGTTCGATATGCGGCATGTTCGGCATCTCGTCGGCGACCACTACGGCGTCGACGATGGCCGGTCCGTCGACGGCAAACGCTTCGCTCAGCGCAGTCTTTAATTGACCCGGCTCCCGCGCCGTAAATCCGTGACCGCCGCAGGCGCGGGCCAATGCCGCGAAGTCAGGATTTGGAAATTCGATGGCTTCGCGGAATGGCACGATGCCGACGCTTTCGGCCTCCAGCGCGATCAGTCCGAGCGCCGAGTTGTTGTAGACGATGACCTTGACCGGTAGCCGGTGATGCACCGCGGTCATGAATTCACCCATCAGCATGTTGAACCCGCCGTCGCCGGTCAGCACGACCACCTGACGCGAACGATCCAGCGCCTGCACGCCGTTGGCCTGGCCAAGCGCCGTACCGACGGCAGCGTTGTTGAACGAGGCGATGATCCGCTGCGATCCGGTTTGACGAATCCAGTTCGCAGACCACAGCGTATTCAAGCCGGTGTCGAGAACAAATATCGCGTCCTGGCGGGCGGCATTGCTCACCGCTCGGGCCACAGCCTGCGGGTGGATTCGGTCCTTGCTCCGCTTGAGGTCGGATTGCTTGTCCAGCATCTCATCCCATTTCTTGCGCTCGTGGGTCATCTTGTCCCAGAGCTTGCCGTCGGCCTTTGTCGAGACGCGTTCGAGCAGAAGCTTCAAGGTCGGACGGGCCGATCCGGTGACGCCGAGCGCGGTGGGGGCGCGTCGTCCCAGCACCTGCGGCCGTTCGTCGATCTGGATCACGGCGCCCTTGGTCGGCAGGAAATTGGAGTAGGGATAATCGGTGCCGACCATCAGCAGCAGGTCGCAATTCTGCACGGCATGGTAGACGGCCTTAGTGCCGATCATGCCAAGCCCGCCCATCCATCGCGGGTCGTCGTACGCCATCAGCTCCTTGCCCCTGAACGAATGAACCAGCGGCGCCCTGAGCCGATCCGACAATCCCCGCAGCAAATCGGCCGCGCCGCGACATCCGGCGCCGCACATGATCACCACGCTGCCGGCGCGGTCGATCTGTTGAACGATTTCGGCGATGTCGCCGGCTGCGGCGGGGAATTCGGAGCGCGGCTTGAGGGTGGCTATGCTCGACACTGCGCCCTCGGCCTTCGCCGACAGCACGTCCTGAGGAAGCGTCAGGTGCGCGACGCCGGGGCCGGCATAGGCAGCGGCGATCGCCTGATGAATGACCCCTGGCGCCTGCGCCGCCGTCGAGATGGTTTCGGTGTACAGCGACACGTCGCGAAACAGTAAATCGGGCTCGGTGGTCTGGATGTAATCGGTGCCGTGCATTTGGCGCGGCATGTCGCCGGACAGCGCCAGCACCGGCGCGTGGTCGCGGCTCGCTTCATAGAGTCCCGCGACTAGATGATTGCTGCCGGGGCCGGTGGTGCCGGCGCACACCGCAAGTTGTCCGGTGAGCTTGGCCTGGCCGGCAGCGGCGAGTGCCGCGCCTTCTTCGTGACGGACGCCGACCCATTCGATCTGGCTTCGCCTTACTTCATCGGCCAGCGGATTGAGGGAATCGCCGATCAATCCGAAAATATGTTTGACGCCGATCTGTTCGAGCACACCGACCAGTTGGCCCGCAACCGTCTGTGACATTGTCCGCTCCTGATGGTATCGGTGCCCGATCGCGGCGAGCAGGCGCGCCGTCTCAAAATGCTCATTGATATTGTCATAATCTGGAAATCGAATGAGGCGCAGCGGTGGCGCACGCGCGGCAACATGTTGTGATGCCGACCGCATGGTTTGCAGGAACAGAATCGCCATTGGCGCGCGCGAAAATGAACGGAAGTTCTGGTGGGCCCGCCGAGCGGCTCTGCGTAGATCCCTAGTAGTTCACGCGCAATCCGACGCCGCCGTGGATCGTCTCCCCGACCGGCTGCGGCCCCGCGGTGCCGTTGACGAAGAGGTCGGCGACCCAGCCCTTGGCAATGCGGAAACCGAGGCGGCCGCCATATTCGAACCAGCTCTGGTTGCCGATCGTCGGCACCAAGGTGCCCTCGCCGGTCACGGTGGCGACAATGCCGGAATGCGTCGCAAAGGACTGCACGAATCTGCCGTTGACGTTGCCCTCGACGCTGTTGCCGAACAGATGCGTCCACTGTCCGCCGATTTTGACGAGGCTGGTTCGATCGGTGCCTGATGCAATCGAGGCGTCGAACGGATTGAACGCAACTGCCGGGTCGGTGTAGCCTTTCACCCGCTGCCAGAGCTGCCAGATTTCGACGGAGGCGGCGATTTCGTCGCGCGGCGAAAACCGGCTGATCCATCCTGCCCGGCCGTAGGCGCCGTAATCCTCGCTAGTGGTTTGGCTATCAAGCGTCACCGGGCCCAGACTGGTCATGTAGCTGCGGCGATAGCGCACCTTCTGAAATGGCGACAAGATGGTGCCGATGTCGAAGAACGGCCGTGATGATCCCCAGTCGGCGAAATCGTAGCGAAGCGCGAACGCTCCAATCGGCGCGCTGGTGACGTTGTGTCCGCCTTCGCTGTATTGGGTGTAGGCGATGCCCGCCAGCAGCGACAGATTGGATGTCAGAGTTTTGCGGCCGTGGATGCCGGCCGAAAACGATCCCGCGGAACCGAACGCGCTGACGCAATCGCTACAGTTGACCTGTTCGTTGACACCGAGCAGCACCGAGCCGAGTACCTGGTTGGTAATCATCTGGTTGAAGCGTTGTTTGGCCAGATCGCCGATCGATCCGCCGCTGGAATCCGCGCCGGTCGGCGTCGGCGACGGGCTTGGAGAAGGCGTTGGCGACGGGCTTGGAGAAGGCGTTGGCGTTGGAGTAGGCGTCTGCGCCGATGCCGGAACGGTTTGCACCTCAATCAGCACAAGCGAAATCGCCGCCGTGAGCGCGGCCGATACGACAAAGCTTCGCGTGAATTTTGTCATCAGCGCCCGCACAGCATGCCGGTCGGATCGCTGCCATCATCGATGGGAGGCATCACCGCGGGAGTGACGTCCGCATAATCCGTGACGGTGCAAAGCCCCGCCGCCGCCGCGCACGCTGCGGCGAAGGTCCACGGCGGGTTGTTAGTCTTTTGAATCGTGACCTTGCCGCCCGCCGAGGTGATGATGGCGGTGTCGCCGGGCTGCATTAGATCGATGCATTGACCGCCTGTCGTGCAGACGCGCGACATGCCATCCTGCAGCACCACGGTGGTCCTGCCTCGCTGCGACAGGATATCGAGGGTGGTGCCGCGCACGCCGATCGACGCGAGCGACGTGGTGATCTTGTAGGCGGCTTTTTCCGAGTGCCCGGTGACGAAGCGAAACGCGCCGGTCGTCAACCTGATCGCGATATCGCGGTAGGTGTGCTCGTCGTTGAAAACGGTGCGGTCAAGCTTGATCGTTGCGCTGGGACCGAGCGACAGATTGGTGCTGTCGGCCATCACCAGCCGCGCCGCGCTGTCGAGGCCGGTGCGTACGATTTCGTCGCGGAGCACGCCGTCGCCGACGTTGATCTGGCGGGTCGCCGATCCCACGACGCGAACGACTTCATTCTTGATGACGGCCGCTTCGCCGACGCGCGCTTGCGCATGAGCGGGGCTCGCCGCAAGCGCTGCCAATATGCAAAGCGCGGAGATATAGAGAAGGTGACGCCAATTCATTTCATTACCGATCGACTATCCCGTCATCGTATCGGATCGCGCGCGCGTGCGATGTTGTAAATTTATCACAAGCGGCGCCAACAGACCCGATGGTTAGTGGCCGCAAAATCGAAATGCGTTCAATGCAATGGATTCAAAAGCAATGGACTTAAGAAATGCGCCCGCCCACACTCGATTCAGGCAACGTCATTAATCCGTGAACATCGTGCACGAATCACCTTCCGTTCCGAAAAATCCGAGTGCGCGAAGCGCCATTATCGCCGTCATCATATTCTTCACCGCGCATTTCGCGCTTCTGGTCGGCGTGACGACGCCGGAAAAATTCTATTTCGACGAAGTGCATTATGTGCCGGCCGCGCGGCAAATGCTGGAGCCGTTGATTTCAACGCCGCTGCTCAATCCGATGCATCCCCCGCTGGCGAAGCAGTTGATGGCACTGTCGATTCGCACCTTCGGAGATGTGCCGTTGGGCTGGCGCTACCCAGGCGTGCTGTTCGGCGCGCTTGCAATCGTCGGGGTGTACCTCTGTGGCCTCGCCCTGTTCGCGGCCCAAGGGCCTGCCGTCGCGTCGGCCTTGCTCGCGTTTTTCAACCAGATGGTGTTCGTGCAGTCGCGGATCGCGATGCTGGATATTTTTGCGCTCGCGTTCGGCCTGTTTGCGATCGCGGCGTTCATGCACGGCTTCCGGAAGCAGCGGCCGCATATCTGGTTCGCTCTCGCCGGATTAGCATTCGGTCTCTCCATCGCCTGCAAATGGAGCGGATTGTTCGGGCTCGCGGTCTGCATCGTCATCGTGACCGCAATTCGTCTGATGCAAAGCTGGCGCACATTGTTCGCCGACGGCAATGCCGACGATTGGTACCGGCCGGACCTGTGGCCCGATTTCAGATATTATCATTTCGCCGCGTGCTTCGTGCTCATTCCGGGAACGGTCTATCTCGCGACCTTCATCCCGCTCTATGGATTGTCGCCTTCTGATATCGTCGAAGCGCAACGCCGGATTTTTGGCGATAACACCACGACCGCGCTCGCGGGCCACATTTATATGAGCGCGTGGCCGTCCTGGCCGTTTCTGGTGCGGCCGGTCTGGTATCTTTTCGACAAGATCGCCGACGACCGGATCGCGGCCGTCGTGTTCCTCGGCAATCCGCTGGTGCTGTGGCCGGCGCTGCCGGCGCTTATCGTTTGCCTGCGTGACTGGATCGTCACCCGCCGGGTCGACGCTTTCCTGATCCTGTCGTTTTATTTCGGGCCATATCTGGCCTGGGCAATGCTGCCGCGTACCCTTGGATTCCTGTATTATTATCTGCCGTCCGCAACGATCGCGGGCCTGGCGCTGGTGTACGCGCCGAGACGGGGCAACAGCCCCCGCTGGCTGTTATGGGCCTTCGTCGCGATCGCATTCGCAGGCTTTGCTGCGATGCTCCCTATATCGGCCGCATTTGTGGGAACGTCGATGGAGACGTTCAACCGGCTGATGATCTTCCAGAACTGGATTTGAGGGGGGATCGCAGGTCGCGGTCCCCGCAGGCCAAGGCCGCGGGCCGCCTTTTTTGCTGTGGCTTGCCGGCGTCGGGAGGGCTTAAGCAGTTCGCGGTGACGATCCCAGCCGCAAAGCCGTCGTCGTAGCGCCGACGTGCTGACAATAAATCGGCCAGATGCGTATCTAAGAAGCCGCTCGCCAAGAAAAACAAAAGACAGCGAAGCAGTCCGCCCTTGTTTCAGTCGTCGAGAAGACAAAACGAATACCAAGGATATCGTACGGTCACGCCGGATCGCCCGGGATCCTCGATGCCCATATTGATCGGCGCGGCCATCATCGCCGCGGCCATTTTGCTGTCCACGCTGATCACGGCGGTGGGCACGCGGTTCGCGGGGGTGGAGAGTCCCTCCGAAGAGAACCTGTGGCTGATCGACCGGCTCACCGGCAATGTTTACAAATGCCAGGCCCCGGGACGCGGCAAAGTTTCTTGCGAGGCCGAGATCGCGACGGGGAGCATCGGGGAGCGGGGGAAGAAGTGAGCGCCGGTCTGCCTGGATATGCTTGATCGCCCGGCTACGCCCGCGTAGCTCGCCCAAACATATTTTCGCCTCTTCATGCGCGCGAATCCGGCTACATTGCCGCGCGATGTCCCGAGCCAATAAATCCTTTTCCCTGACCAAGGCCGAGGCTAGGCGCATCTGGCTGCGCGCCCAGCGGCTCGACACCCAAGCGCCGTTCGGCGAGGGGCCGCAGGCGACGGCCGCCGCGGTTGAACATCTCGGCTATGTGCAGATCGACACCATCAACGTCATCGAGCGCTGTCACCATCATATTCTCTGGAACCGCATCCCCGCCTATCGGCGCGCGGATCTGCATCAGGCCCAGAGCGTCGACAAGAGCGTGTTCGAATACTGGACCCATGCTCTGTCCTATGTGCCGGCGAAGGATCTGCGCTTCTTTCTTCGCGCCATGAAACATCATCGCCGGGAGGGTCACAAATGGTTCGCCTCGGTCAGCACTGCGGATTTGCGCAAGGTGCTGACGCTGATCCGCCGGGACGGCCCGCTGACGATCCGCGACATCGACGACGACGTGCTGGTGGACAAGGAACATCTGTGGGCCAGCCGCAAGCCGTCGAAGCGGGCGCTGCAATTGGCGTTCTACACCGGCGTGCTCACGATCAGCGAACGCAACGGCATGCTCAAGACCTATGAGCTGACGGCGCGGCATTTCGGCTGGGACAAGCCGCCGAAGCCTGCTTCAGCCGCGGAAATCACCAAGTATCTGCTCGACCGCACCCTGCGCGCGCAAGGTGTCGTGAGCCTGGACTCGATCTGCCATCTCGATGCGCCGAGCAAGCCGGGGGTCCGCCGATTGATTGAAGCAAGAGTGCGCCGCAAGGAGCTGGTGGCGGTCGCGCTCGAAGGCGCGGGCAAGCAGGAGCATTGGGCTGAACCCGCGACGCTGGAGCGCACGGACGCCGCCGCTTCCGACCTGGTGCACATTCTCTCGCCCTTCGACCCGCTGATTATCCAGCGCAAGCGGACCCATCTTTTCTTCGATTACGAACATCGCTTCGAGGCTTATGTGCCGAAGGAAAAGCGGGTGTTCGGCTATTTCGCGCTACCAGTTCTTGCGGGCGACGATATCGTCGCCGCCATCGATCTCAAGACCGATCGCAAGGGTGGCAAGTTGCTGCTGCAGAAATGGAGCTGGGTCGGGAACGGCGCGCGAAGGGGCGCCCGCAAGGACCTGAAGCGTCGTATCGAGGACGAGTTGCACCGCTTCGAGCGGTTTCAGCTGGCGGAGGTAAGCGTTTTCGGGAACCAGCAGGCTCCGCACCGGTTAGCCTCGGATAATCAGTCCTTTGGAGGCGTTATGGACAAGGACAAATCGATTCTCGAAAAACTCACCGATACGATGAAGGACGTCGCGAGCATCGCCGCGAACGCCGCCGATCACGCGCTGAAGGCCGAAGAGGCTCCGCCGAAAGCGGAAGAGCGTGCGGCTGCCTACATCCCGCTGGCCGCCGACGGTCTTGTTTCCGATCCCATGATGGTCCCGCCGAACTCAGTCGCTCCCGCTCGGGGAAGGAAGCGCGCAGCACCGAAACGGGCGGCAAAAACCAGACCGAAAAAGGCTGTCAAAAAATCCGGCGGGAAGGCAGCGAAAACGACTACAGCGAAGAGACCAGGGAAGGCGGCCAAAGCGGCGACGAAGAGAGCCGATAAGAAAACGGCGAAGAAGGTGGGGAAAAAAGCGCGCAAACGAACGCGCGGAAAGACCTGACCCGCCGGATCCGGGAAGACATGCACCGCTTCGAGCGCTTTTACTGGCGGAGTGAGGGGTTTCTTGCGCGGAGTTGCGCTTGAGCGAACCGTGATTCAGCGCCCGTCATTCTTTGATAGATCCTGAGCATGAAGCACGAAGTGCGCGTCATGCAAGGACAGCGCCGCGGCAGCATTATCAACATCTCCTCGACCTAAGGGCACGAGGGTGCGGCGGGGGCCTTGGTCTACGTCGGCAGCAAGCACGCCGTCGAAGGCATCACCAAGTCGGTGGCGCTCGAGATCGCCAAGTCGGGAATCCGTGTGAACGGCGTGGCGCTTGATCCGACGGATACTGGCATGTTGACCCGTTTTACGAGCACGCCGGAGAACAAGGCGGCTCTGGTGACGAGTGTTCCGATGGGTCGCCTCGGCCTCTCGGAGGAGCTTGCCAACGCGATCGTCTTCATCGCATCGGACGAAGCTTCATTCATCACCGGCCATGTCCTCAACGTCGACGGCGGTAAAACCGCTAACT
>DASXJV010000374.1:0-7711 GCA_036497205.1 Bradyrhizobium sp.
CGCTGAAGCCCGATCATCCCTGATGCGATAGATGGTCTGACGGCTGAGACCGGTGGTCGCCGCGATCTCGCCGATGCCTGTCGATAGGTCCAGCATGTTACAGACCGTCGAGAACTGGTCCCGCGTGAAACTGGGCTTGCGACCCCGGTACTTCGTCTCCGCTTCATTCGCCTTGGCGAGAGCGATGCCGCCGCGTTGGGCCTCCTTGATAACCTCAACGTTCGCTTGTGCCGTTGCTGCCATGAAGGCGATCAGAGCATCTCTGACGGCTTGCTGCATCGGGTCCCGTGTTGCGCCATCGAAGGTCAGCCCGCAGATGACGGTGCGGATGATAACGCCTCGTCGCATGAACTCGCGGATGTACGCTCTCCCAGCCAACTCACCGCGAGCAACCGCAAGTTCGTGGTCAATCCACTCAAGGTCCACGCTTGCGTGCGATCTGGCCGGCACAGGCGAGCCGAACATAGGAGCGTGTGGCGTTTCCGTCCGTAGCCGCGTGTCGAGGTCTAATCGCTGCTTGAGGTAGGTTCGCGGGATGGTTGGAAGATCAGTCTTATCGTCCCTCATCACGCCTTGAATGAGCCTCCTGAACTCTTGGTCCAACCTGACCGCAAGATACTCCGCCACGCGGAATACGCGCGTCCGCAGCGACAAAACAACCTCACCGTTGGGGGTCTTTGGGATGTGCCGACGGTAGTAGAAGACGCCGCGCTTCTTGGTAATGTGGGAGCATTGTGGGAGCACTTTGACGATGCCTCGGCAAAAGGAGGGTGCGGGGCCGAAAAAATCTCAAGATGCTCAGGGGTGTAGCGTGGTGGTGGCTGGGGAACTAGGATTCGAACCTAGACAAACAGAGTCAGAGTCTGTTGTGCTACCGTTACACCATTCCCCACGAATTATCTAGTAATCTCAGACGCTTAAGAGGCGTTCTTAAAGCCACTCGGAGAGATTAGGCAAATCCCGCCCAAGCGTGCGCCGTTCTACCCGCAAGCTCCCGGCCTTGGCAAGCGCGCGGCGATGGGCTTCTTGCGATGGGGCAGCGGCGAACCGCGCGGCCACCTGCGATCCGGGTGGCGTAGCGGTCAGGGCAATTTGCGCATGAGCATGTATTTCGAGGAACTGGATTTTCGCTCCACGGCGATGGGCGTGCTCAGCTTGCGGCGTCGAAGGCATCTCACCTCTGGCACCGACGTCTACGAAATTAAACTCGGCGATGAGTTCCTGATGTCGAGCCTGTTCACCGTCGCCGAGATCGCGCTGGCTCAGCTGGGATTGGCGGCGTTGAAGCGAACGGACCTCGATGTCGTCGTCGGTGGTCTCGGGCTCGGCTATACCGCGCAGGCGGTGCTCGAAAATGCGGGCGTGCGATCATTGATCGTGGTCGACGCGCTGGCCGAGGTCATCGAATGGCACGAGGAGGGTTTACTTCCGCTCGGTCAGCAACTGAGTAGTGATCCGCGCTGCCGCTTCGTCAACGGCGACTTCTTCGCGATGTCGAATTCCGCTGATGGATTCGATTCCCACACGCCGGGCCGCCGCTTCGACGCGGTGTTGGTGGACATCGATCACTCTCCGCGAAACCTGCTGCATCCGCGCCATGCCGCGCCGTACGAGCCGGAGGGGCTTAAAAGGCTTGCCGGGCATCTGCATCCCGGCAGCGTCTTCGCGCTGTGGTCGAACGATCCTCCCGATGATGCGTTTGGATGCGTACTGGCCAGCGCCTTCGCAACGACGGCTGCGCATGTCGTAACGTTCGAAAACCTGCGTGGAGATCACGATGCAAGCAACACTGTCTACATCGGGATCAAAGACGATCTGACTATCCAGCAGGTAGCAGTCGAGGCGTCTCCAACAGCCGATTGATGGTCTCGCGATCGGCGCGCGGCCAACGGCCGCAACTTGCCCCTGCCAACCGGGCATGCAATGCTGATGAGCCAAAAAAAGGAAGCGGCGGGCGGTAGCCCCTCGCGCATCCCGGCCACAGAGCTTGGCATTGTGTGGGAACGTTTCGGAGACCATCAACATGAGATTCAAGCATGTCCTTGGGCTGCTTTGCGCCGTCTCGATTTCTGTTGCGCTGGCGGGCACGGCATCGGCCCAGGACAAGACCATCAAGATCGGCGCGATCTATCCGCTCAGCGGCAACGCAGCCAGTGCCGGCGTGCACGGCAAGGCGGCGATCGAGACCGCGATCGATATCATCAACAACGCGCATCCCGAGCTCGGCAATCTGCCGCTTGCGAAAAATGCCGGTCTGGCGGGCCTCGGCGGCGCCAAGGTCGAAGCGATATTTGCCGACAACCAGGGCAGCCCCGCGGTCGGACAGAACCAGGCGCTTCGCCTGATCACCGAAGAGAAAGTCGTTGCGCTCAACGGCGCCTACCAGTCCGGCATCACGCTGACGACGAGCGCGATCTCCGAGAAATACGGCATTCCCTACGTCGCCGGTGAATCGGTCGCCGCCAGCCTCACCGAGCGCGGCTTCAAATGGTTTTTCCGGGTGACACCGATCGCGTCTGATTTCGCAAAGATCTATCGCGACTTTCTCAAGGACATGAAAGCCGGCGGGCAGAAGATCGATAACATTGCGCTGGTGCATGAAAACACCGAATACGGCACCTCGGTCGCGAACGTCATTACCTCTGTGTTCAAGGAGAACGGTCTGAGCATCGCCCAAGACATCTCCTATTCCGCGAACACCACAGACGTGCAGAGCCAGGTGTTGCAGCTCAAGGACAAGAAGCCGGACGTGGTGATCATGATCAGCTATACGTCCGACGCGATCCTCTATGCCAAGACTATGCAGGCGCTGGATTACAAGCCCCCGCTGATGATGGCTGATAATGCCGGCTTTTCCGATCCCTCGTTCATCAAGGCCGTTGGCAAGCTGGCGCAAGGTGTCTTCAACCGGTCCTCGTTCAGCATGGGACCTCCGGGATCGCCGACCTTCCTGATCAACGAGATGTACAAGAAGAGAAGCGGCGACGATCTCGACGATACCGCGGCGCGCATGATGCAGGGATTCTTCGTTCTCTGCGACGCGATCGACCGCGCCGGCTCGACCGAGCCCGCCAAGATCCAGGCGGCGCTCAAGGCCACCGACCTCAAGCCCGATCAACTGATCATGGGCTACAAGGGCGTCAAGTTCGACGACAAGGGCCAGAACATTCTGGCGTCCGGCCTCGTGATCCAGCTGCAGGATGGCGAGAATTACGTTCCGGTCTGGCCCAAGGAGAAGGCCAAGACGGCGCCGGTGTTGCCCTACAAAGGCTGGTAATAACAATCATCGAGGGCGGGACGTCAGTTCCGCCCTCAGCGATTCCGTACCCAACCCACGCGACGAACGGCAGGCATGTCCTCTATTCTCGTTCAGGTGATTGTCGGCGGACTGTTGCTTGGCGCGGTTTACGCGCTGTTTTCGTCCGGCCTCACATTGATCTGGGGCATGATGAACATCGTCAACTTCGCCCATGGCGATTTCGTCATGCTCGGCATGTACGTGGCGTTCGTGGTCTGGACGCTGCTCGGCGTCGGACCGTTTCTTGGCGTACCGGTCGCGGCGCTGGTGCTCGCGACGCTCGGCATCATCGTCTATTTCGGCCTGATCCGCAGCGTCATGAAAGGGCCGATGCTGGCGCAGATTCTCGGCACCTTCGGCCTGGCGCTGTTGCTGCGCTATTCGGTATTCTGGGGTTTTGGCGCCAACTTCATGACGCTGCCGGAAAATCTTGTCGGCGGCACCTTCGATGTGCTCGGCATCCGGATTCAGGCGTCGCGCCTCCTGGCCGGCGTGGTCGCGCTGCTGGTGACGCTCGGCCTGCACCTTCTGCTGACGCGTACTTCGCTCGGCTCGAAAATGCTCGCGGTTGCGGAGGATTCCACCGCGGCGCAACTGATGGGCATCCGCCCCGATTCCATGCAGGCGATTGCCTGGGCGATTGCCGCCGGCGCGACGGGAATTGCCGGCGCGCTGATCGCGACCTTCTTTTATATTGCGCCGACCGTCGGCGAGACGCTCGGTATTGTCGCCTTCGTCACGGTATCGCTCGGCGGTTTTGGCAGTGTGCCGGGTGCGCTGGCCGCGGGCTTGCTGATCGGGGTCATCGAGTCGGTGTCGGCCTACTGGATCGGCGCTGTTTACAAGGACATCGTTGTGTATTCGCTGTTCCTGTGTTTCCTCTGGTTCCGGCCGCAAGGCTTGATGGGCAAGTCCTGATGGGCAAGATGTGATGCGGCGTTTTATCTGGCCCTCCGTCGCGCTCGCGCTGGTGATAGCCTATCCATTGCTGTTCTCAACGCCGTTCCAGCAGCGGCTGGGCGCCCTGATTCTGCTCTACGCGATCGCGGCATCGGCCTGGAATATCGTCGGCGGTTACGCCGGCCAGGTTTCGGTAGGACACGTGGTGTTCTTCGGTTGCGGCGCCTATGCGTCGATGGCCGCGTATTCCCACTTCGCGCTGCCGCCTTTGGTCGGAATTCCCGCCGGTATCGTCGTCAGCGTGCTGATCGCCGCCGCGATCGGCGTGCCGACGCTGCGGCTGTCAGGTCACTATTTCAGTATGGCGACCATCGCGGTGGCTGAACTCGTGAGACTGATTGTCACCAACACAGAATTTCTCGGCGCCGCAGTCGGCCTCAGCGGCCCGACCGTGCCGCGAAACGTGCTCGACCTCTCTTTTACCTCGGCGCTGCCCTACTATTATCTGTTTCTGTCGGTTCTCCTGATCACGCTCGGCATTACCTGGTGGATGGCGAATAGCCGGATGGGATTTTATCTCCGCGCCATCAGGGATTCCGAGCGTGCGGCCCGTTCGCTCGGCGCTCCCGCAAGCCGCACCAAACTGTACGCCTTCATGCTGAGCGCCGGGTTGACCAGCGTCGCCGGCGCGCTTTACGCGATGATGTTCGGGTTCGTCGATCCGGAATCGGGGCTCGGCATCCTGATCTCCGTGAAGATGCTGATAATGGCGGCGCTGGGCGGCGCCGGCCTGCTGTTCGGGCCGCTGGTCGGCGCGGCGATCCTGGTGCCGCTGGAGGAAATCTCCAACAATTTGCTCGGCGGCAAGGGCGCGGGCCTGACCTTCGTCGTGTACGGCGCCATCATCGTATTGCTCGCGCGCTTTCAGCCGGGCGGCATTCTGACCTTGATCAAGCGGCTCTGGGCCGGACGCGGCAAAACTCCGGAGGCAACAGTTGCCACGGGAGCAACGCATGCTCCTTGAAGCCCGCGATATCACCAAGGCCTTTGGCAGTTTCAAGGCCGTCGATGCCGCGTCCGTGACGCTGGAGCAGGGTGACATTCTCGGCCTGATCGGGCCGAACGGCGCCGGCAAATCCACTCTGTTCAATTGCCTGACCGGCGACCTTTTTTCGACATCCGGCAAGGTTTTGTTCGAAGGTCAGGACATCACCAATTTGACGCCGGAGGTGCGCGCGCAACTCGGCCTCGCCCGCACGTTTCAGGTGCCGCAGACATTCGAGGGCATGTCGGTGCTGGAGAATGTGATGATCGGGGCGTTTCTTCGCACCTCCCATCGCACTGAGGCCGAAACCAAAGCACGCACTGTGCTGGAGCGTGTCGGGATGAGCAAGCTGGCGGATGCGCCGGCACGATCGCTCGGTACGCCCGGTCGCAAGCGGCTCGAAATCGCCCGCGCGCTCGCGACCGAGCCTAAGGTTCTGCTGCTCGATGAAGCGATGGCGGGACTCACGCAGCGCGAGGTGCAACTCGCCATCGATCTCGTGCGCAACATCCATCGCTCCGGCATTACCTTGGTGATTGTCGAGCACATCATGGAAGTCATCATGTCGCTGGCCACGCGCGTGGTGGTGTTTCACCAGGGCCGGGAGATCGCGCGCGGCAGCCCGCGCGAAGTCACGGGAAACCCGGCCGTGATCGCGGCCTATCTGGGCATGCGCGCCGCCAAGGCCGCCGCCGGCCATACGCCGATCGAGCTGATGGGCGGACCCGGGGCATGACCGCGCCGCTGCTCAAGATCGAGCATCTGGAAGTTCGCTACGGCGATCTGATCGGGGTGTCCGATGTTTCGCTTGATGTGCCCGAAGGCAGCGTCGTCGCGCTGCTTGGCTCCAACGGCGGCGGAAAAACCACGACCCTCAACGCCATCGCTGGCCTGATCCCCGTGCATTCCGGCTCGATCGGATTTCGGGGGCAGGAGATCGGCGGGGAGAGCGCGTTTTCGATCGTGCGCAAAGGCCTCGCTCTGTCGCCGGAAGGCTGGCGGCTGTTTGTGCAGCAAAGCGTCGAGAACAATCTGCTGCTGGGAGCCACGCCGCTGCGCGGCAAGGCGCGCACCGCAATGCTGCTCGATCGCGTCTACGAAATCTTTCCAAAACTTGCGGAGCGCCGCAGCCAGCGCGCGGGCACGATGTCCGGCGGCGAGCGGCAGATGCTGGCGGTCGGCCGCGCTTTGATGAGCGATCCCAAACTTCTGATGTTGGACGAGCCGTCGCTCGGCCTGGCGCCGGCGGTGGTCGAGTCGATGTACGAGACTTTCGGCCGGCTGCACCGGGAAGGGCTGACCATACTGCTCGCGGAGCAATCCATTGAGCTGGCGCTGGAGGTTTCGGATTTCGCGACCGTGCTGCAGGTCGGCAAGAGCGTTTTGTCCGGCACCGCGGCAGCACTCGTCGAAGATCCTCAGGTCCAGCGAGCCTATCTCGGCACCGGCTGACATTAGCAGTTTATCACGATCCTCGCGGTCGGAGCCGCATAAGGACGACCGCGGATCAGCGCGCGCGACAGCGACTTCGGGTGAGAAACCGCCGTTGTTTTATCCTGTCGTAAGCGGCGACAAAATCGGCAAGCGGCATTGGAATCGTGATCGCTTCCTCGGCGAGGTTTTGAAAGGACACCTTTAACTGCTTTCCCGATTTCAGGGCGGTCAGCAGCTCGGGCGATCGGAATGCGAGTGTAGCAGCCCCTATTTTCGCAGGTCTGGATCTGCAGGTCGACTGCCTTGCCGTCATCGACCTGCAATTTGGTGCAGACCGGCAGATTAAGTCCGAGGGGCAACTGCACGAGAGCGACCGGCGCATGGGTGTCGGTGGGCACGCGAATGTTGACGAGGACGATCAGTTGCCCGGTTTTGCTCAGCACAGCCGTCTGCTCGATCGCGCATTCGAGCGGGGCGTTGCGGCTCGCGCTGGTGCATCGCGCGGACCAGCCGGGCGGGGCCGGGGCATTTGCGGACACGGCCTCGGCCTGAGGCGTTGCCGCTGTCTGTGGCGCGCCTTTGGACCTAGGTGCCTGCTGGGCGTGGCTGAACCCGGTCGAAAGTCACGGTGGCAATGAGGATTGCAAACTTTACGAGAATTTTCACTGATTCCGGCTCCGGGGCGAATACCTCTCGGAGGTGCCGGTATGCGGCCAGTGTCAAGTCACTCGGCGGCTTGCTTGATCGAGCCTCGCTCGCTCGGGGGCCGTTCCTGATCGCCATTTCCAGATCGCCCCCAGTCGGCAAACGCGTTCGAGAGCCTGTCGAGATAGAGATACACCACCGGCGTTGTGAACAGCGTGAGCGCCTGGCTGACGATCAGGCCGCCGACCATCGCGTAGCCGAGCGGCTGGCGGATTTCCGATCCGGTGCCGGTACCCAGCATCAGCGGCACGCCCCCCAGCAAAGCCGCCATCGTCGTCATCATGATGGGGCGAAACCGCAGCACCGCCGCCTTGCGGATCGCCTCTAAG
>DASXJV010000375.1:0-6794 GCA_036497205.1 Bradyrhizobium sp.
CGGCGTCGAGGCCTCGGTGGCGGGCTTGCCGCAGATCGGGCACTTCCTGGCCGCGCCTTTGCCGGCGCCGGCATCTTTTTGCGGCTTAGCTGGCATTCAACCAGCCGAAGCGAATCGGAAAACCCTCGCCGCCGAGCAGCGTGATCGATTCATACAGCGGCAGCCCGACGATATTGCTGTAGGAGCCGACCATCTTGACCACGAACGATCCGGCAATGCCCTGCACGGCGTAGCCGCCGGCCTTGCCGCGCCACTCGCCCGAGGCGATATAGGCCTGAATGTCGTCCTCGCTTAGGCGCTTGAAGCGCACCCGCGTCTCGATCAGGCGCTGCCGATATGCCTCCTTCGGCGTCACCAGGCAGATCGCGGTGTAGACGCGGTGGTTGCGCCCGGACAACAGCCGCAGGCATTGCGAGGCTTCGTCGACCAGGTTGGCCTTGGGCAGGATGCGGCGGCCGACCGCGACCACGGTATCGGCGGCGAGAATGAAGGCGCCGCGCAATTCGTCGTCGAGCTGCACCGATTTGAGCGCGGCGTCGGCCTTGGCGCGGGCGAGTCGGTTGGCGCAGGCGCGCGGCAGCTCACCCCGCTTCGGGGTCTCGTCGACATCGGCGGGACGCAGCGCATCGGGCTCGATGCCGGCCTGATTGAGCAAAGCGAGACGTCGCGGCGAACCGGAGGCAAGTACGAATCTGGGACGGCCTAGCATGCGGGCTTTGATCTGCGGGAGGGTAGGGTTTGAACGCGCGCGAAACCTATCGGAAGGCACTTCGAGAGACAACTAGGGAACACATTATCGTCGCCCCCGCGGACGCGGGGCCCATAACCACCGGCGGTGATGGTTGAAAAGAAAGCGGCCGCAGCCGCTGCCTCAAATCGCGCCTTCACAACGTATGGGTCCCTGCGTTCGCGGGGACGACATAAATGCTTCATCACCCACTCGCCGCCCCGACCTTTGAAAACCGCTTGCGGATGCGCAGCAACAGGGTGTCGCAGACTTCGCGATAGGCTTGCAGCTTCTGCTCGCGATTGCCCTCGGCGCCGGTCGGATCCTGCGTCGGCCAGTACTCCACGTCGGCGGCGTGCGTGCGCGTCAGCTCCAGCGCCTTGTGATGCGCCTCGGGCGACAGGGTGATGATCAGGTCGAAATTAAGCCCTTCCCAATCGTCCAGCTCCTCGAACGTGATCGGCTTGTGACCCGAGATATCCTGGCCGAGTTCGGCCATCACCGCGACCGCGAACGGATCGAGATCGCCCTTCCTGACGCCTGCGGATTTGACATAGAGCGCGTGGGGAAACATCTGCTGCAGCAGGCTCGCCGCCATCGGCGAACGCACGCTGTTCAGGCCGCATGCAAACAGCACGGCCTGCGGAGCGCGCACACGCGGCGGCGCGTCCACGCGTTACCCTTCCTTTGTCTTGCGCATGATCTGGCCGGAAAACCGGTTTCCACTTTTCGGGATCATGCGGACTCTTTTAGGCATGACCTTTTCGGAAAACCGGTGCCCACTTTTCCGGGTCATGCGGACTCTCTTGGGCATGACCTTTCCGAAAACCGGTGCCCACTTTTCCGGGTCATGCCTCGCCTTTCCAGTGCAGCACGCAGATCAGCGTGAACAGCCGGCGCGCGGTTTCGAAATCGACCCGCACCTTGCCCTTCAACCGCTCCTGCAGCGTCCGCGAACCTTCGTCGTGAATGCCGCGGCGGCCCATGTCGATGGCCTCGATCTTGTCCGGCGTCGCGGTGCGGATGGCCTGATAATAGCTGTCGCAGATCATGAAGTAGTCTTTCACGATCCGACGGAACGGCGTCAGCGACAACAGATGCGCCACCACAGGCGTGCCGTCTTCGCGGCGGATATCGAACATCAGCCGGTTGCCGGTGATGCCGATATGCAGCGTGAACGGCCCGTTGTCCGCGCCCTCCGGCGCGAACAGATTTTCTTCGACGAGGTCGTAGATGGCGATCGCGCGCTCATGCTCGATATCGGGGCCGGAGCGCCCGATCGATTCCTCATCGAGTGTCACCGCGACGATGCGATTGTGCGGATCCTCGTCTGGGGGCGGCTTGGTCATGGCAAATTGAGGCGCAGCCCGACCGAACGCGCATGGGCATCGAGGCCCTCGGCCTTGCCCAGCGTCATCGCCGCCGGTCCCAGCGCGCGCAACTGGTCCGGCCCGCATTTCAGGATCGACGTTCGCTTCATAAAGTCAAGCACGCCAAGCCCCGACGAGAACCGTGCGGAACGCGCCGTCGGCAGCACGTGGTTGGAGCCGCCGACATAATCGCCGATCGCCTCCGGGGTGTGTGGCCCAACAAAGATCGCGCCGGCATTGCGGATTTGCGCCGAGAGCGCTTCCGGATCCGACGTCATGATTTCCAAATGCTCGGCGGCAATCGCATTCGCCAGCGACACGGCATCGTCAAGGTTCTTCACCAGGATGATCGCGCCGAATTCGTTCCACGAGGCCCGTGCGATCTGCGCCCGCGGCAGCGTGCTCAACTGGGATTCAACCGCGCTTTCGACCTGATCGGCAAGCGTTGCATCATCGGTGATCAGGATCGACTGCGCGTTGACGTCGTGCTCGGCCTGCGCCAGCAGATCGGCGGCGATCCAGCCGGCGTTGCCGGTGCGGTCGGCGATCACCAGCACCTCCGACGGGCCCGCGATCATGTCGATGCCGACCCTGCCGAACACCAGCCGCTTGGCGGCGGCGACATAGGCGTTGCCGGGGCCGACGATCTTCGCCACCGGCGCGATGGTCGCGGTGCCATAGGCCAGCGCCGCCACCGCCTGCGCGCCGCCGACGCGATAAATCTCGGACACGCCGCCGAGATGTGCCGCCGCCAGCACCAGCGGATTGAGCTTGCCGTCCGGCGAGGGCACCACCATCACCACGCGCGCCACGCCCGCGACTCCAGCCGGCACCGCATTCATCAGCACCGAGGACGGATAGGCGGCGGTGCCGCCGGGAACATAAAGGCCGACCGATTCGATCGCGCTCCAGCGCCAGCCGAGTTCGACACCGAGCGCATCGGTGAAGCGCTCGTCCCTTGGCAATTGCTGCCGATGAAAACTTTCGATCCGGCCACGGGCAAATTCGAGCGCATCGAGCGTCCCGGTATCGCAGGCCTTCACCGCGGCGTCGATTTCACGCCTCGTAATGCGCAAGCCGCCGGGATCGAGATCAAGGCGGTCGAACTTGCGCGTCGCCTCGATCAGCGCCAGGTCGCCGCGCGCGGCCACGTCGTCGACGATGGCGCGGGTCGCGCTCTCGATATCGGCGGAAACCTCGCGTTTCATCGCGAGAAAGCTCGCGAATCGTTTGGCGAAATCGGCGCTGCTTCTGTCGAGACGAACAGGCATGGTGGCTTTCCGGCGGAGGGCTTTATTCGAAGACCCACTGCTCAATGGCGCGGCGACAAATCGCCGTCAACCCTTCAACTCGCGGATTAAGTTAATGGGTGGCGGAGTCCATAGGGCGGGCTAAGCGAAGCGAGCCCACCAAAACGCGTCTGCGCGGGAACACCGAGTCGGTGGGCGAAGAGCGCGCCCTTGCCCCCTACAGCCTACGGCCACCGTCAAGGCCTGGCGGTTCGGCGCCTTCGCCGAGATCGCTAACGCCGAGATGATCCGAGCCTAGGTCGGTCAGCTCGCATTCCAGGCATTCGACGTCCAGCCGAAGCGCCCCGCCATGGCTGAACATCAGCACCGCGCTGCCGCTGGGGGCTTCAGTGGGATGAAACTCGATCCCGAGCAGGTCCAGTGCGGTTCCCGGCGTCTCCAGATCGATGTTGCGCGACTTGCACGACAACACGCGGTCAAAGCGCAGCGCCGCGATCAGGCGGCGCGGGGCGGTTTCCCCGGCAAGCGTCTGCTCCCAATCCAGCCGGTTCATGCCGACCACCAGCCGCTTTTCGGCTTGCCGCCAGATGATGTCGGCGATCTGCACGCGGGCATCCTGGACATGCGCGGAAATGACCGCGAGGTCGTCGGCATCGAGCGCAATCAGTTTGAGCTGAGCCGTCACCAATAACACCTCAAGTTTGCGCGTATTCTATTCGCAAAACCGATATCCACTTTTGCGGAATACGCGCTAAAACTTATCCGCTAATGCGCTCGATGGTAGCGCCGCAGGCCGACAATTTGTCCTCGAGCCGCTCAAACCCGCGGTCGAGATGGTAGACGCGGTTGACCATGGTCTCGCCTTCGGCGGCCAGACCCGCGATCACCAGCGACACCGAGGCGCGCAGGTCCGTCGCCATCACAGGCGCGCCGCGCAGTTTCGCGATGCCCTCGATGGTGGCGGTTTCGCCATCGAGATGAATCCGCGCACCGAACCGCGCCAGTTCCTGCACATGCATAAAGCGATTTTCGAAAATCGTTTCGGTGATATGCGAGGAGCCCTTGGCGCAGGCCATCAATGCCATCAGCTGCGCCTGCAGATCGGTCGGAAAGCCCGGAAACGGCGCGGTCGATACCGTCACCGGGCTGATGCCGGCGCCGTTGCGGGCGACGCGGATACCTTCGTTGTTGACGGAGATCACCGCGCCGGCCTGCGTCAGCACGTCGAGCGCCGATTGCAGCAGCTCGGGGCGCGCACCGGCCAGCTGCACATCGCCGCCGGTCATCGCCACTGCCATCGCATAGGTGCCGGTCTCGATTCGATCCGGCAGCACGGTATGCCGTGCGCCGTGAAGCTTGCTGACGCCTTCGATGAGGATGCGGGGGGTACCGGCGCCGGAGACGCGCGCGCCCATCTTGTTCAGGCAGTCGGCGACGTCCAGAATTTCCGGCTCGCAGGCGGCGTTGGTGATGACGGTAGTGCCCTTGGCCAAGGTCGCCGCCATCATGGCGACATGGGTGCCGCTCACCGTCACCTTGGGAAAGTCTATGCCAGCGGCCTTCAGGCCGCCGGGCGCCTTGGCGATCACATAGCCGCCGTCGATGGTGAGTTCGGCGCCGAGTTTCTCCAGCGCCATGATCAGCAAATCGACCGGCCGGGTCCCGATGGCGCAGCCGCCGGGCAGCGAAACCTTGGCCTCATGCATCCGCGCCAAGAGCGGCGCGATCACCCAGAAGCTGGCGCGCATCCGCGACACCAGTTCATACGGCGCAGTGGTATCGATGATGTCAGCCGCCGAAATGTGCAGGGTCTGGCCCTGGTATTCATGGTCGCCGGGCCGTTTGCCCGCCGACATGATATCGACGCCGTGATTGCCGAGAATGCGCTGCAATTGGGCTACGTCTGCAAGCCGCGGCACGTTGTCGAGGATCAGCGTTTCCTCGGACAGCAGCCCTGCGATCATCAGCGGCAGCGCGGCATTCTTCGCGCCCGAGATCGGAATGGTGCCATTGAGCTTGCTGCCGCCGACGATGCGAATGCGATCCATACCGATTCCCGTTTTTTGCTATGCAGAAAGTATAGGGCGAATGGGGCCCTGATGGCAAAAGCGTGAAGTTTGCGGCTATTTGATGGGATCGGGACCGGTTTAAGTTGATTTGGACCATCATCCCCCCGGCCTCTGCCTGTCTGGTCGCAGCCCTTGTATGGTGGATTTAATGAGTCCAGATCCTAAACCCGGTTTATGTCTTCGCTTTCCAGCACCGGCTTCGGAAAGCCATCCCGCGCGACCTTGATCATGGCGCGGCCGACCTGCTCGGTGGTGGTCATGTAGTTCGGCGAAGTGCGATTGAGCAGCGACAGCAGCGGCGCGGTGATGACATAGATTGCCTGAACCCACCCAGTCTTCGACCTGACCCCGTGCAGCGGCTGGATGCCCGCGGGGCGAAACATTAGGCCGCCTTGAACGGCAGCTTGAGCAAATCGTTTTCGGTCTTGCCTTTCACCCGCGCCCACATCAATCGACCTCGCTCGGTAGAGTCGGCGCCCCGGCCGGTGACGTAAGTAAACACCATGCCCGGATTGAGTTTTGCCAGCGTTTTCGCCGCCGCCATGGTGATGTCATAGGTCAAATGCCGATAGCGCTCCTCCTCCATGCCGACCGAAGAGACGCCGAGGCAGAAGAAGCAGGCGTCGAACCCTGCGAGTTGGGATTCGATGGTCGAATAATCCAGAAAATTGTCGTGCACAATCTCACGCAGCTTGGCATGCCGTTGTCCAGTCGGGCTGCGCCCAACCGTGAGCACGCTTTCAACACCGGGATCGAGCAGGCATTCGCGCAAGCAACCCTGCCCGACCATTCCGGTTGCGCCGAACAGGATGACTTTCATGCCTTGATGAACGCCAGCAGATCGGCGTTGATCGTGGCCGATTCCGTGGTGGGCATGCCGTGCGGGAAGCCCTTGTAGGTCTTTAGCGTCCCGTTCTTCAGCAGCTTTGCCGACAATGGCGCGGAGTCAGCATAAGGAACGATTTGATCGTCGTCGCCATGCATCACCAGGACGGGCACGGTGATCTTCTTCAGGTCTTCAGTGAAATCGGTCTGTGAGAAGGCGACGATGCCGTCGTAATGCGCCTTGGCGCCGCCCATCATAGCTTGGCGCCACCAATTCTGGATGACGGCATCCGAGGCTTTGGCGCCGGGCCGGTTGTAGCCATAGAATGGACCCGCCGGAAGGTCGCGATAGAATTGCGAGCGATTGGCAGCGAGCTGCGCCTGCAATCCGTCGAAGACTTCCTTGGGGAGGCCGCCCGGATTGTCCGGTGTCTGCACCATCAGCGGCGGCACCGCGCTGATGATGGCCGCCTTCGCCACCCGGCTCGTGCCGTGCCGTCCCAGATAGTGCACCACCTCGCCGCCGCCGGTGGAATGGCCGACGTGAATGGCG
>DASXJV010000376.1:0-4524 GCA_036497205.1 Bradyrhizobium sp.
TGATGATGGTTCTGAAGGCGGGGTCGATCTCGACGCTGGATATCATCGCCGGCATCAAGCAGAAGGTCATCGACGTCAAGGATTCGCTCCCCGACGCGCTCAAGATCGGATTCATCGGCGATCAGTCGCTGTTCGTCCGCGGCGCCATCACCGGCGTTGCCTATGAAGGGATCATCGCGGCCCTGCTGACCAGCGTGATGATCCTGCTGTTTCTCGGGAGCTGGCGCTCGACAATAATCATCGCGGTCTCGATTCCACTCTCGGTACTTGGCGCGATCGTGATGCTGTCGGCGATCGGCGAAACCCTCAACATCATGACGCTCGGCGGACTTGCGCTCGCGGTAGGCATCCTCGTCGATGACGCCACGGTCACGATCGAGAACATCAACTGGCACCTGGAACATGGCAAGGGCGTCGAAACTTCGATCATGGACGGCGCCAACCAGATCGTGACGCCGGCCTTCGTCTCGCTGCTTTGCATCTGCATCGTGTTCGTGCCGATGTTCTTCCTTACGGGTGTTGCGCGCTTTTTGTTCGTGCCGATGGCCGAAGCCGTGATGTTCGCGATGATCTGGTCGTTCCTGCTGTCGCGCACGCTGGTGCCGACAATGGCGAAATACCTGCTGCAGCCGCATGTGGATCATCCGGAAGGCGAAGCACCGCCGCCCTCACGCAACCCGCTGGTGCGGTTTCAGCGCGGTTTCGAGGCGCGGTTCGAGCGCGTGCGCGGCGGCTACCGTGATCTGCTGTCGCTGGCGATGGCGCGGCGGCCGGTTTTCGTGATCGGATTCCTCGGCTTCGTTGCGGTTTCATTCCTGCTGGTGCCGTTTCTCGGCCGGAATTTCTTTCCCTCGGTGGATGCCGGATCGATCCTGATGCATGTCCGTACTCAGGTCGGCACCCGCGTCGAGGAAAGCGCCAATCAATTCGCCGACGTGCAGAAGGCGATCCGCAAGATCATCCCGCCAGGGGAAATCGACACGCTCGCCGACAACATCGGCATGCCGATCAGCGGCATCAACATGACCTACAACAACACCGGCGTGATCGGCCCGCAGGACGGCGATATCCAGATCAAACTGAAAGAGGGTCACCGGCCGACCAACGAATATGTTCAGGCCCTGCGCGAACAGCTGCCGCGCGCCTTCCCCGGCCTGACGTTTGCGTTTCTGCCCGCCGACATCGTCAGCCAGATCCTGAATTTCGGTGCGCCGGCGCCGATCGACCTTCAGGTCCGCGGCGCGGATGTGAATGCGAATTTCGCTTACGCCAATAAATTGCTGAGCCGGATTCGCCGGATACCCGGCATTGCCGATGCGCGCATTCAGCAGTCGCCGAACAGCCCGAGCTTCAATATCGATGTCGACCGCACCCGCGCGCAATATGTCGGGCTGACCGAACGCGACGTTACCAACAGCCTCGTCGTCAATCTGGCGGGCAGCGCGCAAGTCGCGCCGACCTACTACCTCAATCCGGACAATGGCGTATCGTATTCGATCGTCATGCAGACGCCGCAATATCAGATCGACTCGCTGAGCGCGCTGGAAACCTTGCCGATCACGGCGGGCAGTACGGCCACGCCGCCCATACTCGGCGGCATCGCCAACATCACGCGATCGACCTCAAGCGCGGTGGTCTCCCAATACGACATCCAGCCGATGGTGCAGATCTATGCGACGCCGGAGGGGCGCGATCTCGGCGCGGTGGCCGCTGATGTCAAGACAGTGATCGCTGATACCGCAAAGGAGGTACCGAAGGGCTCATCGGTAGTTCTGCTCGGCCAGGTGCAGACCATGAACAGCGCGTTTTCCGGGTTGCTGTTCGGATTGCTGGCCGCGGTCGTGCTGATCTACCTGCTGATCGTGGTGAACTTTCAGTCCTGGTCCGATCCGTTCGTGATCATCACGGCGCTGCCTGCCGCTCTCGCCGGCATCGTCTGGATGCTGTTCACGACGCAGACCACGCTGTCGGTTCCGACGCTGACCGGCGCGATCATGTGCATGGGCGTCGCCACCGCGAACAGCGTGCTGGTGATCAGCTTCGCCCGGGAACGTTATGATGAACTGGGTGATCCGATCGCGGCGGCGATCGAAGCTGGCTTCGTGCGCTTCCGCCCCGTTCTGATGACCGCGCTGGCGATGATCATCGGCATGGCGCCGATGGCGTTCGGCCTTGGCGAGGGCGGCGAACAGAACGCGCCGCTCGGACGTGCCGTGGTCGGAGGGCTGATCTTCGCAACCGTCGCCACGCTGATGTTTGTTCCCGTGGTTTTTAGTATGGTACACAAGAAACAGGGCGCCAAAGCCGCCGCATCGGAGACACCACATGCCCACTGAACACGGCTCGCCGGTGTCTCGCCGGAAGTTGGGCATTTTTGCCGTCGTGGCCGGCATTGCTGCGCTGCTGGTGGTGGTGACCGGCATCCGGGCGCGTGAGGACTCGAGTGCGAAGCTGCGCGAATGGACCGACAACCAGGCCATACCGACGGTTGCGGTGGTGCTGCCCGACGCCAGGATTCTCAATGCGACGATCGATCTGCCGGGCCGGCTGGAGGCCTATTACCGCGCGCCGATCTTTGCGCGCGTCAGCGGGTATTTAAAAAGCTGGAGCGCCGACATTGGCGCGCGGGTCACGGCCGGGCAGGTGATCGCTGAAATCGAGGCACCGGACCTTGACCAGCAATTGCTGCAGGCGCGCGCCGATCTTGCCAGCCAGCAGGCCAGCGCGAAACTGTCCGAAGCCACGCTCAACCGCCGCAAATCGCTGATCGCCTCGAATTTCGTCTCGATGCAGGAGATCGATGAGCGTACCGCCGACCTCTCCAACAAGAAGGCCGCGGTCAATTCCGGCCAGGCCAATGTCGAACGGCTGGAGGCGCTGGCCGGCTACAAGAAGATCACCGTGCCGTTCGACGGCGTGGTCACCGCCCGCGATACCGACGTCGGCGCGCTGATCAATGCGGGTGGCGGCTCTGGTCCTGCGATGTTCGTGGTTTCCGACATCGGCAAGCTGCGGGTCTATGTCAACATCCCGCAAAGCTACGTGCCTGCGATCAAGATCGGCGCCAAGGCCGTGATCTCGATGCCGGAATATCCGAACCGGACTTTTGCCGCGACGGTCGAGGCCTCCTCGCAATCCGTCGATGTCGGTTCCGGAACGACGCGGATGCAGCTTGCGCTCGACAACGCCAATGGCGAGTTGATGCCGGGCGGCTATGCCAATGTGCGCATGAGCCTGCAGCGCGATGCCGTGCCGCTGCATATTCCTGCGAGCGCTCTCATTTTCAACCAGAACGGTCTGCGCGTTGCCACCGTTGGCGCCGACGACAAGGTGCTGTTCAAGGCCGTGACCATCGCCCGCGATCTCGGCCGCGATATCGAACTGGCTTCGGGCATCTCCCCGGACGATCGCGTCATCGTCGCGCCGCCCGACGGCATCGCCGACGGCGATCAGGTCCGCGTTGCCGGCGCCAAGGGCAAGCCCGCGAAGGTTTCCGAGAAGCAGGACGTGAAGGGTTAGGGGCGATTCCTTGTTTCATGACCGGCCCTGTGCCGGGCATCCACGTCTTCCCTCGCGTGGTCAAGGCGTGGATGGCCGGGACAAGCCCGGCCATGGTGCTAGACCCGCCACTCCAGAACGCCGTCGTCTGCCGTGACGATATCGCCTGATGACCCCACCGGCGTGCGCTCCATGTTGAGGAGATGTGCCAGCGTCGCGCCGTCATGGGCGGGCACCCGCGCCAGTGCGCGCGCGTTGCCCGGTGTTCGCAGCATCACCACGCCGTGCTCGACCTCGCCATTGCGGCCATAGATCACCGTAAAGCTTTCGACCGAACCCTTGCCATCGGCCTCGGTCACGAAGTCAGGCACGGCACCGCGATGCCGGTCTGCCTCCGCCTGTACGCTGGTGTCCTGTGCAAGCGCGTCCTGCGGCGCCTGACGCGACAGAACCAGCGCATGGTGCTTCGTGACAAAACCGCCTTGGCCGTAGAGCAGGCCGAGCTTCGCGCCGCTGCGCAGCTTCCGCACCATCGCGCAGGCCGCATGCGTCATGTAGGTGTTGAGCGGCGCCCCGAAAAACGTCAGCCCGCCGGTCACGGTCGGCTGCACGTCGGCACCTAACCCCAGCGTCCGCCGCGCCATTTTCGGGACACAGGGAAAGCAGCTGTAGAGCTCGATCGCATCGAATGCCCTGCCGTCGCCGCCGACGAGTTCCATGATTGCCTTGAGCGCGGCAGTTTGCGGATGGCTCTCGAAAAACTGGTCGCGGATCAGATAATCGCGCGGCTCTTCCGCCGACGCGCCGCCCCAGACGTGCACGAGGCGATCCTCGGCAATGCCTGCGGCCCGCGCTTTGGCAAGGCTGGTGATCAGCACTGCCGCTCCCATGTTGACGGTCGGATTGGCCACCATCAGCTTGGTGTAGGGCCAGGCAATCAGCCGGTTATCCGGTGTCGGCGTCGTGATTTCGTCGGGCGTGAAGCGTCGCTTCAACCAGGCATTGGGATTTTGCGACGCGACGCTT
>DASXJV010000377.1:0-2194 GCA_036497205.1 Bradyrhizobium sp.
CCTGAAGATTCTTTTCATCACCGGCTACGCCGAGAGCGCCGCCATCGCCGACGGCTTTCTGCAGCCGGGCATGGAAATGATCACCAAGCCGTTCGATCTCGATAATCTCTCGCGGCGGATCCGCGCGATGGTTTCGAGTTAACGGGCTTGCTCGTGACTAGTGCGCGGTTTCCGCGATCAGTTCAATGGGCGTCACCACGGCCTCGCCGCCGGCGACCTGCCGGGTCTTTTCCGTATAGTGTTTGAGAAAATCCCGCTGCTGCAGGGTCTAGATGGCCTGCGGAGGGATCACGGGGTCGTGCCTCCCAAGGTGGAATATCGCCTGACCCGCAAGGCAAGAGCTTCGTTCCTGCCATCGCCGCGATTCGCAACTGGGGCGCGCGTTACCTCACGCAAGGAAATACGGTCGAAATGGTCGCGGCGGAATAGCCGTGTGGCCAATCAAAGACGTCGCCGCAAATTGCTGAGGCCGATGCCGGCGGTTCGCCAACCCGATCGTCACATCGCGCCGGTGAGAAACGGATTGGTCATCCGCTCCTGGCCAATGCTCGAGCCGGGACCGTGACCGCAAATGAAACCGACATCGTCGCCGAGCGGCAGCAGCTTGTCCTTTATCGACTTGATCAGCGTGGCGTGATTGCCGCCGGGAAGGTCGCTGCGTCCGACCGAGCCGTTGAACAGCACGTCGCCGACATGGGCAAAGCGCATTGCCTTGTCGAAAAACACCACGCTGCCTGGCGAATGGCCCGGGCAATGCAGGATGTCGAAGGTCAACTGGCCGATAGAGACCTGGTCGCCCTCATCGAGCCAGCGGTCCGGCGCGAAATCGCGCACGCCTGACATGCCGAACCGCGCAGCGCTCGTCACCACATTATCGAGCAGGAATTTATCTGACATGTGCGGGCCCTCGATCGGCACTTTCAGCGCATCGCGCAATTCGGCGGCGCCGCCGACATGGTCGATATGGCCATGGGTCAGCCATATCTTTTCGACTCTTACGTTGGACTGCTTGATCGCCGCTTGAATTTTCGGAGCGTCCCCGCCGGGGTCGATCACCACGGCCTTTTTGGTGGCTTCGCACCAGATCAACGTGCAGTTCTGCTCGAACGGCGTCACCGGGATGATGACAGCGCCAGCTTTTGCCTTGGTTTCGGTTTCATTTGCCATGCCCGCACAATGCCGATTTTTTGCGGCGCGCCAAGGGCAAGATTCGAGCATTTTTGGTAGAGTAAGGCCGGTCGCCGATCGCGGCTATGTGTCGAACGGCCGATCCTCGGAATTCTTCCGGAATCTGGTCCAAGTGGATGCGGTCATTCAATCTTGATTTCTGCTCTGCCTGTCACACCGCTGTCGCGTTTGCCAGACCGGCTCCGCTTTGGGGAATTTGCCGGCCTGAACCTGTCGGCGGGACCGACGTTACCCCTGCGCAAGGCGGTTTTTAGCGAATGATCTCCGGGACAAATAAGGGCGACGAATTCTGGTGGCGGCACGGCATTTTCTATCAAATCTATCCGCGCTCGTTTCAGGATTCCAATGCCGACGGGGTTGGCGATATCAAGGGGATCATCGACCGGCTGCCCTATTTGCAAGCGCTTGGCGTCGACGCGATCTGGCTGTCGCCGATCTTTCCCTCGCCGATGGCTGATTTCGGTTATGACATCGCCGATTACACCGGCGTCGATCCACTGTTCGGCACAATGGAAGATTTCGACGTGCTGGTAAAAGCCGTGCATGCCGCCGGCCTTAAGGTCATTCTCGACCTCGTGCCTAATCATACGTCCGACCGGCATCCCTGGTTCATCGAAAGCCGGCGTTCGCGCGAGAATCCAAAGCGCGACTGGTACATCTGGCGCGAGCCGGCCGTGGATGGCGGGCCGCCGAACAACTGGTTGTCGGAATTCGGCGGCAGTGCCTGGCAATACGACGCTGCGACGGGGCAATATTATTACCACGCCTTCCTGGCCCAGCAGCCGGATCTGAACTGGCGCAACCCCGAAGTGCGCCACGCCATCTATGACGTCATGCGCTTCTGGCTTCGGAAAGGTGTCGACGGCTTCCGGGTCGATGTGATCTGGCATCTGATCAAGGACGCGCAGTTTCGCGACAATCCGCCCAATCCGAATTTTCGCGAAGGCCAACCTCCGCACCAGAGGATTCTGCCGCTGCATTCCACCGATCAGCCCGAAGTCCATGA
>DASXJV010000378.1:0-5573 GCA_036497205.1 Bradyrhizobium sp.
GTGCCGCGGCTCAACGGTAATGTAGACTTCCCGGCCTATGGCCAATGGCTCCATCGCGGCACAGCGGGCGATCAGGTGCTGCTCGCCCCAACCGAGGTGAACCTGGGTGAAGTCGCCTTGAAATACCGTCTGCTGCACCGGAACGCGCCAGACGTTTTTCGCCTTGGCAGGCGGCTCGATTGAAATCCGAAGGTGCACTGTACGCACCGAGACTACCAGTTCGGCGCGAACGGGGCGTCCATAGGCCATGCCGTGGACGATGTGTCCGGTAGATGTTTCGAGTGCAATCAATCCATCCACGTCTAGATCCGCGCGATGATGACCACGAATGAGATTGGCCGAGCCGACGAAATCCGCGACAAAGGCGCTATTCGGCAGCCTGTAGATTTCGTCGGGCGTGCCGGTCTGCTCGATTAGGCCGTCACGCATCACGACGATGCGGTCCGACATCGCCAGCGCTTCTTCCAGGTCGTGGGTGACATAGACGGAGGTGATGCCGAGGCGATGCTGAAGCTCGCGCAGTTCGATGCGCATATCGGCGCGCAGCTTGGCATCGAGATTCGACAGCGGTTCGTCGAACAAAAGTACCGAAGGTGAGAACACGAACCCACGCGCCAGCGCGACCCGCTGCTGCTGTCCGCCGGACAGTTGCGCCGCCCGCCGCGACGCGAAACTGCGCATCTGCACCATCTCGAGCGCATGGTGCACCTTTTCCGCGATCTCCGCCGCGCCTGTACGCCGTACGCGCAGTCCATAGGCGACGTTTTCGAAGACGGTCATGTGCGGCCAAATGGCGTAGGATTGGAACACCATCGACAGGCCGCGTTTCTCGGCGCGTATATGGACGCCGCGTTCCGACGAATAGACCGTGACGCCATCGATGCGAATTTCGCCCGCGGTCGGCTGCTCAAGCCCGGCGATGGCGCGCAATGTGGTGGTCTTGCCGCAGCCGGAGGGCCCAAGCAGCGTCAGTTGTTCGCCGGGAAAGACGTTGAAACTGACGCCGCGCACCGCCGGAACGCTGCCATAATACAATTCAAGCCGATCGACCTCGATGTGCGGGGTCGGCCGTGGAGGCGATAGTGGCGCAGACGCTTCCATGATGACGGTTCCTGACATCCCTAGTCGACGGGGTGTGCGCCGACGCGGCGCGTGACGGCAACAAGCACGATCATGGCGACGGCGACCACGAGCGTCTGGATCAGCGCCAGCGCCGCGGTGAGCTCCGAACTGGTCCCGAACCACGATTCGACGATCGATGGCGTGATCACTTTGGAATGCGGGCCCATCAGCAGGATGGAGGCGCCAAGTTCGCGGACGCTGGCGATGAACAGCAGAAGCCAGGCGGCGACCAGACCCGGCACCAGCAGTGGAATTGTCACCGTCCGCACCCGGAACCCCCAGGAGGCCCCACACATCTGCGCGCATTCCTCGAGGCTCTTGTCGATCTGCAGCATGACGCCGGCGATGGTGCGCACACCGAGCGGCAAGAACACCGTGAGATAGGCGATCAGCAGCAGCCACAGCGTTCCGTAGATCGGAATCGGGAAGACCACCCAGGCCCACATCAGGCCGAATGCAAACACCAGCCGGGGCACCGCCTGCGGAAACATCACGACATATTCGATCAGGCCGCTGGCGGGCAGCCGCGAGTGATAGATTAGCCAGGCGAGCAGCCCCATCAGCACGACGCCGATGGTCGCGGTGCCAAAGCCGAGCAGCAGGCTGTTGGCAAGCGCCGAGCGGACGGCATTCATGGTTACGGCGACGCGGAAATTTTCCAGCGTCCAGTTTCCGGCGGCGGGGAAGGCGATGGCAATCTTCTGCAGCGACGCATAGAGCAGCGTTATCAGCGGCAAGCCGACCGCGGCGAACAGATAGAGCAGACAGACGCCGAGCAACACGTAGCGCAAGGGACCGATGTCGGCCACCCGCGGCCGGAACGCCTTGCCGGTGATGGTTACGTAACTGCCGGCCATCACGATGCGCCGGTACAGGAACAGCATGAAGAACATAACTGCGAACAATGACACGCCCATGGCGGCCGCGACCTGGATCTTCGGCGGATATTGCTGGATCAGCTGGTAGATCGCCGTGGTAATGACATAATAGCGGCTGGGTGTCCCGAGCACGAGCGCGGCGGCAAAGGACCCGAGCATTTCGGCGAAGACGAAGATGGCGGCGCCGAGGACGCCGGGCACGACCAGCGGCAGGGTAATGCGCAGCATGGTGCGGAGGCGGCTCGCCCCCATGATCTGCGATGCCTCCTCAAGCGCGGGGTCCATCGACTTCATGACAGCGGCAATCATGACAAAGGCGACGGAGCCCTCGAATAGCGCCATGACCCAGGCGATGCCGTAGGCGGTATTGATATCGATGAGATGGCCGTTGCCGCCGAGCGCGCGCCAGATCTGGTTGATGAAGCCGCTTTCCGGCGCGCCGAGCAGGCTCCAGGCCAGCGCGCCGAGCAACGGCGTCAGATAATAGGGCACCGCCATCAGCTGCTCGAACAGATGGCGGCCGGGCACGTTGGTGCGGGTCAGGATCCACGCCATCACGAAACCGAACACCAGCGCCATCACCGTGGCGGCAACCGACACCGTCAGCGTGTTGAGGAGGATCTGCGGGTATTGAAATATGCCGTTGAAATTGTCGAACCCGTACGCGGTCGGCGGCCGCACCTCCGGGTCGCCGACATCGAGCGCTGCCTGCAGCAGAAAGAACACCGGGTACAGGACCAGAACCGCGGCCACGGCCGCAACCCCATACCCGGCGATTTTCTGCGCGGAGATCAGCGATCCCGCGGATTGCACGGCCGCTCCGTTCACAGGCCGAGCATGCCGTTCCATTCCTTGGCGAAGACATCGCGGTTCGCCGCGTAGTCATCCCAGTCGGCGGGGTAGAGCAGCTTGAGATCACCCAGCCGCACCCCGGTCGGCATCGGCGGCGCGTCGGTGCGCACCGACCCGTAATAAAGATTTGGGTTGGTCTGATACCAGGCCTGACCACGCTTCGACATCGCCCAGTCGACGAACAGCTTGGCCGCTTCCGGATGCGGCGCCTTGCTGACGGCGCCGACAATCAAAGGCGTCGCTGGCAACCCGTCGGTGGGCGCGACGAACTCGACCTTGGCACCCTTGTCCTTGAACAGGATGTAGGCGGGATATTCCCCGATCGCGGTGATCATGTCGTCGCCCTTGGCGAGCCGGTCGAACAACTGGACGCGGGAATCGAAGGCGTGCGGATTCTGCTTGGCGAACTCCTTCCAGAAGCCCGCCCCGTACAGCTTGCGCAGCGTGTACCATTGTACGAACTGCAAACCGGAGGCGGAAATCTTGCAGCTGATCGAACCCTTCCAGCGCGGATTGAGGATGTCCTGCCAGGTCTTCGGCGCGTCCGCGGCCGAAACCTTGGTCGAGTTGTAAGCGATGCCGGCGGGATCGACGCCGGTCCAGAAAAACGAGCCGGCGGGCGAACTCAGATGGTCGGCCTTGTAAGCTGAAGTCTCGGGGGAGAGGTATTGTTCGTAGCCGCCCTTTTTCTGGAAATCGACCGCCGGCGCCAGATCGGATAGTTGAATGACGTCGACGTCGAAACGGCCGGCGGAGCGTTCGGACAGGATCTTGTTGTAGAGCGCGCCGGTCTGCGCCCGCACATAGCTGGTGTTGATTTTCGGGAAATCCTTGCGAAATCCCTCCATGATGCCGGCGGTGCCGGGCTCATTCTCGTGACAGTAGAACACGAGCTGGCCTTCCTGCTCGGCCTTGGCCACGTCGGCGTTGGTCATGAAATCCAGAATTTTGGTCGGCGATTTCAGCGGCGCCTGGGCCAGTACGGCGGGTGCCGAAATCCCAAAGAACGGTATCGCGGCGCCGGCCTTCAGCAGCGTGCGTCGCGTCACATTGTTTTTTTTTCTGTCGGCCAACTCACTCTCCCCTATGGTTTGGTCTTTTTTTCTTATGACCGCTTTAATCGCGGCGCCGGGCTGCTAATACATCCACGTGCCGCAATGCCTATCCAGGGACGCGCCACATGGCGTGTAGTTTGAACCAATGCATCAAGTTTGACAACTGATGCATTTATGAGGCCTCAACGGTCGCAATCATCGCTGGCATGTTCGCGCCAATTCAGGCGGCAGGTTATTGGGAACAAGACATCGCAATCGTCGTCCGCCCTGAGGCGCGTCAGACGCCACAGCGCCGTAACCAGCACGAAATTTGGTGGAACGGATCAGCAAGAACGGCTGATTGATCTGCGGTCATAAGCGACATGCCTTCAAACACGTCGGGGTTGCACGAGTTGAATAATGAAGGATTTCTCCAACGCATCGTACCTACCAGAGACGGAACGACACGGGCTTTGCAACTCGCCTGGTCGCCCCCCGAAATTCCCTGCTACCGGACAACAAATCCCTGTTCGGCGAAAAGCCGCATAATGTTGGATTTGGAATGTCCGCTCCTGAGGGTAAAGCAGACTTAGCCTGAATGTCGACTAAAGTCCGAGTCTGACCCAGGCTGTGTGAAAACGCCATCAATGATATGATTCCTCTGCGATTTGGCCGGAGGATTCGATGACGCGCTTTGTCGTTGGTGATGACCGCAGTCAGAGCGCGTTGTTTCCCGAGCGGTTAGATGACTATTTGAGCGAGGACAATCCGGTCCGGGCGATCGATGTCTTTGTCGATGAGCTTGATCTAGCCAAACTCGGCTTTGGCGGCGTCGAGCCAGAGGCGACAGGAAGGCCGGCCTACCATCCGGCGACGCTGTTGAAGATTTACGTTTACGGATACCTCAACCGGGTGCAGTCGAGCCGACGGCTGGAGCGGGAGTGCCAGCGCAATATTGAGTTGGTTTGGCTCACTGGCCGCCTGATGCCAGACTTCAAGACGATAGCCGATTTCCGCAAGGACAATGGTGAGGCTATCCGCAAGGTCTGCTGTGAGTTCGTGGCGCTGTGCCGGCGTCTTGAGCTGTTCAGCGAGGCGAGCGTTGCGATCGATGGCAGCAAGTTCAAGGCCGTCAACACACGGGACCGGAACTTCACCCAGGCCAAGATGCAGCGGCGGCTGGCGCAGATTGACGAGAGCATCGCCCGCTACCTCTCGCAGCTCGACAGCGCCGATCGCCAGGGTGAAGCGGTCCCGGAGGCCAAGATCACGCGACTCAACGAAAAGATTGCAACGCTGCGCCAGGAGATACAGCGCCTGAATGCGCTGAACTCCCAGATGATGCAGACCGAAGACAAGCAGATATCGCTGACTGATCCCGATGCGCGCTCGATGGCCACAAGCGGCCGAGGCAGCGGGATGGTCGGTTACAACGTTCAAAGCGCCGTAGACACCAAGCATCACCTCATTGTTGCCCATGAGGTGACCAACGTTGGGGTCTGATCGGGGCGAGCTATCTCGCATGTCCGAACAGGCGCGCGCAGCGATTGGTTCTGAGGCCATCGAGGCTGTTGCCGATCGTGGGTACTATAGCGGAGAGGAAATTCTGGCCTGCGAGGAAGCCGGCGTCACGGTCTATCTGCCGAAGCCGATGACCTCGGGCATCAATGCCAAAGGGCGCTTCGGC
>DASXJV010000379.1:0-4344 GCA_036497205.1 Bradyrhizobium sp.
GTCGAGACCACCGTCGGCTCAAGCAAAGCCAGCACACGCTGGCTATCGGTTTGCCCCAAAGGAATTAGCCGCGCGCCGGCGGATATCCAGTTCGACGTCAGCGCGTGAAAAAAAGCGTGCATCGTGGGCGCGAGAGGGATCGCATGCGCGGCGCTGACCAGACCAACCGCGATGGGATAAACGATCACTCCGTCGCAATGCTCAATCATTTGCTCAAGGCCTTCGCAATTCCATGCAGCGCGCGCGATATCGATAAACGCGCGGCCTTGCGCCGATGTCTCGAGTTGGCGTTCGCGCGAGGGAACGAAAGCAGCCGCAAGCTCGGCGATGTCCCGCAATCCCGCACCGTCGCGTGACGACGCGGCCCGGTGCGCGTGCGCAACAAACACGCCGTCGCAAAATCCCGGCCCATCCGCGAGCATCGCCGCAAGCCAATCCCGCAGGGATGCGGCGTCGCCGATATCGCCGGCTTCCACCGCCCATTCGATGCCGCTGGAATACGAGAACGCACCGACCGGAAAAGACGGCGACAGCCAGGTCATCAGCCGGTACAGCGCCGCCGCGTCGCTTTCTTTCATCCCGCTGCGATCAAAGGTCGGCTGCGCCGGGTCTTCGCTGGCCAATCTTTCAACCCTTTCTTCGGGTTGGCTGATTGCGCCCGTTCGCACCACCGTGCGCCGCCGCGGCCTGGCCGGCGCCTTACGTGTGGTCATGAGCATGGGAATGGCCATCATGATGATCATGATCGCAATGCTCGTCATGGTGATGATGGTCACCATGATCGTACGATGTGCCATCATGCGCCGCGTGCTGGTGCGGATCGCCTTCCGGCGCGTGCGCATGGCCGCCCCCGGCATAGGCTCCGCCTTCCGGATCAAACGGCGCTTCGATCTCGATTACGCGGGCGCCGAGCCCTTTGACCATCGCTTCGATGACGTGATCGCGCCTGATACGCAGGCCCTTCGCCGTGATCTGCGTCGGCAGATGACGGTTGCCGAGATGCCAGGCGACCCGAACCAGATGGTGCGGGTCGGCACCCCTTATCTCGGCCAGTGGCTCCGGCGCCGCCACCACCTCGATCAGCCTGTTATCGTCGAGCACCAGCGCGTCGCCACCTCGCAGCACTGTCGCGTGTTCCAGGTCGAGCAGAAACTCAAGCCCGCGGGTGCCCGTCATCGCCATCCGCCGCCGGTGACGATCGTCGAAACCGAGAACGACAGTATCGGCCGGCGCCTGCGTCCAGCGATGCTGCGGGCGGACCTGTGTCGCGCGGATCACTTGAGAATGCTCATAGCTTCTCGACCTTGCTGTCACCGATGATCTCATCCCGCGCTTCCGGCTCAACTTGAGAAGTAGCGACGACATAGATCATGATTGAGTCTCCCGATTGTTTTCTTGATTAGCGGACGTCGACGCTTGCGGGCGTGATGATCTCGATCTTTGGCGGCGCGGACATGCATTTCACGGCGATCCGGCCGAAGGCCTTCATGTGCTCGGCGCTGCGGTGCGGAACCAGCGCCTCGGCGTTCTCCCATTGCTCGACGAACACCATCTTGGCTGGATCGGTAACGCTTTCATGCAGGTCATAGGCTATATTGCCGGCTTCCTTGCGGGTTTCCTTGATGCAGGCGGTCGCGCCGGCAATGAATTCGGCGCGCGTTTCAGGCTTAACCGTCAGTGTGGCAACGACATAAATCACGAAATCCTCCCGGTCTTTATTCTGGCTTGAAGTGCCGGGCGGAAGCTTAGAACATGAAATAGCGCTGCGCCATGGGCAGCACCTCGGCGGGCGCGCAGGTCAGCAATTCACCGTCGGCGCGCACCTCATAGGTCTCGGCATCAACCTCGATCTTGGGCGTGGCGCCGTTGTGGATCATGCTCTTCTTGGAGATACCGCCGCGGGTATTTTCCACCGCATAGAGTTTCTTATCAATGCCAAGCTTCCTCGCCAGCCCCGAAGATACCGCCGCCTTCGAGGAAAACACCACCGATGAGGCCGTCAGAGACTTGCCGTAGGCTGCGAACATCGGCTGGTAGTGCACGGGCTGCGGCGTCGGAATCGACGCGTTGGGATCACCCATCGGAGCGGCGACGATGGAGCCGCCCTTGATGATGCAATCGGGCTTCACGCCGAAGAAGGCCGGCGACCACAGCACCAGATCCGCCAGTTTGCCCTTTTCCACCGAGCCGATCAGCTTCGACACGCCATGCGCGATCGCGGGGTTGATGGTGTATTTCGCTATGTAGCGCTTGACGCGAAAATTGTCGTTGTTGCCCTTGTCTTGCGGCAGCGAGCCGCGTTGCTTCTTCATCTTGTCGGCGGTTTGCCAAGTCCGGATGATGACTTCGCCGAGCCGGCCCATGGCCTGCGAATCCGAGGACATCATCGAAAGCGCACCCAAATCGTGCAGGATGTCCTCGGCCGCAATGGTTTCCTTGCGAATGCGGCTTTCGGCGAAAGCGAGATCTTCAGCGATCGAGGGATCGAGATGGTGGCAAACCATCAGCATGTCCAGATGCTCGTCGATGGTGTTGCGGGTGAACGGGCGCGTTGGATTGGTCGAGGAAGGCAACACGTTTTTCAATCCCGCGATCTTGATGATGTCGGGTGCGTGGCCGCCGCCGGCGCCTTCGGTATGGAAGGCGTGAATGGTGCGGCCCTTGAAAGCCTTCACGGTATCCTCGACGAAGCCGGACTCGTTCAGCGTGTCGGAATGGATCATCACCTGGATGTCGTGATCGTCGGCAACCGAAAGACAGTTGTCGATCGCCGCAGGCGTCGTGCCCCAATCCTCGTGCAGCTTGAGCGCACAGGCGCCGGCATTGATCATCTCCACCAGCGATGCCGGGCGCGATGCATTGCCTTTGCCCGAAATGCCGAGATTGACCGGAAACGCGTCGAACGACTGGATCATGCGGGCCATGTGCCAGGGGCCGGGCGTGCAGGTGGTTGCGAACGTGCCGTGCGACGGCCCGGTGCCGCCCCCCAGCATCGAGGTGACGCCGGACATCAGCGCATGCTCGATCTGCTGCGGACAGATGAAATGGATGTGGCTGTCGAAGCCTCCCGCGGTAAGGATTTTGCCCTCGCCCGCGATAACGTCGGTGCCGGGACCGATGATGATGGTCACGCCGGGCTGGATGTCCGGATTGCCGGCCTTGCCGATGGCGCTGATGTAGCCTTCCTTGATGGCGACATCGGCCTTTACGATCCCCCAATGATCGACGATCAGCGCATTGGTGATGACGCTATCGGCCGCCCCCTGCTTGTTGGTGACCTGGGATTGGCCCATGCCGTCGCGGATCACCTTGCCGCCGCCGAATTTCACTTCTTCGCCATAGACGGTGAAATCCTTCTCGACCTCGATGATGAGGTCGGTGTCGGCCAGCCGCACCCGATCGCCGGTGGTCGGCCCGAACATGTCGGCATAGACAGAACGCTTTATTTTCACGGACATGATTTGGCCCCCGCCGCCTCGAATATGCTCACAGCTTCCCCATCACTTCGCCTCGAAAACCGCAGACGACGCGCTTGCCGGCTAGCGCCACGAGCTGCACGTCTCGCGTTTGCCCCGGTTCAAACCGCACCGCCGTGCCTGCCGCGATATCGAGCCGCATCCCGCGCGCTTTCTTGCGGTCGAACTTCAGCGCGGGATTGGTCTCGAAGAAATGATAGTGCGAACCGACCTGGATCGGACGATCGCCTGAGTTGGCGACGGTGAGCGTCACGCTCTTGCGGCCGGCATTGAGCTCGATCTCGCCGTCCTTGATAAACATTTCGCCGGGGATCATGGGGCATTCCTACCTTATCGGCTCGTGCACGGTAACAAGCTTGGTGCCGTCCGGAAACGTCGCTTCCACCTGAATGTCATGGATCATTTCCGCAATACCCTGCATCACCTGTGCGCGGGTCAGGACCTGGGCGCCGGCCTGCATCAGATCGGCCACAGTGCGGCCATCGCGTGCGCCTTCGACAATGAAATCGGAGATGATGGCGATAGCTTCCGGATGGTTGAGCATGACGCCGCGCTCCAGCCGCCGTCGTGCCACCATCGCCGCCATTGAAATCAGAAGCTTGTCCTTTTCGCGCGGAGACAGATTCATGCGAGCACTCTAATAATTTTGCCAGGCCTGTTTGATCAAAGTCTAATTGAGCCACAACCGCGGCAGCGCCTCACCGCCGCTGCGGCCGAGCACCGCCACCATATCGGCGCGAAGCCTGGCCGCATCTTGTGCACAGAAGCGAGCCATTGCAAACCCATTCCAGGCTGACATGCCGACCTCCCCGCCGAACGATTTCGACGCCTCGCGAATCCGTTCCACCAGCGCCGCATCGCCCGGCAC
>DASXJV010000380.1:0-2460 GCA_036497205.1 Bradyrhizobium sp.
CGGGGCAGAATCTCTAGAATCTCTTGAGCATGGTCCATGAAAGCTGGAGCGCGACGGCGGTTGATCCCGATCATGTCCCCCTCGAGCCGCTCAGATCATGTAGTGCCCGCCATTGACGTGAATCACCTGGCCCGAGATGAAACCGCCCGCGTCACCGGCGAGCAGGACGCAGGCCGCGGCGAGCTCGTCGACGTGGCCGAACCTGCCCAGCGGAATTTCGGTCAGGATCTTGTCGCGCGACTGATGCACATATTGCGACCAGTCGCGCACCGTATCGATCGCGCCCGGCGACACCGTGTTCGCGGTGATGCCGTCGGCGCCGAACTCCCGCGCGATCGCCTTGGCCAATCCATGCAATCCGGCCTTGGCCGCGACGTTCGGCGCCCGGTGCGTGACATGCCCCCAGAAGCCGTCGAAGCCGGAGATGACGACAATGCGGCCCCATTTGTTTTTCTGCATGAATGGAATCGCGCGGCGGCTCAGGTAGAACGCGGCCGACAGGTTCGTCCGGATGACATCGTCCCATTCCGCGGGCGTGATCTCGAGGAACGGGCGATATCGCCTGATGCCGACATTCGAGACCAGAATGTCGATGCCGCCGAACGCCTGAACCGTGCCGTCGATGAGACGGCCTGCGTCGTCGTCGCGTGAGACGTCGGCCTTGATCGCAATCGCTTCGCCGCCGCGTCCGCGGATGTCCTCGACGACCCCTGTCATGGCGGATTCATCGGAGTGGCCGTTGACCACGACCTTTGCGCCGAGGGCGGCAAAGCTTTCGGCGATCGACCGCCCGATGTTGCGGCCCGAGCCGGTGACGACGGCGACCTTGCCATCGAGCCGGAAACTGTCCGTCGTGATCATGACTGAGCCCCCATCAGTTCAGCTGTGAGTCATTGGAGACTCGTGGGCTCGGCTTACACGAAGTACGGTGTCGTCGCGAGAGTGCGCAGACATCCTCCGCCTATTCAATCACCTCATCAGCGCGGGCGATGACGGCCGGCGGGATATTAATACCGAGTGCCTTGGCTGTTTTCAGGTTGATAGCGAGCTCGAATTTTTCCGGTTGAATAATCGGCAAATCCGCCGGCTTTTCTCCCTTGAGGATGCGGCCGACATACAATCCCGACAAACGATATCCTTCCGACAGGTTTGCCCCGTAACTCACGAGCCCGCCTGCCGTCACGTACTCGCGCCACGGATAAACGCCTGCCATTGCGTGGCGTGCCGTGAGAGAGACGATCTGCTGACGATGATCATTGAAAAGCGCATCCGCGCCCACCAGAATCGCGACAATGTTGCGTTTGGCCAATGTATCGAAGGCCGCCTCGATCGAGGCGCCGTCATCCGCGCGAAGCACCACGATTTCGCGACCTAAATTCTTTCCCGCCGCAAGCAAGTCGCGCTCTTCAACCTCGACCCCGGGACGATTGGTATTTACCAACGCGCCGATGACCCGCGCCGTCGGGGTGAGCTCGCTCAGCAGTTCGAGGCGCTTGGCATCGAGTTCTATCGTCAACCCCGCGTTTCCGGTGACATTTCCTCCTGGACGATTGAGACTTGTTACCAAGCCGCTCCTTACCGGGTCGGATACCGCGGCGAATACAATCGGAATCGCATTTGTCGCTGACTTGGCCGCAAGCGCCGCCACTGGACCGCCAGCGGTCGCGATGACTGCAACCGACCGGTTGACAAGGTCAGCGGCCAGGGCCGGCAAACGGTCGTAGTGGTCATCCGCCCCACGATACAGGATGTTCAAGTTATCGCCTTCGGCGAAACCTGCTTCCCTCAAACCACGCCGAAGTCCATCCGACTGATCTGTTCGCAATCTTTCAGGTCCGCTGCTGAGGACGCCGATCAATGGCAATGATGCCTGCTGTCCTCGAGCAATCCCTGGCCAAGTGGCCGCCGCGCTGCTCAAAAATGCAATGAACTCGCGACGTTGCATGCCTTCCTCGGACGCCGGGATCGACGCGGCTGCAGTTTAGCATGCGCGATCAACGGGCGCGAGCGACCGACTTGGGTCAGGAAACGGATATCCAGCCTCGGCTTACATGGAGTGCGGTCAGGTCCCGCAGGCGGACAACAGCGGCACTACGCCGCTCGCTCTACTTCGCCGCGGGTTCAGCGGTCGGCGCCGCGGCATCGGGCGCTGGTGCAGCGGGCCGCGCGCCGCCGCCGGTCAAGCGCTCGATCACCGAACGCACGGTGTCGCCGGCCTTGCCGCCCTTCAGCGCATCGAGCAGCGGCGCGACCGTGGTCGAGCGGCGGATCAGGCTCTCGGCCTCCGGGAAGATCAGGGGATCGTCCCAAGGCCCTGACACCACGAAGGGCAGGTCGAAATTGCTGTCGCCCTTTTGCGCGGAGACGAGACTCGCGACGCCCTTCAGATCGTATTCACGGTTCGGCACCGCGATCGTGCCGTTGAGCGTCACGCGCGTCGTGGCGTTTTCCAGCTTCACC
>DASXJV010000381.1:0-6009 GCA_036497205.1 Bradyrhizobium sp.
GCACGGCCGGATCGTAGGTCTGAGCCAGCAGAAGGGCGGCGCTGGGCTCTTGCGCATCGGCCGCGCGTTCGAGCAGCAATCGGCCAGCGGCGATGTCTCCTATCGCAATCAGACCTTTTGCTCTCTTCATCAACGCCGCGAATTCGTCGGCATCGATCGATCTTGCTGGCGGCGCGGCGGCTGGTGGCTGACGGATTTCGGTCCGCCTCTGATGGGCAGCTTTAAAAGCGGCAGCAATTTCGTCGCGTGTCGGCGCCTCCCTTGCAGCCCGGGGCAAGGCCTGGGCGTCGGCGGTTGATTGAATTGCCGGCGTCGACTGACCGGCGCCAGACAGAGGTGCCGATATGCCGAGCAGCGAGGCCGTGGCGGTCGCAAAGACCGCGATTGGATTTCCCAGCGATAGAGTCGCGAAAGCGATCGCTGTCGCCGCTACAACCAAAATACTCGTCTTGAGAATGCGCGATGAGATAACCGGGCTGTCCCAGGCTCTTCCGACACCCGCCTGTTTGGTTTCTTCGGCAGGGCCGGAGAGAAACAGGGGAATGGCATCGTCAGGAAGGAAGTCGCACTTCGCCGCCATCCAGGGCGTGGAGCGGTAACATTTGGAGGAATAAGCCTTGAATTCAGAACCGCTCCTGCCTTTGTCAAGCGACTCGACAGCCTGATCGCCGTATGGAGTGAGCCTCGTTTCCTGCGCCATGGTGATGCCTCCGCTACAACGCCACAATTGGGCATCCCGGCATCAGGCTTCTTATTGTTATCGCGACCAAGTGCCCCGTTAACGAGGCTTTAATTCTCATTGCGAATTGGCCCAAAAGGCGACCATCACCGGCACGATTTGGGAGAAACCTTGATTTAATTGCGGCAAGCGCGCGACTTCTTGTGAGTTTTGCGACAGCGCGGCGCTGACGTCATCCTCGCGAATGCAGGGAACTGGTATTCCGCGGCATTGCCGCATCACCATCAAGGATGCAGGATCACCTTGCCCATTGCCTTGCGGCCTGCGAGCACCTTCAAGGCGTCGGCGGTTTGCGCCAGCGGGAAGGTGCGGTCGACATGCGATGAGATCTTGCCCTCCGCGGTCCACTTCACCAGCTTTTCCAGATTGGCGCGGTTCTTCTCCGGATTGAGCCTCGCCCACGCGCCCCAGAATACGCCGCGGATATCGCAGCCTTTCAAGAGCGCCAGATTGAGCGGCATCTTCGGAATGTCGCCGGCGGCGAATCCGATCACCAGGAAGCGGCCTTCCCATGCGATCGAACGCAGTGCGGCCTCGGCGTAAGTGCCGCCGACGGGGTCAAAAATAATGTCGGCGCCCTTGCCGCCTGTGAGTCTGCGCAAGCCGTCCTTGAGATCTTCGGTGGCGTAATTCAGGCCGAGCTCGGCGCCATGTTGTTTGGCGAATTCAAGCTTTTCGTCCGATGACGCACAGGCGATCACCCTCAAGCCCATCAGCTTGCCGAGTTCGCATGCCGCCAAACCTGTGCCGCCGGCGGCGCCGAGCACCGCCATGATCTCTCCGGCTTTGAGGCTGGCACGATCTTCCAGCGCATGCAGCGCGGTGCCGTAAATGATGATGATGCCGGCGGCGCGGTCGAAATCCAGATTGTCGGGAATTTTGACGATCGAATTCGCCGGCAGCGCGATCTTTTCGCGCGCGCCGTTGTGGCCGCAGGAGGCTACCACGCGGTCGCCGACTTTCAGGTCGTGAATCCCTGCGCCGACGCTTTCGATCACGCCCGCGACTTCCGCCGCCGGAGAAAACGGAAACGGCGGCTTGATCTGGTACTTGCCCTGGATCATCAAGAGATCAAAGAAATTCAGCGCCGCGGATTTGATGGCGATCACGGCCTGGCCGGGCTCGGCCACGGGATCGGGCACATCGGCCAGCACGAGATCGTCGGGGCCGCAATATTGCGAACAGAGAATGGCTTTCATGGACACACCTGATTTTCGGCCGCACAAGTAACGCTCGACGCTTCATGCCGGAATTGAAGCCGGGCTACAATACGGTGCAAGGAAATGAAACGATGTTTGAAAAAGGCCTGCTGGCGGGAAAGCGGATATTGGTCACCGGCGGCGGCTCCGGGCTCGGTGCCGCGATGGGCCGCCGTTTCGTCGAGCTGGACGCCGAACTGATCATCTGCGGTCGCCGGCTCGAATTGCTGGAGACGACCGCAGCGCAGATGCGCGGCGATCTCGGCGGCAAGGTAGCCGCGATCAGATGCGACATTCGCGACGGCGCGGCCGTCGATGCCATGATGGAGGCGATCTGGCGCGATGCGCCGCTGGACGTGCTCGTCAACAACGCCGCCGCGACATTCATCGCGCAGACCGAGCAATTGTCGTTTCGCGCCGCCGATGCGATTCTGGCTCCGACGCTGCACGGCGCGATGTATTGCACGCTCGCTGCCGGCAAGCGCTGGATCGAGCGAGAAGACAAGGGCGTGGTGCTGAGCATCCTCTCGACCTCGACCATTACCGGCCGCGCCTTCACGGTGCCCTCTGCAATGGCGAAGTCCGCTATTCTCGCAATGACCAAAAGCCTCGCGGTGGAGTGGGGACCCAGGGGCATCCGCACGGTGGCGATTGCGCCGGGCGCGTTTCCGACCGCGGGCGCGTCGGGCCAGCTTCGCCCCGAGGGCCGCGACCAAGGGTGGACGTCGAAAAATCCGCTCGGCCGCGCCGGCGAACATGGCGAGCTTGCCGATCTTGCAAGCTTCCTGATTTCAGATCGGGCCGGCTACATCAATGGCGAGATGGTGGTGCAGGATGGCGGCGCGCATTTGCGCAGTTCCGGCGCCGAGGATCTGCTGCAATGGACGGATGCGCAGTGGGAGAAGCAGCGAGCGGCGCGGTCTAAAGGCTGAGAATCATCTGCGTGGCAAACGCGCGCCGGAGTTCTCGATGCATCGGGTCAGAGGTTGCGGAACTGCCTTCCCAAAAAGACCTTTCCCGGCTATCCATCGGCTCTGTGACAGGGGATGTCGGGCCATCTTCCAGTCACAATAATGAGGGAACCAGATTTGGTCATGTCCGTGCGGCGAATGCTGACAGCTTTGGCGGCGAGTGTGCTGGTGTGCGGGGCAACAGGCCTCGCGCAGGCGCAGAATGCGTCGCCGAAAGCCTCGAGAGACGCGCCCAAGCCCGCACCTGCAAAGCCGGAAGCCAAGCCCGCCGCCGCGGTCGCCGGTAGCGCCGAGCCGACGCTGATCGGCCAATTCGGCACCTGGGGGGCGTACACCGCCACGCCAAACGGCAAGAAGGTGTGCTTCGCGCTGGCCAAGCCGGCATCGTCGAAGACCAATCCGCCGAATCGTCCGCGCGACCCGGCCTACGCATTCGTCTCCACGCGTCCGGCTGAAAAAGTCGCCAACGAAGTTTCCGTCATGATCGGCTACACGCTGAAGCCGGGGTCGGAATCGACGCTGGAGGTCGGCGGCGCTTCTTACGCGATGTACACCCATGGCGATGGCCTCTGGATCAAGAATGCCGCCGAGGAAGAGCGGATGGTCGATGCCATGCGCAAAGCTGCGGAGGTGGTGGTCAAGGGCGTTTCGGCAAAGGGCACCGAGACCACGGACACGTTCTCGCTGAAGGGGCTTGCCCAGGCGCTCGACAAACTGGCGCAGGATTGCAAGCGGTAAGCGACTTTGACCGCCTAAAACGGCGTTGTTTGAGGCCCGTAGAAAGCCTATCTGATAGCGACCACTCCGCATGGTGAGGAGGCGCTCTTGCGCCGTCTCGAACCATAAGGCCACACTCCTCATCCTTCGAGACGCGGCGAAGACGCCGCTCCTCAGGATGAGCGAAAAATCTTTAGATCGTGATGCGATGACCCCAGTTTCAGCCGAGACCAATTCCACCTTGGACGCGACGAAAGCGCCTGTATATGCGCGCGCCGACGCGCCCTTGGAAAAGATCGCGCTGGAAACCTATGTGCCGCCGGCAAAGCCGTCGCTGGTCGGTCTGTCGCGTGTCGAGGTGGCGGAACGGCTCGGCGCCATTGGCGTGGCGCCGGCGCAGCGCAAGATGCGCGTGCAGCAATTGTGGCACTGGATCTATGTCCGCGGTGCGAAGAATTTCGACGAGATGACCAGCATTTCCAAGGAAATGCGCACCCAGCTCGATCAGCATTTCACGGTCGCGCGTCCCGAGATGGTCGCCGAGCAAATCTCCAACGACGGCACCCGCAAATGGCTGCTGCGATTGCCGAGCGGCGATGCAAACGAGAAGGCGCATGAAGTCGAGTGCGTCTATATTCCGGAAACCGACCGCGGCACGCTGTGCGTTTCCTCGCAGGTCGGCTGCACGCTGAACTGCTCGTTCTGCCACACCGGCACGCAGCGGCTGGTGCGCAATTTAACCGCGGGCGAAATCGCCGGCCAGATCATGGTGGCGCGCGATCGCCTCAATGACTGGGCCGACCGCGTCACTCCGACCGGCAGCCGCATCGTCACCAATGTGGTGATGATGGGCATGGGCGAGCCGCTGTATAATTTCGACGCGGTGCGCGACGCGCTCTTGATCGTCGCCGACAACGAGGGCATCGGCATCTCCCGCCGCCGCATCACGCTGTCAACGTCAGGCGTGGTGCCGAACATCATCCGGACCGGCGATGAAATCGGGGTCATGCTGGCGATCTCGCTGCATGCGGTACGCGACGAATTGCGCAACGAGTTGGTGCCGCTGAACCGGAAATATCCGATTGCCGAATTGCTGCAGGCCTGCCGCGACTATCCCGGCTCGTCCAACGCGCGGCGCATCACCTTCGAATATGTGATGCTGAAAGGCGTCAACGACTCGCTGGATGACGCCAAGCTGCTGGTGAAGATGCTGAAGGGGATCCCGGCCAAGATCAATCTCATTCCGTTCAATCCGTGGCCGGGCACGGCTTACGAATGTTCGGATTGGGATCAGATCGAAAAGTTTTCGGAATACATTTTCAACGCCGGTTACTCCTCGCCGGTGCGCACGCCACGCGGCCGCGACATCCTTGCCGCCTGCGGCCAGCTCAAATCCGAAACCGAAAAATTGTCGGTGCGCGAGCGGCAAGCACTGCGCGCCATGGCGATGACGGATTGACAAGGCGAGCACAGGATGGTGGCCGTCAGCCGGATAGCATTGATCCTCGCCGCTTTTGTTCTCGGCAACTTCTTCGCGGTAGGCATTCTTTCCGCGGGCAAGATCCTCGTCGATCCCAGTAATTTTGGTTTCTATTCCAAATGGGAATTCGTCGGTAGCGGGCTCGCAGGATTCGGCTTGCATCTTCTGATCTCCGCGATCGGCAGTATGATCTTTGTCTTCACTCCAACATTGCTTGTTTTGATCTTCACAGAAATGCTCGGAATTCAAAGCAAGTGGTTCTATGTTCTGACAGCAGGGATTGGAGCTGTTCTGCTTGATTTCACTTGCACCAGGCTTTCAATCATCGGTATGAGGTCGTTCTGCGTGGAGGAAAGTTTTAGTGAGCTATTGATCGTGACGCTTGCAGGAATAGCCGCAGGTTACGTGTTCTGGCGCGTGGCCGGCAGGCGCGCCGGCATATGGCGCGCCGACATGCCATCAAACACTCCAATGGCGGCTTGAGATGGCGCTGATCGGCCGCTTGTTCGTCATTCTGTTCGCCTTTCTCGCCGCGTGCATGGTCGCGGGAATGATCGTGGTTGGCGCGGTGCTGTTTCCGGAATTCAGCGATCTTGGGACCGGTCCGGTCGATCCCGGCGCGCTGAACATCGTGCTCGGTTTTGGCTTCATCTTCATCAGCGGCTTCGCGTTGCTGCCGGCAATGATCGTGGTCGCGATCACCGAGGCGTTTTATATCAGGGGTGCGGTGACCTACGCGGTCGGCGGCGGCTTGGTCGGTCTGGCGTGCTATCTCGGCCTTGTCCCGTTCGACACCGCAACGCTTCGCTTCGATGGCATCGTCCGGCGTCATCTTGAAATCATGACTGGCGCGGGGATCGTCGCGGGCCTCGTCTACTGGATGATCGCCGGCCGAAATGCCGG
>DASXJV010000382.1:0-8134 GCA_036497205.1 Bradyrhizobium sp.
GCCGGGCATTTCGTCGATATCAGGGAGTGGCGGTAGAGCGTTTTCGAGCGAAGCGGATACCGGTTCGCGTAAAGAAAACCCGTCAAAGCAAAAGACTAAAGCGGCCCTTCCCTCAACCTCGAACCATTGTCGAAGGAAGTCATTAAGCAGTTGGGAGCAAGCTTAAGCCCAGCGGAGGCGAGGTGTTTCGCGAGGAGCGAGCCGTGGCCGATAAGCCTGAATTCGTCGATATGATCAGCGCGGCGACGCGCCAGACCAGGCGCAGGGCCATGCCGCGCGCGGTGGAGCCCGAGGTCAAGGAGAGATCGCGTCTCAGCCACTGGCCGCCGGCTCGGTGGAAGCAGTGGCGGATGGAGACGCTCACGCCGTGGAAATTCAAATCCTGGAAGTTCAAGAATTGGGATTAGACACAGCGACATTCACCGCAGATAGAAATTCAGGGCGCCCGGAGCATTTTCCGGCTAAGCGGCAACCGGTTAGCCGCGCGAAAATGCTCCTGGCCCTTTGAACTTACGCGTACTCTATCCGCAAAACCGGTGTCCGCTTTTGCGGAATACGCGCTTGGCGGCTGATTCATTTCAGCCACCGCGGTCACGCTCACCACAAAGGATATCCGCCATGGTGCCAGTGGCGGTAGTGACAGATGCGGCGCGGACCGTAATAGGACCGGACGATGCGGCAGCGCGGATACGAATAATAATCGGACGGCGCATAGTAGAAGTGCCGGTGAAAATGATGCCGGTGATGCCGGATCCCGAACCCGCCGTGGTGAAACCCGGCGCCATGAAAGGCCGCGCCGCCACCATGGAAGCCGCCACCATGGCCGCCATGGCCATGCCCGCCCCGGACTTCGTTCGTCAGTCCGCTGGAGGCGTATTTCGACGTCGGCACAGCGCCCGGGTTGATCAGCGAAAGCGCCTCCGCGCGCTGGCTACCTCCGGCCGATAGCGTCAGCATCGCGGCAGCCGCAAGGGCCAGGCAACGGACGAGGCCGCGTCCGGAATCTCGAATCTTCATCACGTGTGAAACCTTTCCGAATGGATGACCAAGGCTAAGGCCACTCGGCGCCCGCCTATCGTCACTTTCATTTAAGATGAGCAAGTGAACGCACCATGAATGCGCGCTCGCGATCTCAAACGCACTACGGAAAAGTATGCGCTGTGACCGGTGTCATTGGGCAACTCAAGATGATGGATCGCGTGGTGAACGCGCGCCTCGCGGTTTCAAATGGACGCAGCTGGTGGCAACATAAACTCGCGCCACTGCAGGATGAGGATCTGCATGGCCGTATATGAACGCCTGGCGATCCTGGAGGGCGCGTAGGATCGCGACAAACTGATGCTGATGGCCATGACGGAGAGGTGAGCCGTTTTCAAAATCGGCGGTTACCACCACGGCCCAAAGCCAAATCCGAAACCGAAACCGAACGGGAATGGAGCCGGCGCGTAATACGGATACGGCCTATAATAAAAAGGCCGGCCATAATAGTAAGGCCGGTAGTACGGACGATAGCCGTAACGATAATAATGCCGGTAGCGCCGCCGTGCGCTGAGATCGGTTGCTTGCAACGCTCCCGGCTTTTGCGCCACCGCGGCCTGCGAGGGCGCTGCGGCGGCGGGATTGATCGCGGCTGAGCCGCCGAGCATCATGGTGAGGGCCAGGATGGCTGCGCCGATCCATTTCGTCATCGAAGATTCCTCCGTCGTTTGCCCATCAACTCCGAATCCGCCCAGCGGTTTCCTGCGGGCTGGCAAAAACAAGGCGAGTCCTCGGATATCGCAGTGCGTTTTCGCCGCGACATCCGGCCTCGGCAGCGTGGGAGCTGCTGCGGCTTTCGCTTCGCGAGCGCGCCGGCCGGGATCCGGGCACCGCAAACAGCTTCACGCAATTAGCAATGGCGATATTATCTATGGAACGTCGGCGCTGGTGGTCGGCGTCGGACTGATCGGCGCCGCGCGCCGGCGGTGATAGCGGACAAGACTCAGCCGCCACGCCAATAGCAGCTCATCCGAGGCACGATCACCGTGCCGCTCGGCCGGTATTCCTCCACGTAGGTTGCGGTGCAATCCCGCACCGCATTGCTCCCGGGATAGTACCGGGGATAAACGCCGTCGGGCTCCAGTTCGTAATTCGGATAGACGCGCAGGCGTGTCGTCGGCCGTCTGATACGGCGTTGCGCGGACGCCTCCGTGACTATTAGCTGCGACGACTGCGCCGTCCGCATACCCTTTGGCGCGGTTTGCGCCTCGGCTCCGGCCGCGGGCAGCAATAAAAAGGCGCCTGCAAAAGCGACCAATATTGTTACCATCCCGATCCGCATCATGACACCCATCCAAACCCGTTCTGGGCCGCAACGTCTCCGATTGCCGCGCCAACGTCAACTGCAGCCCCGGGTCCAATTACAAAAGCGGTATGCATTCACGCGGAACACGCGCTAAACAGGCGCGATGTGGACTAAAGCGAAAGCGCCATCGCTTGCCGAGATGGAAGTCATGGCGCACGAAATCTTCGAGCGCCTGCCGAAGGGCTTTCGCGATCTGTGCGAGGGCGTGATCATCCGCGTCGACGATTTCCCGACCGACGAGGTTCTCGACGAGCTGAACGCGGCAAGCGAATTCGACCTGCTCGGCCTGTTCCAGGGCATCGGCCTGCCATTTCGCAGCAATGAGGATATCGCGCGCCTGCCCAACATGATCTGGCTCTATCGGCGCCCGATTCTCGATTACTGGGCCGAACATGACGAGGCGCTGGGCCATATCGTCCGCCACGTCCTGATTCACGAGATCGGCCATCATTTCGGGCTATCCGACGACGATATGGAAGCTATCGAGGCTGCCGCTGATTAGGCGAATTCGCCCTTTAATGTCGGCGGCATTCGCGATAAACCATCGCCGACGCTTTTCGTTTATCTCAAGCCAAGAAGTGCGATCGATGGACAAGTTCACCACGCTGGAAGGCGTCGCGGCGCCCTTGAAGATCATCAATGTCGATACCGACATGGTCATCCCGAAGCAGTATCTGAAGACCATCAAGCGCACCGGCCTCGGCAAGGGGCTGTTCTCGGAACAGCGCTACAAGGACGACGGCAGCGAGAACCCGGATTTCATCCTCAACAAGCCGGCCTACCGCAACGCCAAAATTCTGGTCGCGGGCGACAATTTCGGTTGCGGTTCGAGCCGCGAACACGCGCCTTGGGCGCTGCTCGACTTCGGCATCCGCTGCGTGATCTCGACCTCGTTCGGCGACATCTTCTACAACAACTGTTTCAAGAACGGCATTCTGCCGATCCGCGTCACCCAGGACGACCTGGACAAATTGTTCGACGATGCCGAACGTGGAGCCAATGCGACGCTGACCATCGATCTCGCCAAGCAGGAAATCCGCGGTCCCGACGGCGGCACGGTGAAATTCGAGATTGATGCGTTCCGCAAGCACTGCCTGATGAACGGCCTCGACGACATCGGCCTCACCATGGAGAAGAAGGCCTCGATCGACGCCTACGAGGCGAAGGCAAAGACCGCGCGCGCCTGGGCCTGATTTCACCCTGGAACCTTCGGTTCTGATTGAATCAGAACCGAAGTTCTATTTCTTTGTTTGACGCGTTTTCTTCACGCGAACCGGTTTCCACTTCGCTCGAAAACGCTCCAGAGGTGACGTGCATGCGGCCCGACGTCGTCACCTTCTGGCACGGCCCGCTCGATATGCTCAGAAGACTGTGCCTGAGATCGCAGGTCGCGGCAGGTCATAAAGTCACCGTCTACAGTTTCGAGCCGCTCGCGGGATTGCCCGATGGTGTCGGCAATGCCGAGGCCGAAGCGATCCTGCCGCATGCTTTCGCGGAAAGACTGCGCCCGACAGGCCCCGATGGCGTATGGCGCGACTGGACCACGCTACAGTTCAGCGATTTCTTCCGCATGCGGCTGATGGCGCGCAACGCAGGCCTGTGGCTCGACGCCGATGTGCTGCTGCTGAAGCCGGTCGAGATCGATCCGGCAAAACCCTATTTCGCCTGGGAGCGGCCGCGCCTGCTCGGCAATTCGGTGCTGTATTTGCCTTCACATCATCCCATTGTCGCGGCGTTCGAAGACCTGATGGAGCAGGAAGAACTGGAGCCGGACTGGCTGGCGCTGCGGCACCGCCTGACCTTCATGATGCGTCAACTGCGGCGCCGATCGAACCGCATCTCGGATATTCGTATTGCAATCTATGGCCCGGCGTCGCTGACCGCGCTCGCGCGCCGCGCCGGCGAGCATCATCATGCCCTGCCGAAGAAATCGTTTTACGCGATCCATGCCGAACCAAAACGCTTTTTTGAGCCCCAGGATTTTTCAGGGCTGATCGGCGATCCCGCAATTATCGGGCTTCACATTTCACCGAAAGGCCGCGGCAATCAGCCCCCTGTTGCCGGGAGCCTGTATGCTTGGGCGGCGGAGCGGTTTGGGGCCTCTGAGACCGTCATTGCGAGCGAAGCGAAGCAATCCATCTGAGAGATGTGGGGTTACTGGATTGCTTCGTCGCGTCGCTCCTCGCAATGACGAGAAGCGCAACTTTCCCCGAGGATCATGCGGGTATGCTAACTCCCCATCCCAGCGATCGCCTCGGCGATCGCAATGGTGCGCTTTGCCATATCGGCGTGCAGCCGCTCCACCATCTGACCATCGAGCTGGATCGCACCGCGCGAGGCGTTCTCCGGCCGTTCGAAAGCCGCGATGATCTTGCGGGCGTGTGCAACTTCCTCCGCCGGCGGCGTGAAGATCGCATTGCAGGCCTCGATCTGGCCCGGATGGATCAGCGTCTTGCCGTCGAAGCCGAGATCGCGGCCTTGCGCGCATTCCTGCCCGAAGCCGTCGACATTGCTAAAATCGCTGTAGGGTCCGTCGAGAATTTCCAGGCCGTAGGCGTGCGCCGCCAGAATGCAGTGCGTGATCATGGGGATCATCGCCGCGCGGCCCGGCTGCATTCGTATCCGCGTCTCCCGTGAAATGTCGTTCGGCCCGAACACGAATCCGGCGAGCCGCGTCTCGGAATCCTGCGAGGCGGCTGCAAGTTCCTCGGCGTGCAGCACCGCACGCGCGGTCTCGATCATCGCCCAGACCCTGATCGATATGTCCGCGTTGATGTCGTTGAGGCGATCGGCAATCGCCGCCAGATCTTTCACGCCGGAAATTTTCGGAACCAGAATGCCGTCGGGCCGTGCCTTGCCGGCCATGTTGACGTCATCGATCCACCACGGCGAATCGAGCGAGTTGACGCGGATCAGGACCTCGCGCTTGCCGAACCCTTTGGCTGCGACCGCCTGCCCGATCTGGTCGCGCGCCATGGCCTTGGCGTCCGGCGCGACCGAATCCTCAAGATCGAGGATGATGCCGTCGGCCGGGAGATTGCGCGCTTTTTCCAGCGCCCGCGCATTCGATCCGGGCATGAACAGCAGGCTGCGGCGCGGACGGATCATGGCTTCGTTCCTTGAATTAGGCCCGCGATAAATCCGGTTCGACTTCGTCGAATCGGACTTATCGGCATATTATTGTTTGAGCATGATCTTTTTCGGAAAACCGGAGCCCACTTTTCCGGATCATGCTCTAGCATCTCAGGGCATCATCCGAAAGGCTTGTTCCGGCTTCCGGCATATGGTTAGCCACTGCCATGTCATCGTTCCCGCACCATCTGCTCGAAGGCTATCGGACCTTTACCTCGCAACGGCTGCCCACCGAACAATCGCGCTATCGCGAGCTGTCCGAACGCGGCCAGTCGCCCGAGGTGATGGTGATCGGCTGCTGCGATTCCCGGGTGTCGCCGGAGGTGATCTTCGATGCCGGTCCCGGCGAATTGTTCGTGGTGCGTAACGTCGCCAATCTGGTGCCGGTCTATCAGCCCGACGGCGGCGCGCACGGCGTCTCGGCGGCACTGGAATACGCGGTTCGGGCTCTCCGCGTAAAACACATCGTGGTGCTCGGCCACGCGCAATGCGGTGGCATCCGCGCCTTCATCGACAATATCGCGCCGCTGTCGCCCGGCGATTTCATCGGCAGATGGATGTCGATGTTCATCAAGCCGGGCGAGAAAATCGGACAGCGCGATCACGAGACGATGGCTGATTTCACCACCCGGATCGAGAAGGCCGCGGTATTCCGAAGCCTGGAAAACCTGATGACATTTCCTTTTGTGCGGACTCTCGCCGAGCGCAGCGAGCTGCATCTGCATGGCGCCTATTTTGGCGTGGCCGAGGGTTCGCTCTCGGTGCTCGACCAGGCGGCGAAGGAATTTCGCAGCGTAAGGGAAGAAAGAACCTCATCCTGACGAGGCGCTTTGGCGCCGTCTCGATGGCTGGCCGCGAGCTCCAGCGGTGGCCACATGGTTCGCGAGGGGTCAGATCAATGCCCAGCCTCGCCACTTCCGTGATCGCTGCCCCAGCGATCGGACAGTGCCAGGATCAGCGCGGAGACGACGAACACCAGATGCACGCCGACCAGCCAGCCCATCTTCTGGGCATCGAAGGCGACGTCGATGTTCATGAACGCCTTCAGCACTTGAATGGCCGAAATCGCCACGATCGATGCCAGCATCTTCTGCTTCAGCCCCGCGAAATCGACCTTGGTCATCCATTCCGGCCAGTCCGGGTGGTCGCCGGGATCAATCCTGGAGACGAAATTCTCGTAGCCCGAAAATACCACGATCAGGATCAGATTGCCGACCAACGAGACGTCGATCAGCGACAGCGCGCCGAGGATGATATCGTCTTCTGTGGCGACCGGCGCGCGGAGGATGAACTCCCACAGCTTCGTGAAGAATTTGAACAGCATCACCGCGAGGCAGACGACGAGACCAAGATAGAACGGCGCCATCAGCCAGCGACTGTTGAACAGCACGCTTTCAAAACCGTTCTCGACGCGTTTCAGCGTCGGATTCGATCGATAAGGAGCCGGCTGCTCGGTCATTGCGATTCCGGCTCCTTGACGCCTCGCACTCACGCCGCCTTTTTCTTGGCGCTGATCAGTTTGCGGTTGATCAGGCATTCGGCGATCTGGACCGCGTTCAGCGCGGCGCCTTTGCGTAAGTTATCCGACACGCACCACAGTACCAGGCCGTTCTCCACCGTCGCGTCCTCGCGGATGCGGCTGATATAGGTCGCGTCCTCGCCCGCCGCCTCATATGGCGTGACGTAGCCGCCGGGTTCGCGCTTGTCGATCACGAGGCATCCCGGCGCATTGCGCAGGATGTCGCGCGCCTCATCTGCGGAAATCGGATTTTCGAATTCGATGTTGACCGCTTCGGAATGGCCTACGAACACCGGCACCCGCACGCAGGTCGCCGTGAGCTTGATTTTGGGATCAAGAATTTTCTTGGTCTCCATCATCATCTTCCACTCTTCCTTGGTGTAGCCATCCTCCATGAACACGTCGATCTCGGGGATCACGTTGAAGGCGATACGCTTGGGGAATTTCTTGTTGATGAGTTCGCTGTTGGTGTAAACCGCCTTGGTCTGCGAAAACAGCTCGTCCATGGCATCCTTGCCGGCGCCCGACACCGATTGATAGGTCGCGACCACGACACGCCTGATGACGGCCTTGTCATGCAGCGGCTTCAGCGCGACCACGAGCTGCGCGGTCGAGCAGTTCGGATTGGCGATGATGTTCTTCTTGACGAAGCCTGCGACCGCATCGGCATTGACCTCGGGCACGATCAGCGGCACGTCCGGATCCATGCGCCACGCCGATGAGTTGTCGATCACGACAGCGCCGGCGGCGGCGATCTTCGGCGACCACTCCTTCGACACCGCGCCGCCCGCCGACATCAGGCAGATGTCGACATCGCTGAAATCATAGTGCTCGAGCGCTTTGACTTTCAGGGTGCGGTCGCCATAGGACACTTCGACGCCCATGCTGCGGCGCGACGCCAGCGCCACCACCTCGTCAGCCGGGAATTTGCGTTCGTCGAGAATGTTGAGCATTTCCCGCCCGACATTGCCGGTCGCTCCGACCAGCGCGACTTTGTAACCCATCGTTCACTCTCCGAAGAAAAATGCCTCGCCCCCCGCTGGCTGCGGAAAGGGAAGAGGCAGCGCTTCTATGCGAGAAACGCCCTTAAGACAACGTTAGCCCGCAGCGCTTGCGCGTTTGACGCCATCGATTTGGGC
>DASXJV010000383.1:0-10218 GCA_036497205.1 Bradyrhizobium sp.
GGAGCGCGAGGGACGCGCGCCAGATGCTAGCCGGCGTGCATTCAATAAGAGATCAAAGGAAGAAATTCAGGCAGCAGCCAGAACCAACCGGCTGACCGCAGAAATGAAAATGACAAGGATGACGAGGCCTACGAGAGACGCCACTTGCGTGTCCAATTCGATTCGCCCGCGTTCGTCGCGGCGATAGCCGAACATATTGAACTTCTGTGGCGAAGAACAAAGAGGCTCGACATAAATCCTGCCAAACGAAACGAGCGGCAGCACAAGCCGTGCAATGGGGCATCCAACCATCGCAATCAGCGCGTCAAAGAACCAATGCATGAGTTCACCGGTTTTCGCCGAATAGTCAAAGGCTATAACGTCGAGTGAACAACCTCAACGGCTCTATCGCATCACGACTTCGTCACAGCAGTCGTGCTTGGGGCCGCATAGGCGAGCGCAACAAGGTGCGGCGCCCTTTTCAGCGCTTTAGATATTCGGGAGTGAAACTCAGACAGCGGTTCGAAGTAGCCAATTGCCGATAGAAAGTGCGAGGACCAGGATGACGAGTCCAATGAGCGACGCCACTCGCGTGTCCAATTCCAGTCGTCCGCGTTCGTCGCGGCGGTAGCCGAAACCCATACCTCGTCGGCGAAGTAATGAGCAATTCAACATAGATCGCACCAAATGATGCAAGCGGCGTAACGAGCCGCGCAATCGTTATCCGATCACGTCAAAAAGAAATCAAACAGGACATCGACAAGCCACTGCATGCGCTCGCTCAATCCCGATCTTGGAATAGAATGTAACATCATGTCGGGGTGTTGTCATGGCAACGGCTTCAGCCCGATCTCGTGATAGGACGCGCAGATGTTCACAGGCACGGTCGGAGAAATTTCGACGCGCGCCACATCGCGATCATACCCATCCCCGGTCCGCATACCGGATCGGCCGGTTGAAGCTCCCTGCCCTGCGCGGCGCCTCGTAGCAGATCGCCATCAACCCGAGAGCATCGGCCGCGTGCGACGACCAGTCGTGCTCGGGACCGAGGCCGATATTGCGCGCGTCGTCCTTGCGCTCGTGATAGAAGCCGAGCGCGTCGCGGCCGGATTCCGTGGACGCCCCGTTGAACCAGAGCTGGGGTGCGAGCCGGCGTAGCGCCTCGATGCGCATCATCGCCGCGCCCCGACCCTGGTTCCTCACTGGCGGCTCGACGACAAATCCGGCGTCGCGCAAATGATCCTCATAACGCTTGCCGGTGACGTTGTTGGTGGCGATGCCGTCGTGCGGCAGATAAAGGATCGCATCCTTGTAGCCGCGCGAACGCAGCCAGTTGACATGAAACGCCAGTACCTGGCCGGCGCTCTCATAGTAGTCGAGTACGCGGATTTCGCTGCCGACCCACTGCGCGATCCAGATCGTGAAAGCATCGGCAGTGGCGCCGGCGCCGCCGATGTCGATAAAGGCGCGCAACGGCAGCAGCGGATCGGCGGCGACCTTGCCGATCCGTCCATCCCGCGCGGCCTGCGCCAGCAGCTCGGCAAAATAGGCACCCTCGAACGCCCGCACGTAGTCGCCTTCCCAGATGTGGCTGTAGCGGTCGGGATAGAGCGAAAGATCGAGCCGCCGTTCTTCCTCGAGCACCTCGGGAAACCATGGATTGTCCCGCCAGCTGACGTTGACCAGGATCGCGCCATCCGGTTTTCGGACGCGCAGGAAGTCGTCGATCGCATCGGACTTGCGGCGCGGATTCCACGACGCCCATAGCTCCGAATTTTCGGCGCGGATGGTCGGCCGCAGCAGTGCCAGGCTCCGTGCGCTCAGACTTTGCGCCTCGTCGACCCAGGCGATCCGAAATCCTTCCAGCGATTTGATCGAGTCGGCCGTATGGTCCTGCATGCCGCGGAAGATGACGAGGCCGTCGCCCGGCGTCTCGATCTTGTCGTTGAACACCTTGAAGCCGTGACCGAGACCGAGCGCAGCGATCTTGCCTTCGATCAGGCGCTTGGAGGACTGCGCCAGCGTGCGCTGCGCCTCGCGGATACAGACCGCGAGCGTGCCGCGCTCGGCCTGGCAGGCCTCGACCAGAAGCTCGCCGAAGAAGTGCGACTTGCCGGACCCTCGCCCTCCGAACGCGCCCTTGTAACGGGCGGCCTGGAGCAATGGCTCAAAGACTCGCGCCGTCGGTATTTTCAGGATCGACAATGACGCGCTCAATGCGGTGAACGAGCTCGAGGGCACGATCATCGTCGTTGGCAAGGGCCTGCACCGGCTTGCCCCAGCCGCGATCGAGGATCGCGGTCGCCGCCGAGACGCGCGCCGCAGGCGTCGCGTCCTTTGCCCTCATGACGCCGACAAGGACATTGATCGCTGTCCTGGTGTGGCTGCGCGCGAGCGAGCGGATCTCGGTGATGGTTTTGGCCATTGCGATCAGGATTCGCCATAAGCCGGCGGCGCGTATTCGCAGGGCGCCGTGTCGGCATCTTCCGGCGCCGATTTCCCGGATTGAGGAACAGCACGCAACGCCGTCGCGGGACACTCACGTGGCTGATGATCGCGGCTCGGCCGCGCGATGGAGCGGATGATGTCGGCGCTCATGACAAAATCTCCGTGATCACGATTGCAACAAGGCCGAGCAATGCCAGCGATATCAGATACGCGGTCATTGGCTCTCCTCTCGAAATAAATGCGCGGCAGATCGCGGAGGGGACGCGATCGTTTCGGGCGCGAACCCTGTCCTCATCAGAGGGCCGCAGGCGGCGGTGACGTGACGCCGCCCGGCCGGTGCTTTCGCGCACACCGGCCATTATGGAAATTGCGAGGGGTCGGACGGCAGCGCGGCTTGCGGCGCTCAGGCAAGCGCGTTGGGGGAGAGTGAGGGCGCCTGAAGCACGCGCCACCGCCCGATTGGTGAATTTTGGCAAACAAAAAGCCCGCGGCGATCTCTCGCGCGGGCCGGTCAACTTTTTCCGATGATGTCAGTATGCAGGTGTTTTGCCCGACGGGTCAAATGCGATCGGCTGAAAAACAAGAGACGATTCGTATTTGAAGAAACTAAGCAGCTCATCACAACGCATCATGGCCGCATCAGCGGCTTGATCCATCGCGCGGACCAGTTATCCAAGTCGTCGAATCTTTTGAAGCCAAAGCCAAACCTAGGTTCGGCATGATCAAGTCCGAGCGATAGCGACTTTGTTTTAGAGCTTGGGCTGCAACTGAAGCACGGGCAAAGGCTGCGACCCAATAGAGGCCGCCCAATCAAAGTGAGCATAGAGCGCTCTGAAGTACGCGTAGGTCGCGGTCTTTCCAACATTATCTATGAATGTGCTTACCGCATCTTCCGAACAGTCTTTGATCCCATCATAGCTAATGATGTAAGAAGCCGTGCACTTCATCAAGTTGCGAGACTTATATTTAAAGGTGACCTCCCAAGTAACGCTCGCGACGCACGTCCCGTCCTCCAAGCCATAAGAGAGCATCTTCGAAGTTGGCGAGATGCTTCTGCCAAGAAGCGATTCCTTTATGCCGAGAAGCTCCGGCACCATTTTAAAATCACATTTTTCCAGCAGAAGATTGGACAGCCGCGCAGTTCTAACCAACCGATTGTAGTCCGCGCGGCGCTGTTGCACCAATTCTCCGGGGCTCTGAGGCGCCAGGACTTCGCTCGAACCTTCAGGAATGGTCTTTTCGTCGTTCATCGCTAGGCGGCTTGTGCTTCGGGCTCAGGTTCAGGCGCGAGAGGAAGTTCGGAATCCATGAAGAGAATGCGGGGATAGTTGTCGTTGGAAGCGCTCTCTCCCTTGATTACCGCCACAAGTTCATCATCCACAGGCCTAGCGGCAGGTTTCCGTTTTTCCCACGACCAATCCAGTTCAGCGGCCTTAGGGAGTCCCATCGGACCAGTACCGCCCATGGCCGGAGCAGAGAGCGGCTTCCGAGTCACAGAAACAGACTCGCCCAGCGCATGAACAATGCGGGCAACACTTTTCAGCGTGGGATTAGCTTCAGCGCTGAGCATCTGGGAGAGGCGCGCCTTCGAGATACCGGCTTTCTCGGCAAGCTGCGAACGCGTCACACCCTTTTCGGACATCATTTCCTGAATCAGGAAATGGCAATCAATCAGCAGATTTTCTTCCGCCTTGATGATTTGCGGGTCAAACGCTTTGGCCATGTTCGTCTCCTTGTCACTCGTATTCGTCAAATTCGGCGATCGCTTTAGCAGACGATTTCAGCTTTTGCTGGTCCGCTCGATCCTGTTTCTTGTCCGGGTCGACCTCGACCCCGACGAAGCACCGTCGGCCTGTAATCTTGAGAATCGCGCCATACAACCGCCACTGCCAGCCCTTGAACGTCCATATTGCGACCTTTCCTCCTTTGCCGTCCGAGAAGTTTCCTTCTTTCTTAAATTTCTTATCACTCAGCCGCCTGAAGTAGTCATCGTGATCGCCGAACTCCCGGAACGAACGCTCCAGATGGGTCTTTCGTTTCACTGAATTTTCGTCTTCGTTATCAGTAGCTTGCCCGTATTGCTTCGCGACCCCCTCAGTCATCCGCATGTCGGCCCGCGCGCCTTGCCAAACTATCGGCAGGTTAGCAGCTTTGGGCCGGTCGGACGCCATCTTCAGCCTAGCATGGTTAATGTATAGCTTAACTCTGGGAAGCCAAGTAATAGCTTTTTGGCTTCCGGTCAACACAGCGTGACAGCCTGATGCTCAACTGCAACACAATTTAGGGGTGAGCCCGAGATTTTCCACCCCCGAGTACCCCAAGTCACCTTCCACTCTTTGCTGGGCTTGCTTGGCTTCAACTGCGTAGCTTGGTTGTGGGCCTGCTAGTGGTCCACACAGGGGCTCATCCCGCGGCATTGTTTGGCGATTCGGCAAACAAAACGCCCGCGGCGATCTCTCGCGCGGGCCGGTCAGCTTTTTCCGATGATGTCAGCATGCAGGTGTTTTGCCCGACGGGTCAAGCGGTATTAGGAAAACACGAAAGAACGCGAATGTCCGGCACCTGCGCAAAGGTCGCCGCAACGTCTCATGGCTGGAGAAGCGGCTTTACCCATCGCGTGTACCAATCGTCCATGTCATCGCCGCTCGCCGCGGATCGATCCGGCAAACCGAAGAGCCACGGCGGCACGGGATAGTCGGGCATGGGCTGGCCGCTGACGGGGCCGGGCGGCTTGGTTGCTTGCTGCGATGTGTTTGCACCATCAGGCGCAGCAGGTGTCGCGCCTGGCGCAGGAATACGGCCGAGGACGCGAATGTTTCGCGGATCGGTTTGCGTCGCGTCATCGGGACGAGGCGATGCGCCCGGCTGAACTGGATTGGGCACGGCACCGGCCGGCGGCACGAAAGGCACAGCAGGCGCGCGACTATCGAACGGCGATATCCTGGAGCGTATGAAACCGTCGATCTGGTCGTTCCACCAGTGCTCGTTGCTGCCATCCTTCAACGTGACGTCGACCCCACCCGTCGGATCGCCTGGAGTCGCCGGATGCGGCCGGATCGATGCCGGGCGCGGCGTGCCGTCCTCGAAAAACATCATGCCGCTGCTTCCAATACCTGGGTCAGGTAAGCCGGGGCTTCCGTTGCCCTTGGGAGCTAAGCCAAGGATTCCACCGCCTTTGGGACGGCGTTCCAATCCAGCGACGCCCGGGAGCGATTTCGTGTCGCCCGGACTGCCATCCAGTCCATAAATCCCGCGTAGCGCGCCCGTCCCGCCCGGCGCCGGCTGACGCTCATAATAAAGCACTTCGCCATTGCGCCCGACAAACAGCGAGACGTCCTTGCCCGAGGGAATGCTTCCATCGGCCGGCAAGGCATGCAGCTTGTCGAGATCGACGTGCTGCGGGTAACTGCCGAAGGCCTGCTCGAAGTTGGCCATGAATGCCTTGGCCCCAGGCGAATCCAGGGTGCCCCATTTCTCGAGTGCGTAGCGCTCGACGTCCGTTTGCTTAGGCATGCGATACGCATCGGCGGCGCGCGAAGACCCTTCGGCGGCATCTTGGACATTTCGATCATCTCGCGATTTCACAGATCGAACATAGTCTGCTCCCATGTCGCGATCCGGATTCGCAAAGCGCTTCTCGGTATAATCGCTGTAAGCCTTGCGGATGGCGCTTGCATTTGCCGCGGGCAACCAGGAACCATTGTAGATAGTCGCTAGTATCAGCGCAGTGATCCAACTGTAGCCTGCCGCCGCGGCGCTCAGGCCGAATGCATAGTTTCCGGCATCAGTGTATCTCGGATCGAATCCACCTGAACGGCCTGCCTGCCGTTGCGGATCGCCGCTGCTGCCTCGCGCAAAATGTGTCTTGAACCACGACGAAGCTCCGTCGGGCGAATTTGCCGCATAATGAGCGGCATTGATTTCGTTTTGCAGGTCGAAATTCTCGGGAATGAGAAGCGGCCGGCCATTGACGATGACAGACGTGTTGTCCGGATAGGTCGCCCGCTTCGGCTCGCCGAAATAAGTGATCGTATCCGCCATGGACGTCCTCATGATCGAGATTGGAGTTGTGCCCGAACTGACAGCTTTCGCATGCGAGCGGCCCATGCCCGACGCAGCGTCGACAGTCGTCAAAGATGAATGCTTGATATGCGCGGCCGGGTCGCGCGGTCACTTGCGAGCAGTAACTGGCGCTTTCAGCCAGAGAAGACCTTCCACCTTGGCTCAAAGGAACCTATGAACCATGAACTGGTGGACATAAGACGCCAGATAAAAGAACGCCCAGGCGAAACAGATGAGGAGAAGCAACGCTCGCAGGAGCCCGCTGGCAACGCGTGAAGAAGCCGGGTGATGATTCTCGCGCCAGATCGTCCGGCACAATAGATAGCCGCTGATGAACGTCGCAGTCCAAAATCCGATGAGTGAACCGAAGACCCCGAGCAGGTAAACCCCGGAGTCAAACAAGGAGGGAAAAGCGAACCAAGGGGGGATGACGAAGGGAAAGACACTGAGAACTTCCAAAAAGGGACCTAGGGATAAACTCAACAACAGCAGGAGGAAATACCATCCCAGCATTTCCGCCCCAACGACCAACGTCGCGATGGGCAGTGACACCAGATAGAACGGCGGAGCCGCCAGTCGCGCCAGCCACGCTGGAAGACCCGATTTTCGTTTTAGCAGAACGAGCCCCAGCGACGTCAGCAAGAGCGCCACCAGTGGAACAAGAAACGACAACAGTGACAGCAAGGCGATAAGACGGCTCATCTCAACCGGCTCGGCTTCCACTCGCCCCTTTGAGCGCTTGATTTGAGCTTGGAACATAACAGGAACAATGTCAATCGCCCGCCTTTGCAGTCAGGGATTGTACGGCCGGTGCCCATTGGCGGCGCCCAAGCAGCGCCGCAGATAGCTCACACACGAATCCCCGCAAACAACAGCCCGCGGCGATCTCTCGCGCGGGCCGGAACCACTCTTGTCGATGATGTCAGTATGCAGGTGTTTTGCCCGACGAGTCAAATTTGACGAAATTGCTGTAAACAGAGTTCGTCGGACTCGAACCGCGTCCGCAATTTCGGGCCCGTTAAGCACAAAACCCGCTCCGGATTTTCCGGCGCGGGCTTTATGATCTTCGCGATGATGTCGTTATGCGCCTGTTTTGCCCGACGGGTCAAGTTCTGATTTTTTGAAACACGAACGGCCGACATCCAGGAGATCGTCGATGTATTTCGTGGCCGCCGCCCTCGCCGTACTCTCCGGCCTGTTTTATGCCGCAGGCAATCACGAGATCGGTTCATATAGTTCGGACGTGTGCCGTTACGGCAGCACGTTCTGCGATAATCCGCATTATATGCTGGTCGGCGCCGGTCTCGCCGCCGTCTGGGGCGCCTTCGTCAGCATCAAATGATGCTGCCTTGAGGCAAGACTCTCCGACTGAGCGCTGTCGAGCGCCTTGACGGCTGGAACTTTTCCGCAAAAAGCGATTTGATCGGAGCCGCCGAGATTCGCGGCGTTGTTTCCAGGGCCTCAGACACTCGATGACCGAAACCACTCGCCCGGTATCCAAGCCTTCCCGCGGCGTGGTGCTCCGATTGCTTGGCCCGGGATTGGTGACAGGCGCAGCCGACGACGATCCGTCCGGCATTGCGACCTATTCGCAGGCCGGCGCGCAGTTCGGCTACGGCCTGCTCTGGACCGTCTTCCTGACCCTCCCGTTCATGATCGCCATCCAGCTGGTGAGCGCCCTGATCGGCAGGGTCACCGGCAAGGGCCTCGCCGCCAACGTCATGGAAATCGCGCCGCGATGGCTGGTGCTGGCGCTTGTCTTCCTTCTGGTCGCCGCGAACACCATCAATATCGCGGCCGACATCGCCGCGATGGCAGAAGCGCTGTCGCTCGTCATCGGCGGCCTCAACCACGAGCACGCCTTGATCTTTGCGTCGGCCTCGACCCTGCTGCAGGTTTTCGTGCCGTACCGCCGCTATGCGCCCGTCCTGAAATTCCTGACGCTGACGTTGTTCGCCTATGTCGCAACGGCCTTCACGGTAGAAATTCCATGGTCCACCGCATTGCTGGCGACGGTCTGGCCGAAGCCGACAATCAGCGCCGACTATTTCCTGATGGTGGTGGCCGTACTCGGCACCACCATCAGCCCCTACCTGTTCTTCTGGCAGGCGTCGCAGGAGGTCGAGGAGATGCACAAAGGCAAGGTGCACCGCCCGCTGCGCGAGCTTTCCCGCGGCGGCGCCATCGAACTCGATCGGATCAAGATCGATACCACGGTCGGCATGTTCCTTTCGAACATCATCGCGTTCTTCATCATTCTGACGACGGCATCCGTGCTGCATGCGCACGGTGTGACCAACATCAATTCGGCGACCCAGGCAGCTGAGGCATTGCGGCCGTTGGCCGGCGATGCGACGTTCGTCCTGTTCGCGCTCGGCATCATCGGCACCGGTCTTCTGGCGGTCCCCGTGCTGGCAGGCTCGGCGGCCTATGGAGTGTCCGAGGCGTTCGGCTGGCATGCGACCCTGGAAGCCAAAGCGCCGGATGCGGTCGGCTTCTACAGCATTATCGCGGCTGCGACCGCAATCGGCTTCGGACTCGGTTTCACCGGGATCGATGCGATCCATATGCTGGTGTGGAGCGCCGTCCTCAACGGCATCGTCGCCGTGCCGATCATGGCGATGATGATGGTAATCGTCGCAAATCCAAAGTTGATGGGGCGGTTCAAGGCACGAACATGGCTGGTCGCGCTTGGCTGGATCGGCACCGCAATCATGGCCGTGGCCGTGGTTGCGCTGTTCTGGTCGACGCTCGCGGGTTGACGCCAGGGCGCGTCGAGCGTCCCTTGCCACGCACAAAATTCCCGTCCCCTCCTAACCTTTTTTGATGAGGCCTCCGCAGGATTGGTGCGCTGCCACATCGTGTTTCCGTGCTAATGTCAATTGATCTTGTTAAAGCGCGTCGTGTCTGCAATCGGCCGACGCTAGAAGAAACATGCGTGTGATTTTGGGGAAATGCCTTGAGTAAACCCGACCGTATGAGCGCCCGCTCGATGCCCGCTTATTCGCCGCACGGACTTGCACTCCTGCGCGATCCGCTGCTCAACAAGGGGACCGGGTTCACCGAGGAGGAGCGCGAAGCGTTGGGACTTCGCGGCTTCCTGCCCGCGGCCGTGTTGTCCATGCAGGCGCAGGTCGAGCGCGTGATGACGAATTTGCGAACGCTGCCCAGCGACCTCGAAAAATACGTCGCCTTGAACTCGTTGCACGATCGCAATGAGGCGCTGTTCTTCCGTGTCGTGTGCGATCACATCGATGAAATCCAGCCCTTGATCTACACGCCGACCGTGGGGCTTGCTTGCCAGCGCTTCGGCCTGATCTTCCAGCGCCCGCGTGGCCTTTTCATCTCAGCGAAAGATCGCGGACGCATTGCCGAAATCCTGAGCAACTGGCCCTATCGCACCAAGCTGATCGTGGTGACCGACGGCGAACGCATTCTCGGGCTCGGCGACCTCGGCGCGAACGGCATGGGCATACCCGTGGGCAAGCTCTCGCTCTATTCTGCTTGTGCCGGCGTGCACCCCGAGCTTTGCCTGCCGGTCATGCTCGACGTCGGCACCAACAATGAAGAGTTTCTCAACGACCCCTACTACATCGGCCTTCGCCAGAAGCGCCTGACCGGTGCTGCCTATGACGAGTTCGTCGACGAGTTCATGACGGCGGCGCGGGCGGCGTTTCCCGGCGTGCTGATCCAGTTCGAGGACTTCGCCAATCACTCGGCGTTCCGCCT
>DASXJV010000384.1:0-5087 GCA_036497205.1 Bradyrhizobium sp.
CCGCCCGGATTGTCCGGTGTCTGCACCATCAGCGGCGGCACCGCGCTGATGATGGCCGCCTTCGCCACCCGGCTCGTGCCGTGCCGTCCCAGATAGTGCACCACCTCGCCGCCGCCGGTGGAATGGCCGACGTGAATGGCGTTCTTTAGATCGAGATGCGCCGTCAAAGCTGCAAGGTCGTCTGCATAGTGATCCATGTCATGGCCGTCGCCCGTCTGGCTGGACCGGCCGTGGCCGCGGCGGTCATGGGCGATGACGCGATAGCCGTGATTTAGGAAGAACAGCATCTGCGTGTCCCAGTCATCCGCCGATAGCGGCCAGCCATGCGAGAACACCATGGGCTGTCCAGTGCCCCAGTCCTTGTAGTAAATCTCGATGCCATCCTTGGTTGTGATGGTCGCCATGGCAGGACTCCTCTCAGCATGCTGTCATTCCGGGGCAACGCCAACGACGTCCGCGAAAGCACGGCCCGATGACAAGCTCCGCGTCGAACCCGGGTCCATGCGTGGCCGCGTGTCCCGGAATGACGTTTTGATCAAGCGTATGTCGATGTCGGCATGGGGCGAAATCGTCGCACGGCGCCGATGATTACGATCACGAAGAACACAAGCACGATGCCTTGAATGACGGCGAACGGCGGCTCGCTTGGCGGCACGCTCGGCGCCAGCGCATGCAACGCCGGCACCTTCAGGAAGGCCTGGATGATAAGAACGAATACGTTGAGGTAAAGCGAGGTCATCGCGGTCACCACATAGACCGAGCGCCACGCGCCGGACAGTTTCATGCCGTAGAGCGCGATACAGGCGATCGCCAGCAGCACCAGCGAGAGAATGCCGATCATGTGCGACGGCAGCAACTTCTCAAACGGAAACAGGAAGCCGGTGGCGCTGGTCAAAATCGTGAACAGCAGGAATATCGCGGTCACTCCCGGCATCCGCTTGGAGCCGAGAAGCCCGAACATCACGATAATGCCTGAGACGATCGCGATCAGGCTGATGAGCACGTGCACGGTGGTAAAGGCAGACAAGCTCATACCCACGATCATGACGCGCTCCCCTTTTTCGAACCGGCCGGATGTTACGACTCCGGATCGAAAATTGCCACATGCACCCGCTGTATCGGCCGCAATGCGGGCGTGCGGCATCGATTTGCATGGCTGTCACAAACGGCGCCGGCATTGCTGCCGCCGTCCTAGAGCCCCGTTTCGATTGAATCGAAACGGGGCTCTAGATTTTTGATTTGACGCGTTTTCTTAACGCGAACCGGTCTCCACTTCGCTGAAAAACGCTCTAGCGATTGAGAAATTCGACCAGTTTCGGGATCACCTGGTCCGGCGCCTCTTCCATTAGCCAATGTCCCCGGTCTTTGACCAGCACGCCCTCGACGTTCGCAGCCACCATCTTGCCTTGCTCGATCAAGAACGGACCGCCGGCTTTTTCTCCCGAAAGCACGAGCAGCGGCATTTGCAGCTTGGTTTTTGCGAAACCCGCAAAATCCTCGGCGTCCTTCGGGAAGGCGCGGAAAACCTCCATCCCGGCGGCCATGTGGCCGGGCTGGGCATAGGCGTCAGCATAAAATTGGCGATCTTCTTCCGGCACCGATTTCTTCGGATCGGCGGCAAAATCATTCCAGAAATGCTCGAGATAAATCCGCTCACGCCCCGTGACCAGCGCCAGCGGCGTCTTGCCGTAGAAATGGAAATGCCAGAGATCGCGCAGCAGAAATACGCTGTTCCAGTTGCCCACGCCGGGCAGGAAGGCTTCCATCAGCACCAGCCGGTCGACTTCACCCGGATATTGCGCCGCATAGGCATAGGCCACCATCAGTCCGATATCGTGACCGACCAGCCGGATGCGGTCGTATTTGAGACTCTTCACCAGCGCGTGGATGTCCTGCGCCATCGCTGCCTTGGTATATCCATCTGAAGGCGCGGACGATTGACCGAAGCCGCGCAAGTCCGGCGCGATCACGGTATGTTTGTCCGAGAGTTTTGTGATCAGCGGCAGCCACATGTGGCTGGTTTCGGCATAGCCGTGCAGCAGCACCACGGGGTCGCCCTTGCCGGCGATCAGGTAATGCAGCCTGACGTCGTTGACCTCTGCGAATTCGCTTTGCGGCGCCTGCGCAACTGCTTTGCCCGGATTGAGCGATGTAATGAACAACGCCATCAGCGCGACCGAGGCGGTGGCACGAAAAATTCTGATCGCGAATTGCATCCTGTATTCCCTTAACATTGAAAACCGCCTTCAATAATAGCGCGGGATCGGCCCGTTGTGCGGCGTCTTCCGGTTCGACAGATCGAACAATACTTGATCAATATGACACCAGCCCCATCCTTCCGGCGGATCATAGGCCTCGATGATCGGATGCTGGGTGGCGTGGAAATGCCCGGTCGCGTGCCTGTTGGGAGAATCGTCACAGCAGCCGACGTGGCCGAAGGTGCGGCAGATCCGCAAATGCAGCCACACGCTGCCGCTCTTCAGGCATTCCTCGCAACCGAGCGCGCTCGGCGTGACGCTGCGGATGCCGATGATGTGGGTGCAGCCTTTTGCCATCCGCTATCTCTGTCGCTAAAGCGCCGGTTTCGCGGTATCGCCGAGAAATCCGTGCAGCGCCGCCACCACCTGCGCGCCCTCACCGATGGCGCCGCCGACGCGTTTAACTGATCCCGAGCGCACATCGCCGACGGCGAACACGCCAGGCACAGAGGTTTCCAGCTGCGGCACCGGGCGTCCCTGATTTTGTTCGGACTGCGCGCCAGTCACCACGAAACCTCCGCGGTCGACCGTGACGCCGCAACCATCGAGCCAGCCGGTGGCGGGATCGGCGCCGACGAACAGGAACAGATTGCGGATGTCAGCGGTACTCTCTTCACCGGACAAACGGCTGCGCCAGCGCACGCGCTCAAGCGAGACGCCTGCCGCGCCTTCAAGCCCGACCACTTCGGTATTGAACACCAATTCGATATTCGGCATGGCCTCAATGCGCTCGATCAGATAGCGCGACATGCTGGCGCCAAGGCCGCCGCCGCGGATGACCATGTGAACCTTGCTGGCGTAGCCCGATAAAAACACCGCGGCCTGGCCTGCGGAATTACCGCCGCCGACAAGGACGATCTCCTGCTCCGCGCAGAGCCGCGCCTCGATCGGCGACGCCCAATACCAGACGCCGCGGCCTTCGAAGGTATCGAGGTTTTCGATATCGGGCCGCCGGTAGCGCGCGCCGCTCGCCACTACGACGGAGCGCGCGCGCAACAACCCGCCGCCATCGAGCGTCAGCCCGAAGGCGCCGTCCGCCCGCGCGCAATCGAGCGCCTGCGCTCCGATTGGAATCATCATCTCGGCGCCGAACTTCTGGGCCTGGGTGAAGGCGCGGCCCGCCAGCGCCTGCCCCGAGATTCCTGTGGGGAAGCCGAGATAATTCTCGATGCGTGCGCTGGCGCCGGCCTGTCCGCCGAAAGAGCGCGCATCCAATACGGCGACCGAGAGACCTTCCGACGCCGCGTACACGGCGGTCGCGAGACCGGCCGGACCGCAGCCCACGATCGCGACGTCGTAGATTTTTTTCCCGGCTGGACCGCCGATCATGCCGAGCGCGCGGGCAAGCTCGGTTTCGGTGGGATTGCGCAGCACGGTGCCGTCGGCTGGGACCACCAGCGGCCAATCGGCAGGCGACGGCGAATAACGTGCAATCAGCTCGGCGGCATCGTGATCCCTTTCGGGGTCGAGCAGATGATGCGGAAACCCGTTGCGGGTGAGAAACCCCTGCAGGCGAATGACGGCGCCCGAGTTCGAAGGCCCGATCAGCACCGGACCGCCGACGCCGCCCTGGATCAGGCTCACCCGGCGAAGGATAAGAGCACGCATGATGCGCTCGCCGAGATCGGCTTCGGCGACCAGCAGCGCACGCAATCGCTCCGGCGGAATCAAAAGCGTTTCAACGTCGCCCTCGGCTAGGCCATCGACCAGTGCGACGCGGCCCGAGAGCTGACCGATTTCGGCGAGAAACTGACCCGGCCCCTGATCGATCACCGGTGTGACGTGACCGAGGCCATCGCGCTGGCTGATCGCGACATGGCCGGACAGAATGACGAACATGCCCGGTCCGGGCTTGCCGGTCTCGAACAGTTTTTCGCCATCCTTGTAGTTGCGCACCTCGCCGAACCGGCGCACGCGCGCGATCTCTTGCGGCGCCAGCGCCGGGAATGTCTGCTCAAGACGCGGAAACACGGCCGCCAGCGAAGCGCTCCGATCCGTTTTACTTTCTGTTGTGCTGTCTGCGCCCATTTCCGTCTCACATTGCTCAAAAGGAAATATGGACCAGCCGCGGGGCCGAACTATGTTCCGGGCCGCACCGCGCACGGTCAAGGATTTCTGTTGGGCGCTCGAACCCAGCTATTCGCCGGGCTTTTTTCCGCTCTCGTCATCTGGTGAGAGGTCAACGTTATCGATAGATTCAACGGATACGTCGCTTCGCCCCCTGGCCTGCGATTTTCGCCGCTTGAGATTTTCCCGCAGCGCCAGCTTCAGCCGATCCTGTCGTGGATCTTTTTTCGCGGGCGTTCCGGTTCGCCCCTCGCGTTTATGCTTCTCATCCTTCATCGTGAGCCTGTTCTGATATGTCCTTGCAAAAACAGCATGAGCGGAGGATAGACCGATGACCGAAAATCCCGCGCTGGCGCCCTTGCCGCAACGGACCCTGGACGGCTGGCATCGCTTTGTTGCGTCAGGCGACCGCGACCTGCTGGCCTCCCTGCTGGCAGAACATATTGTGTTTCGCTCGCCGTTCGTGCAATCGCCGATTCCCGGACGGACCGCGACTTTGCTGGTGCTGACGACGGTGGTGCAGATTTTCGAGAATTTCCGCTATCACCGCACGTTTATCGCAGGCTCTCACGACGCCGCGCTGGAATTTGCCGCCAATATCGGCAAATGGCAGCTAAAGGGCATCGATCTCATTAAATTCAATGACGCTGGCGAAATGATCGAATTCGAGGTCATGATCCGCCCCATCAAGGCGTTGCAGGCGCTGGGCGAGGAAATGGGGAACCGGATCGGCCCGCAACTGAGCCGGCTGAAGGAGGCCGC
>DASXJV010000385.1:0-11094 GCA_036497205.1 Bradyrhizobium sp.
TCCAGCAGACGAAACGCGACGACCGGACACAGCGAAAGGGGCGCTGTTGGTCGCGCTGCAATTACCCGCCTGGGTGGCGAAGACCACATTCCAGATGCCGTCATAGGCTCCCGCCGCCCTGTAGATCCTGGCCCGCCGGGCCTCGGCATCTCCGGGCATCGCGACAATCGCACCGAGCACGGCTGCGACAAATATCCATCGCAAGGCGCGCGTGCTTCTGAAACCGGCAAAAAGGGCGATCGGGCGGGCTGAAATCATCATTTTCTTTCCTGCTTTTGGCTGCGCCGCCGGATGGCGTCAGCTGATCTGTCGAACCATATGGTTCCGCGGTTCATCGTTGCCAATCCGCGCTCACTCTGCCATAAGGCCAAACCTCATCGCCCGGCTGATCAAGGGCTGCCGTGGCGATGCCCCTGCTGGTTATTTCGCTTAGGAAATAATCCAGCATTTTCAACGCTCTAACGAGCATTTTAGCCGGCCGAACGCCTTCACGGGCGCTTTCGTGTTGCGGCAATAGGAGAGCCAAATGCCCAAGCTGAAGACCAAGTCAGGCGCTAAAAAGCGCTTCAAGGTGACTGCCACCGGCAAAGTGATGGCCGCCCACGCCGGCAAGCGCCACGGCATGATCAAGCGGACGAAAAAGCAGATTCGTCAGCTTCGCGGCACCCGCGTGCTGTTCAAGACCGACGGCGACAACATCAAGAAATATTTCTTGCCGCACGCCTGATTGCGCTCGCGATCCCATTTAGCCGAGCCGCGTCCGCGCGGCGATCTGTCACCCATTCCCATCTCAAGGAGACCCGTCATGTCTCGCGTCAAACGCGGTGTGACCTCTCACGCCAAACACAAGAAAGTCTACAAGGCTGCCAAGGGTTTTTACGGCCGCCGCAAGAACACCATCCGCGCCGCCAAGGCCGCCGTCGAAAAGGCCGGGCAATACGCCTTCCGCGACCGCAAGCGCAAGAAGCGCACCTTCCGCGCGCTCTGGATTCAGCGCCTCAACGCCGCGGTGCGTCCGTTCGGCATGACCTACAGCGTCTTTATCAACGGCCTTTCCAAGTCGGGCATCACAGTGGACCGAAAGGTGCTGTCGGATCTCGCCATCCACGAACCGGCGGCGTTCCAGGCGATCGCCGAAAAGGCCAAGGCCGCGCTAGCGGCGTAAATTCGCAATCGCTTGCTGCGTCCTGCAACTCCGGTGTCATGCTCCGCGAAAGCGGGGCATCCAGTAACCACCGACCAACATTTTGATCCCGGGGGCTACTGGATCATCCGCTTTCGCGGATGATGACGGCCTCATGTGCTGGACTGCGAGCGTGCTCCCAAAAGGTGACCGTCGCCATGTCCGATCTCATGACGCTTGAACAAACCATCCTCGCCGACATCGCCGCCGCGGGCGACGAAGCCGCCCTGGAAGCTGTGCGCGTGGCAGCGCTCGGCAAGAAGGGCTCGATCTCCGCGCTCTTGGCGACGCTTGGCAAGATGTCGCCGGACGAACGCAAGACGCAGGGTGCTGCGATCAATCTGGCCAAGGACAAGGTCACGCAGGCGCTGACCTCGCGCCGCGACATCCTGAAATCGGCGGCGCTCGACGCGCGGCTTGCCTCCGAGACCATCGACGTCACCCTGCCCTTGAGAGAAAGCCCTGCCGAGCAGGGCCGGATTCATCCGCTCAGCCAGGTGATGGACGAACTCACGGCGATTTTCGCCGACATGGGGTTCGCCATCGCCGAAGGTCCCGATATCGAGACCGACGACTACAATTTCACCAAACTGAATTTTCCCGAGGGTCATCCGGCGCGGGAAATGCACGACACGTTTTTCTTCAACCCGAAGCCGGATGGCTCGCGCATGCTGTTGCGCACGCACACCTCGCCGGTGCAGGTGCGCACCATGCTGACCCAGAAGCCGCCGATCCGCGTCATCTGTCCGGGCCGCACCTATCGCATCGATTCCGACGCCACCCACACGCCGCAGTTTCACCAGGTCGAGGGCCTCGTCATCGACAAGGGTTCGCATCTCGGCCACCTCAAATGGATCCTGCACGAATTCTGCAAGGCATTCTTCGAGGTCGATCACATCAACATGCGATTCCGTCCCTCGTTCTTTCCGTTTACCGAACCATCGCTCGAGGTCGACATCCAGTGCCGGCGCGACAAGGGCGAGATCCGTTTCGGCGAAGGCGAGGACTGGCTGGAGATTCTCGGCTGCGGCATGGTGCATCCGAATGTGCTGCGCGCCTGCGGCATCGATCCCGACGTGTACCAGGGCTTTGCCTGGGGCATGGGCATCGACCGCATTGCAATGCTGAAATACGGCATGTCCGACCTGCGGCAGTTGTTCGACAGCGACGTGCGCTGGCTCAGCCATTACGGATTCAAGCCGCTCGACGTCCCGACGTTGGCGGGAGGATTGAGTTCGTGAAATTCACCCTTTCCTGGCTGAAGGAACATCTCGACACCGACGAGCCGGTTGAGAAACTCGCCGACAAGCTCACCATGATTGGGCTTGAGGTCGAGAACATCGACGACAAGGCGAAAGCGCTCGCGCCTTTCACCATCGCGCGGGTGATCTCCGCCGAGCAGCACCCCAATGCGGATCGCTTGCGGGTGTGCATGGTCGACACCGGCGATGGCGCGGCACCTGTGCAGGTCGTCTGTGGCGCGCCGAACGCGCGCGCCGGACTTGTCAGCGTGTTCTCGGCACCCGGCACCTTCATTCCCGGCAAGAACATCACGCTCGGCATCGGCACCATCAGGGGCGTCGAGAGCCGCGGCATGCTATGCTCGGCGGCGGAATTACAAATCTCGGAAGACCACGACGGCATCATGGAGCTGCCGGCCGACGCGCCGATTGGCGCGGCTTACGCCGAGTGGGCCGGACTCGGCGATCCCGTGCTGGAAATCAACCTGACGCCGAACCGGCCGGATTGCACTGGGGTTCACGGCATCGCCCGCGACCTCTCTGCCGCCGACATGGGCAAGTTCAAGGATCCTGCTATCCGCCCGATCAAGGGCGAATTCCCCTGCCCGGTGAAGGTGACCGTCGAGGACGCCACGCTGTGTCCGGGCTTCGCGCTGCGGCTGGTGCGCGGCGTCAAAAATGGCCCGTCTCCGGAATGGCTGCAAAAGCGTCTCGCCTCGATCGGCTTGCGGCCGATCAATGCACTGGTCGATATCACCAACTTCATGACCTATGACCGCGCCCGGCCGCTGCATGTATTCGACGCGGCGAAGGTGAGGGGCAATCTGACCGTGCGCCGCGCGCGCGCCGGCGAGACGCTGCTGGCGCTCGACGGCCGCACCTACACGCTCGACAGCGGGGTCTGCGTGATAGCGGACGATCACGGCGTCGAATCGCTCGCAGGCATCATGGGCGGCGAAGCCTCCGGTTGCTCGGAACAAACCACCGACGTGCTGATCGAATCGGCGCTGTGGAACGAGATCAACATCGCGCAGACCGGCCGCAAGCTCGGCATCAATTCGGATGCGCGCTACCGCTTCGAGCGCGGCGTCGATCCGGCGTTCATGGTGCCGGGGCTTGAGCTTGCGACCAAGCTGGTCATGGAGATGTGCGGCGGCACGCCATCGGAAAATATCGTCGTCGGCAACACCTTCGGCGACGATCGCGTGATCGATTTCCCGCTGAGCGAGGTCAAGCGGCTCGCCGGAATCGACGTGCCGTTTCCGGAGATGAAACGCATCCTTGGCCATCTCGGCTTCATGGTGGCCGGCGGCGGCCCGGTGGTGAAGGTCGCGGTGCCCTCCTGGCGATCGGACGTGCACGGCACGGCCGATATCGTCGAGGAGATCGTGCGCATCGTCGGCGTCGACAAGGTGCCGATGACGCCGTTCGAGCGCGGCGACGCGCCGCGCAAGCCGATCCTCACCGCCATCCAACTGCGCACCCGCCGCGCCAAGCGCGCGCTCGCCGCGCGCGGCCTGGTTGAGGCGGTGACTTGGTCGTTCATTGCAAAACCATCCGCCGAATTGTTCGGCGGCGGGCAACCCGAGCTCGCGCTCGCCAATCCGATCGCGGCCGATCTGTCCGACATGCGGCCGAGCCTGCTGCCGGGCCTCGTCGCGGCGGCCCAGGCCAATAGCGATCGCGGCTTTCCGGATGTGGCGCTGTTCGAAGTAGGCCAAGTGTTCAGGGGCGACAGGCCGGAGGATCAACTGATCGCGGCATCAGGCGTTCGCCACGGCTTTGCATCGTCGAAGGGCCAGGGAAGGCACTGGTCCGGCTCGGCAACCGCCGACGCGTTCGACGCCAAGGCCGATGCGTTTGCGGTGCTATCGGCCGCAGGCGCACCGATGCAGGCGCTGCAGGTTGTGCCCGGTGGCGCGAGCTGGCTGCATCCGGGACGTACTGGCACCATCCAGATCGGTCCGCAAAACGTGCTGGGGTATTTCGGCGAGCTGCATCCGCGCGCGCTGGATATGCTCCGCGCCGACGGCCCGTTGATGGCGTTCGAGGTGATCCTCGATCGCATTCCCGGAGCCAAACAGAGGCCTACCCGCGCCAAGCCGGTGATTGAACTCTCGCCGTTCCAGCCGGTATCGCGCGACTTCGCTTTTATTGTCGATCGCACCGTCAAGGCAGGCGATATTGTGCGCGCGGCGCAGGGCGTCGACAAGAAGCTCATCACGGATGTGACCGTGTTCGACGTCTACGAAGGCAAGGGCATCGATGATGGCAAGAAGTCCATTGCGATTGCCGTGACGATCCAGCCGCGCGAGAAAACCCTGACCGATCAGGAGATCGAAGCGGTGGCCGCCAAAATCGTGGCTGAGGTGACGAAGAAGACCGGCGGCACGTTGCGAGCATGATGCCGAAAAGCGCGAAGCGGTTTTCGGAAGACACCATGCTCCGGTCAAGAGCATGAGCCTCACCGGCCTCATCCCGACGGATGTCAGCATCAACGCCGCCATCGCAATCTGCGCAATTGCTCTCGTATCGGGAACGGCGCGTGGATTTTCCGGATTCGGCTCCGCCCTGATTTTCATGCCGCTGGCAAGCAGCATGGCATCGCCACCCCTTGTCGCAGCACTACTGCTCCTGATCGATTTCGTCGCCGCAGCACCGCTCGTTCCGAATGCGTGGAAGCATGCGGACCGCAAGGCAACCGCGATCATGGCGTCCGGCGCCTTGGTCGGGGTACCCTCCGGAACCTACTTCCTCAGCCGACTGGATCCGGCGACAACGCGCTGGATCATCTCCGCTTTCGTGTTCGCGCTGCTGACGCTGCTGCTATCGGGCTGGCGCTATCGAGGGAAAAACTATCCTGCGATTTCCATCGGCATCGGCGGGTTGTCCGGCTTTTGCAGCGGCCTGGCACAAACCGGTGGACCGCCTATCGTCGGCTATTGGCTCGGCCGCCCGATCACTTCAGTCATTGCGCGCGCCAACATCCTGCTGTTTTTTGCGGCTTCCGACTTCTTCTCCGCCGTGAGCTATGCATTGACCGGGCTCATCACCGCGGACGCTTTACGATTTTCGCTTCTGGTCGGTCCGGTCTATGGCATCGGCGTCTGGTTCGGCGCTGCGTTGTTCGGCCGCGCCAGCGAAACGCTTTTCCGTGTCATCTGCTATACCTTGATCGCGGCTGCTGTGATCATCGGCTTGCCTGCGCTTGACGGCGCGCTGCGTTAGAGGCTCCGTTAAGTCCTGCGTGGGGCAGGCAAAGGCGCTCTTGCGCCGTGCCTCCATCTTCTATCCGCTCGATTTGGTGGGCACGCTACGCTTTGCCGACCCTACGATTCTGCTCCAATATTAAATCGCAATAGCCATAACCGCCCCGCTCGACGCGCTCGCCGGGCGCAACGGGAATCCGGCGCGAAAAAATCGGCCCCGCTACCACGCAGGTATGAAACTCGCCGTTCTCGCCACAGGGATCGACGCCATCAGGCAAATCGGCGAGCAGTTGCAGATCGAATTTGCGCCCCGCGAATTCTACCGGCACTTTCCTGAGGTCGACAGTGGCTAGATAGGCCTCGATCCCACTCGCGATCATCGCATGCGCCAGCGGCAAGGTCGGCCTTTGCCACAGTGGAAATGCCGGTGTGATGCCGGTGCCGGCCAGCTTCTGCTCCCGGTAAGCCTTGATGTCTGCCAGGAACAAATCGCCGAAGATAATGTGGGTGATGCCATCCCGCACGGCCTGCGCGACGGCCCCGCCCATGCGCGCTTCGTAAATCTCGTTCGGACAGGGATAGGGAATAGGGACGATGCGCGGCGCCAATCCCGCGGCCTTACACTGCGCGTGCAATATCTCCTGCCGTACGCCGTGAATCGATACCCGGTCGAATGTCTCGGTCACCGTCGTCAATACGCCGACAACATCGTATTCGCCCGCGCGCCGCACCTCATGGAGCGCGAACGCACTGTCCTTGCCGCTCGACCATGAGATCAGCGCCTTCGGCCGCGGCTGTCTCAATTGAGACGCGCTCCCGGGAGCGCTAATACTCGGTCGCGGAGACGTCAATTGATTGGCGCTCCCGGGAGCGCGGACCGGGGAGGCGATGCGCCGCGGCGCTTCGGCACCCGCGCCGGCGTTGCGGGTTCGGTAACCCTGAGCGCCCCGATCCTTCGCAGCGCCGCCTCCGCCGCGCGCTCGCCGCTTTCCCATGCGCCGTCAACCGTTCCCCACAGCGTTTCGTGGGTCGCCTCGCCTGCGAGGAACATGCAGCCGATCGGCTCGGTCAAAACTTTTCGCGATGGCTGCCCGCCCGGCACGGCTGATGACATCGCGCCGAGCGCGAACGGTGCGGCGTTCCAGCGGGTCGCGCTCGATTTTTTGACGGCAGAAGTTGCTTCGCTGCCGAACAGTTTGGTCAGCCATTCCACCGCATAGGCCACCATGGCCGGCTCGCCTTGCGCGGAGAGATCGCGGCCGAACGCGCCTGCGACATCGATCGAGCACAGCGACGACGACCCCATGTTCGCGAACAGAAGCGCGGTCCGCGTCGAATTGCTCTGCTCGATGATGATGTCGTCGCGTGGGAGCCCGAGCGGGTTTCCCGGCAATTGCAGGGCGATATGATCGTAGCTGCCAAGGCTCAATTTTGACACGGCATCGAGCTGGCGCGTGGGAATATCCGGCGTGAATTTGATATTGCCGGCGGTCAACACGTTGCTCGAAACCGTGACGATGGCAGCACGTGCAGCGATCTTGCCCGCCGGCGTATCTACCGTGACATCGCGGCCGCTCCAGGCGATGCGGCTTGCGGGCGTTGACAGCGCGAGCGGGACCTGTGCGCCTAGCTTCGCGATCAGCGCGCCGAGGCCCTGCCGGCAGGCGATCGCGGCGTTGCGCTCCTGCGCGCGCGCCTTGTCGATCGCGGAAATATCTTTCAGGTCCTTGCCCGTGGCATTGGCGCCAAGCACGAATTCCACTGTCCCCGCCCAGTCGCCGAGGTCCTTCGGCAACACCGAGGCGCAGGACACGTCGGTCCTGCCGCGCGAGGCTTCCTCGATGGCGCGGTTGGCGCGCACAAGTACTGCGAGAAATTCTTCGGTTTCCCCGGCTCGTGCGTTGCGGCGGCCGATGCGGATTTTCTGGCCCAGCGGCACCGGAGAGATGTCGAGCCCCGCATTGCGCCCGAGCTTGATCATCGGGTTGGTGTCGGGATTGTGCATCCACCGCGCGCCGCGATCGAACGGCAGGTCGAATGTCGCGGTGTCGGTGAGGCAGCGGCCGCCGATCTGGCCCGTCGCCTCCACCACGATAACGCTGCGGTTCGCTGCCATGATGCGCCGCGCCGCGGCTATGCCGGCTGCGCCGGCGCCGATCACGACAATGTCAGCCTCGCGTGGCAATGGCGCCCCCCATGCGCGAGCGCCGAGCGCGGGTGCTACCGCAAGTGCCGCGGACGCCGAGAGAAAGTCGCGGCGCGTCATTGTCATGTCATGGTTTCCGGAACTTTGAAAAATATAAGAACATCTGGCGAACTTGCCGCATCCGGGCCTGGGCGGCAACCGTCATGGTGAATCAATCATGATTGATCCACGCCATGCATGAACTAAATTGCAACGGCTTTCGACCATGATAAGGAAACAAAAAAGCGGTCGGAAAGGCCGCTTGGGGGAAAATATCATGGGCGTCGTGCTCGATACCGTCGGCAAGCTCATCGCGGGCTACCTTCAGAAGGAAGTACCGGGCTATGAGCCGTTCACACCGAGCGACCCGGAGCACTTGCGCGGCATCATCGATCAGGGCGATGTCCTGCTGGTCGAGGGCAACAACCGGGTCTCCGGCATCATCAAATATCTGACGCAGTCCACCTGGTCGCATGCCGCGCTTTTTGTCGGCCCGATCGATGGCGCTGCGGAACCCAACGGCGAGCCGCATGTCCTGATCGAGGCCAATATCGGCGAAGGCGTGACTTCGGCGCCGCTGTCGAAATATTTTCCCTACCACACCCGGCTGTGCCGGCCGGTCGGCCTGTCGTTTGAAGACCGCAACACGGTGTGCCGCTACGCCATCAACCGGATCGGCTTCGGCTACGACACCAAGAACATCCTCGATATGTTGCGCTATCTGATTCCGCTGCCGATCCCGCAGCGCTGGCGGCGGCGGATGATCGCGTTCGGCTCCGGCGATCCCACCAAGATCATCTGCTCGGCGCTGATCGCGCAGGCGTTCGACGCCGTGCGCTATCCCATCCTGCCCAAAATTACCCGCGCCGCGAGCCGAAAAGCCCGACGCGAAATCCTGCACATCCGCGATTCATCGCTCTACATGCCCCGTGATTTCGACATCTCGCCCTATTTCGAAGTCGTCAAACCCACCATCGTGCAAGGCTTCGACTACACCGCCTTGCACTGGGCCGACAAGCAGAAGCCGCTCCAGGAGGTAGCCGGCAAATTCGGTGTGTTTCCAGAAACGGTCTCGCCGCCGCTTGTTCCTGAAGAGATTGACCAAGAAGCGCCGCTTCCGGCTGAGGAAGTAACACTGATCGGTGAAGCAGCGATGCTGATCGAGCGCGTCACCGTGTCAGAGCATCTTGTGGGCGTCGAATATGTTTCCGTGTATCCGCCGCCGGAACGCCGCGCCAGGCCGCGCGCGCATGTGCCGGACTTCGCGGCATAGGACACGCTCGGGTTCGGCATCAGCGAGCATTTTAGCCGGGTTACCTGTCAGAGCGACCGATGACGGCCATCAGTTCCGCTATCTTCTCCCGCTGATCGGACTTGTTGCCGCTTGCAATCGCGTGTTCGACGCAATGCGACACGTGATCTCTGAGCACTTCTTCCTCGACGCGCCGAAGCGCGGCGCGCACGGCAGAGATCTGGGTGACGATATCGATGCAATAGCGGTCCTCGTCGACCATTTTGGACAGGCCGCGGACCTGCCCCTCGATCCGGCTCAGGCGTTTTTGACAGGATGCCTTGATGTCTTTTCGCATGCCGCCTATGTACCCCTACAGGGTAGGGGTTGCAAGTGCCAGCGGAGAGTTCGATGACCAAAGCCGAAAATGCAATTGCGGGCGGCGCATCAAACGGTTCCGACTGCTGCGGCGGAGGTCACGGTCACTCCGGTCATGATCATCATGACCATCACACTGACGGCAAGGCGAACGTACGCGACCCCGTTTGCGGAATGTCAGTCGATCCGGCGACAAGCCGGCACCGGTTCGACTACCGCGGCGAAACCTTTCATTTCTGCTCGGCGGGCTGCCTAACCAAATTCGCCGCTGATCCGACGGGATTTCTCGACAACAACAAGTCGAAAGCCGCCGTGCCGGAGGGCACGATCTATACCTGTCCCATGCATCCGCAGATCCGTCAGATCGGTCCCGGGAGCTGCCCGATCTGCGGCATGGCGCTGGAGCCCGAGGTGGCCAGCCTGGATGCGCCGCCTAATCCCGAACTTGCTGACATGACGTGGCGCTTCTGGATCGGCTTGGCACTCTCGGTGCCGCCGGTTGTTCTGGAAATGGGCGGCCACCTTGTCGGCGGTCACGGCTGGATCGACCAGACCCTGTCGAACTGGATCCAGCTTGTGTTTGCCACACCCGTTGTCCTCTGGGCGGGCTGGCCATTCTTCGTGCGTGGATGGCAATCGCTGGTTACACGCAATCTCAACATGTTCACGCTGATCGCGATGGGCACGGGTGTGGCCTACGTCTACAGCCTGATTGGTACCATCGCGCCCGACATTTTTCCGGCAACCTTCCGCGGGCATGGCGGCGCGGTCGCGGTTTATTTCGAAGCCGCCGCGGTTATCACCGTCCTCGTTCTTCTTGGCCAGGTGCTTGAGCTCCGCGCTCGCGAGGCGACGTCCGGAGCGATCAAGACGCTGCTCGAACTGGCGCCGAAAACCGCCCGCCGGATCGGCGATGATGGCGCCGACCATGAGGTCCAGATCGACAGCCTGACGGTCGGCGACAAGTTGCGCGTTCGGCCGGGAGAAAAGGTGCCGGTAGACGGCGTGATTCTCGAAGGCCGCTCCTCGCTCGATGAATCGCTGGTGACCGGCGAATCCATGCCGGTCACCAAGGAGACCGGCGACAAGGTGATCGCGGGCACGCTCAACCAATCCGGTAGTTTCGTGATGCGCGCCGACAAGGTCGGGCGCGATACCCTGCTTTCACAAATCGTCAAGATGGTCGCGGAGGCGCAGCGCTCGCGCGCGCCGATCCAACGGCTGGCCGATCAGGTCGCCGGCTGGTTCGTGCCTGCCGTGATCGTCGTCGCAGTCATCGCTTTCGGCGCCTGGGCCTTGTTTGGTCCGGAACCCCGGATGGCGTACGGCCTAGTCGCAGCGGTGAGCGTGCTGATCATTGCCTGTCCCTGCGCGCTCGGGCTTGCTACGCCGATGTCGATCATGGTGGGCGTCGGACGCGGCGCGCAGGCCGGCGTCTTGATCAAGAATGCCGAAGCCCTGGAGCGGATGGAAAAGGTCGATACCTTGGTGGCCGACAAGACGGGGACGCTGACCGAAGGCAAGCCGAAAGTTGTTGCGACCGTGCCGGCTGCGGGATTTCAGGAGGCCGATATTCTGCGGCTCGCCGCCAGTGTCGAGCGCGCCAGCGAGCACCCTCTTGCTGACGCGATCGTTCGCGCCGCCAGGGAACGCAGTCTCGATTTGAG
>DASXJV010000386.1:0-6053 GCA_036497205.1 Bradyrhizobium sp.
AATCGCCCAATGGTTTTGCAATTGCGCTTGATGACAAGCCGGTCCGCACACCCTCCGGCCGTCCTCTCGTCGCGCCGACCCGGGAGATCGCCGACGTCATCGTTGCAGAATGGGATGCACAGAAGGAGATCATCGATCCCCTGACGATGCCGATGACCCGGCTCGCGAACAGCGTCGTCGATGCCGTGGTCGATCGGGTCGAGGCGGTCACTGAGGACGTCGCGAAATATCTTGGGTCCGATCTGCTGTTCTATCGCGCCGGTCATCCGGAGGCGCTGGCGGCGCGGGAAGCCGCGCATTGGGATCCTGTATTGTTTTGGGCGGCGGATGCGCTAGGCGCCCATTTTATTCTCGGCGAAGGAATCGTGCATGTCCGTCAGCCCGATTCTGCCATAGCCGCTGCCCGCGCGGCGCTGCCGGCGGATCCCTGGTCGATCGCGGCCCTGCACGTGGTAACGACGTTGACGGGCTCGGCGCTGCTCGCATTGGCGCTGATGCGTGGTGTGCTCGATCAGGATCAGGTCTGGGCCGCCGCCCATGTCGATGAGGATTGGAACATCGACAAATGGGGGGTGGATGAAGAGGTTGCTGCGCGCCGCGCCGCCCGGCTGGTCGATTTCCAGGCCGCCGCGAGCCTTCTCAAGGCCCTCAATCCCTAGCGCATGATCCGCCAAAGTGTGGACAGTTTGGCGATAAGATTATGCGCTAATTTAGGAGCGCGATCGGGACACAAACCGGTTCCCACTTTTGCTGATCGCGCTCTGCAGTTAACGAGAGGTTTACGACGCTGCGCTAGCGTTCACCGCCCAGCGAGACTGCCAAATGTCGATCTCCGTCACTCCGACCGTTCCTGTGATTGCCGTCCAAGGCGTAGCGTCCGATCTGGTGCTGCAGCCCGGCAGCGTGATCGACGCCCAGGTGCTCAAGCTTCTCGCCGATAATCTGGTGCGGATCGCGATTTCAGGCCTCGCGATCGATGTTCTCACCGAAATTCCGCTTTCTGCCGGCCAAGCATTGCAGCTTGCGGTATCGCAGACGCCGGACGGTTTAAGGCTTGCGGTTGTCGGACAGGGCTCCGGCCCGGCTGCCGGTACATCCCCTCACGCCATAACCCTGGCACCCGCTGCGCTTGTCGATGCCGCGGCCAATCCGCCCGTGAGTATCGCACCCTCAAGGAACGAATTGACGCCGCTTGAGCGAGCGGCAATCGCCGCCGCGGCGCAGAGCGCGGCCACGCAGCAGGGGAGTCTGGCGCCGCTGTTTGCAAATCTCGGCGTCGCCGCGGCGTCGAATAGTCTGCCGCCGCAATTGCAGCAGGCGGTGATGCAATTGCTGGCGCAACGGACCAGCCTCGATCAAAATCTGACCGGCAGCGATGTCAGGAATGCCGTCCAGAAATCCGGGCTTTTTCTCGAGGCTTCGCTCGCGTCGGGATCCGTTTCGTCCGTGTCGGGCATGCCCGATCTCAAGGCGGCACTGATCGTGCTTCGCCAAACACTTTTGTCGTCGCTCGGCACAGGCGATAGCCCGGCCGCGTCAGCCGCGGTCGCGGAGCAACTCCACGCTGCGGCGACTTCGACGCTTGCTCCATTGTCTCCCGAGATCGACCTGCATGAAATTCTTTCGCCGCAGGGGCGCTTGTCGGTTGCCGATGGTTCTTTGGAAGCGGGCAGCACCGGCCGGATCGTGCTCGCTGCAACAGTGCTGGACGCCGGGCCACGTGCGGCGACGGTTGGTACTGCGTTGAATCTGCTGCAGGAGACGCAGGAAAGTTCGCGGGAAATCGGCAAGCCGTTGCCGACAACGGCAACGCTGAAAGATGGACGCAATGACGACGTAACCGTCCACACCAGCACACCGCCTCCGCCATTTCGCGGCGCGCTGCCCTCGGCGCAACCAGTTGCCTCGCCATCGATCGCGCCTAATGCGCCGCTCGCAACGACTGCGCATCATCTGCTCGGCGATACCGACGCCGCGATCGCGCGCCAGACATTGTTACAAGTGGCGTCGTTGCCGGATCGTGTCGATATTGCCGGCGCGCGAACCGACCCGGCTACGCCGCGATGGAATTTCGAAATCCCGTTCGCGACACCGCAGGGAACGGCGATGGCGCAGTTCGAAATTTCGCGCGATGGGGGCGGAAGCGAGCTCGAGACGGCCAAGCGGGTTTGGCGGGCGCGGTTTTCGCTCGACGTCGAGCCCGCTGGTCCGGTTCACGCGCTGGTATCGCTGAGCGGCGAGCGGACGTCGGTGCGGATGTGGGCGGAACGGCCTGCGACCGCGGCGCAGTTGCGCGCCGGCGTAAGCCGCCTGAACCAGGCGCTCAGCAAGGCCGAGCTTCAGCCCGGCGATATTGTGATCCGGGATGGCACGCCGCCCCAACCTGCGCCGGCGTCCGCAGGGCATTTTCTGGATCGCGCGCTGTGAAGATGGAAGCAAGGAACCAGCTTGCGGTCGCGCTACACTACGACAAGTCAGGTGCGCCGCGGGTCGTCGCCAAGGGCAGGGGCAACATTGGCGAGAAGATCATCGAGATCGCCAAGGCTCATGATATCCCAATTGAAGAGAACGAAGTGCTGGCCGGGGCGCTCTCCAACGTCGAACTCGGCGATGAAATTCCCGCGGAGCTTTACAAGGCGGTGGCGGAAGTGCTGGTGTTTGTGCTGCGGCTGTCGGGACGAATTCGCTAGAGCGTTTTCAAGCGAAGTGGAGACCGGTTCGCGTTAAGAAAACGCGTCAAATCAAGAATCTAGAGCCCCGTTCCGATTCAATCGAAACGGAAAAGGCGCTAGCCACGCTTCCTGGTTGTCATCGTTTTACCACGATGTCATCAGCATCGTCACCGCCGTCTTCACCTACATCGGATGCTGCCTTGATCAATCGTCGCCATGCGCTCGGTCTCCTTGCTGCCGCGAGCATCTTGCCGTCACGCGGCTTTGCCCACGTCGCGCCCCAGCGCAGCGAGATTCGCGAGGATCTGGCCAAGCGCTTTGCCGACGACGGAACGGTCGGCACCTTCGTCGGCTACAAAACCGACGATTATCTTGTCATCGCCAGCGACAGGGATCGTTCCGGGGAGGCGATGCTGCCGGCCTCGATCTTCAAGATTCCGAATTCGCTGATCGCGCTGGAGACCGGCGTCGTCGGCGATCCCGACAAGGACACCTTCAAGTGGGACGGCGTTGTCAGAAACATCGAGGCCTGGAATCGCGACCACACAATGCGCTCGGCGATCGCCGCATCCGCCGTGCCGGTCTATCAGGAGATCGCGCGCCGCATCGGCGCGGAGCGGATGCGAAAATATGTCGACCTGTTTGAATACGGCAACCGCGATATCGGCGGCGGCATCGACCAGTTCTGGCTGACGGGGAATCTTCGTATCGATCCGGTCCAGCAGATCGATTTCGTCGATCGGCTGCGGCGCGGCGTGCTGCCGGTCTCAAAGCGCAGCCAGGAACTGGTGCGCGATATCCTCCCCGTCACGAAATCGGGCGATGCCATCATCCGCGCCAAGAGCGGTCTTTTGGGCGCCGAACTCGGCAAGCCGTCGCTGGGCTGGCTCGTGGGATGGGCCGAGAAAGGCAGCGCGAGTACCGTGTTTGCGCTCAATCTCGATGTCCGCGAGCCGCGCCATGTCGCGGATCGCATGAAGCTCGCGCAGCAATGCCTTACCGATATCGGGGCGATCTGATCTGCTGATGCCTGCCATTCCGAAGTGCGGGCTGGCGCGACAAATACGGCTGAACTAGCATCTCCCATGTGACAAAAAACGCCGGGAGGAAATTATGAAATCTGCCGTCTGGATGTCTTCGCTCGTCGCCGCCGCAGCCAGCGGCTGGTTTGCCGCTACCATGTTCGCGCAGCCTGCGATCAGCAAGGAACCGCGCTTTCCGCAATTGACCATGGACCAGCTCGACGAGAAGCAGAAACCGCTCGGCGAGCAGGTCATGAAGGTCTCCAGCGTCGGCCTTGCCGGACCTTACAATCCGATGATGCGCAGCCCGGTACTCGGACAGCGGCTGTTCGACCTGTTTCATTATCTGCGCTGGGAAACCTCGGTCCCGACCAAGCTCAATGAATTTGCGATCCTGATCATCGGACGGCAATGGCGCTCGCAGGTCGAGTGGTACGCACATGCGCCGCTGGCGGCGAAGGCAGGGCTCTCGCCCGAAATCATCGCCGAACTGAAAGCCAACAAGCGGCCGTCGAACATGGCGGAGGATGAGACCGTCGTTTATGATTTCGTCACTGAACTCACGACCACGCAGAAGGTTTCGGACGAGACCTTTGCGCGGGCCAAGAAGGTTTTTGGCGATCAGCAGATCGTGGACCTGACGGCGGTGGCCGGCAACTACGTCATGGTCGCGATGATGCTGGCGATGGCGGAAGAAACGGTGCCTCCAAGCAAGGAGCCGCCGTTCAAGGCCGGAGAGAAGTAACTGGGGATTAACGGCCTTGGTTCGAGTCGCGCGGTGTTGCCGCGTTCTTGCTTCAGCTCTCCCAAAGGGAGAGGTCGGCGCGTAGCGCCCGGTGAGGGGTCACAGTCCATCGATAGATCGTAACCCCTCACCCCAACCCTCTTCTGATCGCAGTCGGATATATCCGACTTCGACAATTTTAGACGCCCAACTCGGGTAAACCCGAGTTGGGTGGGAGAGGGAGCGCACCGTCAACGCGGTTGCATCGAGCCAATCCACTAACTCAGCTTGAAAAGCGTCTGCAGGAAATCGCTCACCGCTTTGCGCGCTTCCTCCGCCGTGGCGGGGTTGCCGCCGACATGCGGGTTGAGCTCGATGCACGCATCCTTGTAGCCGAACGGCGCTTGCGTATCGGCGTTCATCAGCACACCGCCTTCGCCTTCCCGGATATGGCAATTGCGTGCGGTCTGGGCATTGGCTGACACCGTCACAATGTTGACGCCAAGCAAGCCCGCATCGAAGCCGTGCGCTGAATCAGGATATTCCGTCAGCACCACGTCGCGCTTGGCACCCTGCAGCCGGCTCACATAGGCCTTGCAACTGGCAACCGGGTTGTAGTCATCGGGCGTGCCGTGGAAGATCCGGATCGGACGGGCGGCGACCTCGGTATCGCCGGCGTAGCTCGTGGAGCAATCCGGATAGAATGGAATGTAGCCGGCAAACTGCGCGCCGGACTTATTCCAGAGCTGGTTGAAACGATCGAGGCTGGCGTAGAGCGCGGCCTGTCCACCGCGCGAAAATCCCATCAGCACGATGCGTTTGGGGTCGACCCGCGGATGTTTCGCGAGAATGTCGAGCGAGCGATAGATATCGAGAATAAGATTGAGGCGGCCGAGCAGCGCCTGGTTCGGGCCGACCGCCGTCAGGCCGCGGCCGCTGAAACCGTCGATCACGAAGGTCGAAATCCCCATCGCATTGAACTGATGCACCCACGGTTCGGTGTTGGCGCCGATCCCGCTCGAGCCGTGCATCATCACCACCACAGGCAGCCGTCCTGCGCCCTGCGCAAGGCGAAATTCGCCGGCGACGGTGACGGGCCTGCCGTTGGTATCGCCGGTCAGGAATTGCTGGTCCGAGATGGTCAGGGAGGGAATGGCATAAAGCTCGACCCGCGCCGGGATCTCCTTGGGTATCGACTGCGCGTTGGTTTCGATGCATGCAAGCCAGATGCCGGTGCAAAAAATCCCGGCCGCCAGCGCCGCCCGTGTGCCCGTTTGCATTGGTTTCCCCCCGCCGTTCCATTCTTCTGCGCGAAATAGAACAAGCGGTGGCCAGGCTGTCAAACCGGCGTGATCGCCGTAGCCTTTCCGATCCGGCCGAGATGGGTGAAGCCGAAACCGGCCGAGTATTTCAGGCCGTAGCCGAGCGCGCGGTCAATGCCGATATGCGCCATCCAGATTAGCGCGATCGACAGCGTCAGCGGCGCATCCAAGGCGAAGCCGGTCGTCATCAGCGTCACCGGAGCCATGTAGCTGTGGGCGGCATTGTAGATGGCGGCGCCGGTCCGCGGGCCGGACAGATAGGCCACGAAGCTGAGGTCGGGCGCCAGGAACAGGATAAAGTAGACCCACCACG
>DASXJV010000387.1:0-10556 GCA_036497205.1 Bradyrhizobium sp.
CGACATTAGCGCGGCATTACCGCCGGCGGCTGATGTGTTGATGGTTACGGTCTGTTCGGTCGCAAAACGTGTCAGGTATTGCGGCCCGCCGGCCTTCGGACCTGTCCCCGAGAGTCCGTGGCCGCCGAACGGTTGTACGCCGACCACTGCGCCGATCATGCTGCGGTTGACATAGACGTTGCCGACGGCAAACCGGTCGATCACGGCCTCGATCGTATCGTCGATGCGTGAGTGAATGCCGAGAGTCAGCCCATAGCCGCTGCGTTCGATCGAGCGCAGCACGTGTTCGAGCCGATCGGCCCGGTAGCGCACCACATGCAGGATCGGTCCAAACACTTCCTCGGTCAGCTGATCGGCATCGGATAATTCAAACATATGCGGCGCCACGTAATTGCCGCCGGGCATTGTGCCTGCGAAATGTACGCGAGCTTCGTTTTTCATGCGCGCAATATGCGCCTCCAGCCGCTGCTTCGCATCGGTGTCGATCACCGGTCCGATATGAGTGGCCAGGTCCCGCGGGTCGCCGATTCTTAATTCGCGTGCGGCGCCTGATATCATCTCGATCATGCGGTCGGCGACATCGTCCTGAATGAATAGCAACCGTAAAGCAGAGCAGCGCTGGCCGGCCGACCGAAACGCCGACGTCGTGACATCGTCGGCGACCTGTTCGGGCAAGGCGGTTGCATCGGCAATCATCGCATTAATGCCGCCGGTTTCCGCGATCAGCGGCACAATCGGGCCGTCCTTCGCGGCCAGCGTGCGGTTGATCGATCGCGCGACCTCGGTTGAGCCGGTGAAGACGACGCCAGCGATATCAGCATGCGCTGATAGCGCTGCTCCGATATCGCCGTCGCCTGGGATCAGATGCAGTGCCGATGCCGGCACGCCGGCCTCATGCAGCAGTCGAATGGCTTCCGCCGCGATCAACGGCGTTTGTTCGGCGGGTTTTGCCACCACCGCATTTCCGGCCATCAGTGCTGCCGTTACTTGTCCTGTAAAGATCGCCAGCGGAAAATTCCATGGCGATATCGCGATGAATACGCCGCGGCCGCGCAGCTGGAGCATGTTGCTCTCGCCGGTAGGTCCCGGCATGGTTTCGCCCTCGCCGAATAATTTTCGGCCTTGCGCCGCGTAGTAGCGGCAGAAATCAACGGCCTCGCGGACTTCCGAAAGCGCGTCATCGAGCGTTTTGCCGCCCTCGCGTTGCAACAGCGCGATGAAATGCGCACGCCGTTGCTCCAGCAGATCGGCGGCTTTCCCCAGGATTTCAGCGCGCCTTCCGGCTGGCGCTCTGCTCCAGTATGAGAATCCTTTGCGCGCCGCAGCCACGGCCTCGTTCGCGTGCTCCGGCTTTGCATCGATGACGCTTCCGACAATTGTTGTCTGGTCGATGGGGCTAACGACCTGTCGCGCCGCACCTGCTTTTGTCTGGCCGTTGATAAGAGACGTTGCCACAACAGGCGCGGCTTCCGCCGCGATCGCGGAAAGCATTTCGTTCAACGCCATGCGCTCGCCGAATTCGATGCCGCGCGAATTCTGGCGTTGCGGTCGATAGAGATCGCGCGGCAAGCGGATGTTCGGATCCCGTGCGTTTGCGACGCTGCCGATGACATCGGCCGGGCGCCGCAGCAGCGTTGCAACCGGCACGGCGTCGTCGGCAGCGATAGCCACGAACGACGAATTGGCGCCGTTCTCCAAGAGGCGCCGCACCAGATAGGCCAGGAGATCGCGATGACTGCCAACCGGCGCATAGGTCCGATAGGCCAGCGCCGGGCGATCTTCGCTCAATTGCGCGTACAGCGCCTCGCCCATGCCGTGCAGGCGCTGAAACTCGAATCCGCTTTCGCCGTCGGCAAGTTCGAGAACGGTCGCAACCGTCAGCGCGTTGTGGGTTGCAAACTGCGGGAAGAGGCGGGGCCGCAGACGCAATAGTTTTTGCGCGCAGGCGATGTAGTTCAAGTCGGTCATCGCCTTGCGGGTAAACACCGGATAGTCGTCAAGGCCGCGCTCCTGCGCGCGTTTGATCTCGGTGTCCCAATAGGCGCCTTTGACAAGCCGCACCATCATTCGCCGGCTCAGCCTTTTCGCGAGGTCGTCGGCATAGTCGATCACCGCCTCGGCACGCTTCTGGTAAGCCTGGATCGCGAGCCCAAAACCGTCCCAGCCAGCGAGCCCTGCGTCACTGAGCGCCGCCGCGATCACGTCGAGCGACAGTTCGAGCCGGTCCGCCTCCTCGGCATCGACAGTGAAATTCAAATCATGGGCCTTGGCCCGGCGCGCGAGATCGATCAGCCGCGGAACCAGTTCCGTCATCACCCGCCGGTGGCTCACGGCTTCGAAACGCGGGTGTAGCGCGGAGAGTTTGACCGAGATGCCGGGCCGATCGGGCAGCGGCCGGGCATCGGCGGTGAGGCCGATGGCTTCGATCGCGCTGGCGTAGGAATTGAAATAGCGCTCCGCATCAGTGGCGGTGCGTGCGCCTTCGCCGAGCATGTCGAAGGAATAGCGCGCAGTACCCGCCGAATGCGGCTGCGCCCGCGCCAACGCGGATTCGATGGTCTCGCCGAGCACGAAGTGGCTGCCCATCAGCCGCATCGCCTGCCTTGTGGCGGCGCGTACCGCCGGAACGCCCAGCCGTTTGGCGAGCCGCCCGATCGTGCCCTGTGGCGTTTCGCCGGGCTGAATCACGCGCGCCGACATCCCCAGCGCCCATGCTGACGCATTGACCAGGAACGCGCTGGATTTTGTTTCGTGGTGCACGAAGTCGCCTTGGCCGAGCTTGTCCTCGATGAACTGGTCGGCGGTGCGGGCGTCCGGCACACGCAGCAGGGCTTCCGCGAGCACCATCAGCGCCAGGCCCTCTTTGGTGGAGAGCGCGAACTCGCGGAGCATGTCCTCGACGCCGCCGAGCCGGTCGTCGCTGGCGCGAATGGCGTCGATCAGGCGGGTCGCCGTATGGTCGATCCGCGCGTCCTGTTCCGCGCTCAATTTAGCCGTTTCGACAAGTCGGGCCGCAATGACGCAATCGTCCGGCGCGTAGGGCGCCTTGAATGGCGGAAACTGTGGCGACTCGGACGTCATGACTTGCCTCAGCGCGTGATCCGCCAAAGGTGAGCGGTTTGGCGTAAGGATCATACGCTCTTCGATAGTTTAGCGCGCGATCGGAGGCAAAATTGGATCCACTTTTGCTGATCGCGCTCGACGTTTTCCCGTGCGCTATCATGCAGGCGGTCTTGGCATCGTGAAACCGCTGCGATAGTTTTCGCGAGATTTTTTGGCTCGAACTGTGGCGACGGATGGGGCGGACGGGCAGGCGGGAACGATCTGGCAGGCGAGGCAAAACCTTGGCGTTTTGCGGTCTTGCCATGGCCCTTTTGGGATTGATGCAAATGGCCGCTCCGGTGCCGGCGCTCGCGGTCGAATTGAGCGCGCCGGTCGCAGCGTTGTACAGCACGGTGTCGATCTTTCCCCCCTCCGCGAAATCCATGACGGTTTGCTATGGCTTCGTCTGCAGGCGCCGCGAGATCCTCGATTTCACCCCCGGCGACCGCAACGCGCTGACGCAGATCCTCGCGGCGGGCCATGCATCGGCGGCGGCCGAACGGGCGGCGGTGCAGAAGGCCGTAGTCTGGTTCGATCGCCGCATGGGGGCGGTGATCGGGACCGACAAACGCGTCGCGAAAGCGGATTTCCGCTACTTCGACGACAAGCATAACTACGATTGCTGGGACACTACCCGCAACACCACCAGCCTGCTGCTGGTGCTGCAGCAATGGGGCCTGCTTAGATATCATGTGGTGGGCGACCCGCATTATCGCGGCAATGTGCTGGTATTGCAGACGCCGCACAACACGGCGGTGCTGGTCGAGCGCGCGACCAAGGTAGAATGGGTCGTGGACCTGTGGCCGCGCGGCTATTTGCAGCCACCGGATGTCATGCCGGTTGAAAAATGGGTTAGGGAGGATTGAGCGGTCGAATTAGTGTGGTGGTTCAGAACTTCTCTTCATTGGCGCAGCGAGTCCGTCAAGAGAACTTCTGAACCAAAACCACTAGAATCATAAGCTTCAGAGCGCGATCAGCAAAAATGGAATCCAGTTTGCCTCTGCTCCAATTGTTAAAGAGCGCATGATCTCTTCGTCAAACCGCTCACGTTTTGCCAGATCATGCGCGTGTCCTTTCGAATCCGAAGTTCGCAAAGCGAGCATGTTGCAAGGTAAAGCGAAATTCGGATTCGGGACACAAGTGCATTCTGGGCCGATTCGATGCGCACAAGAGCGGTGCTCGCTCCTGCCGAATGCACTCAGCCTTTTGGGATTTTCCTTGGAAGCCCCACTCCCGGATTGCATCCGAGAGTGCGCTGTTCCTAGCCGCGCGCTCGCGTCAAACCTTGAGGTTCTCGGCCGAGGTCTTGCCGCGATTGGCAACCTCTTCGTATTCGACCGTCTGTCCTTCGTTGAGCGAGGAAAGACCAGCCTTCTCGACCGCCGAAATATGAACGAAAACGTCCTTGCCGCCACTTGAAGGCTGGATGAACCCAAAACCTTTGGTCGCGTTAAACCACTTCACAGTACCTTTAGCCATCACGTCGTCTCCGCGGGATCAAAAATATTAACGAACCGCCGGTCCCCGCAAACCGCCATGCCCGACGGGCGCACGATACGCGGTATGGAGCAAGCTTGATAGCTTAAACGACATCGGGATTTCCGTGGAAAACGTCATTATCGCGGCGCATTTGCCCTTTTTTCCCGTTTCGCGGTCATTTGAGGCGGCGAAACTATGGCAACCGCGACCGGTTTCAACCTATCGAAACGGGAAGCACCGGCGCCCCGGCATGCCGATGCGCGCGCGCGAGGTTCAGGTCGGAACGAATTTCAGTAGGTTGCGGCGAGATAATCGACGATCTTGCCAACGTCCGCCTCCGCGATCGGCGCGCCATAGATTTTGTTCATCTTCGTCACTTCGGCCTGCCAGAAGTCCTTCTTGAGCCCGCGCGGCTGCGTGCCGATGTAGTCCGCGGAGTGACAGGCCGTGCAATTGTTCTGCACCACATCGAGATTAGGTCCAGGTTTGAACGCCGCGGTTTCGTCCGGGAGCGTGTAGGAGACCGGAGCCGCGTTTGCCGAACCAAGGCTCAGGCCTGCGATGGCGACAGTGGCGAGGAGCACCGAACGTGTCATGAATGGTTTCCTCATGCCGCGGTGACGCGGACGGTTTCGACGACGTTGCGCATATAGCCCGCCGGATTCCATAACGGCTCGTTCGGCTGCGTGTCGCCGGCATTGTTGATTGCGCGAACCTTGAGTTCATGTGCGCCGGCCGCGAGCTTCACCGGCAGCTTCCATTCGCGGAACGAATATTTTCCGAGGTCCTTGCCGAGTTTTGCCGGGGTCCAGGTCTTTCCGCCATCGAGCGAGACTGCGACTTCCTTGATGCCCTTGCCGCCGTCGAAGGCTATTCCCTTAAGCGTCGTTGCGCCCGGCTTCAGTTTCGCGCCATCGGCCACATTGGTGATGAAGGAGCGGACGTTGTAGCGGTTGATCGGGATCGTCGCCTTGGGCGCGGTCCCGGGCTCGACGCATGCGCATGGCGTGTCCGGAATCCGGTAGGCTGACTTCATCCAGAAACCATCGAAGACGTTATCGATGACGGTGATTTCGTTCAGGTGTTTCACCCAATAGGTGCCGTAATAGCCGGGCACGACCAGGCGAAGCGGAAAGCCGTTGAGAAACGGCAAGTCCTGGCCGTTCATGCCATAGGCCAGCATCACCTCGCCATCGCGCGCGTGGTCGACGTCGAGCGCTTTGACGAAATCCGGCGTCGCGTCGCTGACTGGTCCATCCATCCCGTTGAAGGTGACCTGTTTGGCGCCCTGCTGCACGCCGGCCTTATCGAGCACGGTCTTCAGCGGCACGCCCCGCCAGCGCGCATTGCCCATCGCGCCATTGCCCAATTGGCCGCCCCCAACGCGTGGATTGAAAAATCCACGGCTGTTGCCCGAGCATTCATTGACGGCAACGAGTTCGACCGCGGGAAGCGTTCTTATTTCCTTCAGGGATAGCCTGAGGGGACGATCGACCTTGCCTTTGATCTCCAGCGTGAATCTATCCGGGTCTATGCTGAGGGGTATATCTGCCAAATGATAGCGGACGAAAAAAGCATTGTTCGGCGTAATCGCGCCTTCGTTGAAGACGGAAAATGGCGTCTCAAGTTGCGGCGGCCGGCTGGTCTGGCCGATCATCAGGCGTTTCTGCGGATATTTTACCAGCGGCCGTTCGCCATTGTCGAAAGGCAGTGTCACGGTGTCGAGCGCGAGGGCCTTGAACGAGCCGAAACCTGTTGTAAGCGCCACCACTCCGGCGCGCTTCACGATCTCTCGTCTATCGAGCATGGCGCATTCTCCGAAGTCGTATCGGCAGTTGCTAAGTGCAATTCATGCTTTCGGGGCGTGGATCAAGACGTTGCGATGTAACAATCCCGCGAGCCATTTGAATGCGACGCAGCAAACCCGAGGACAAAAACAGGAAACCCGGCCGCACCAAGCGACCGGGGCGTTTTGAATTGAGAGAACCGGGCTTTCCTTCAATATTCGCAGATGTTGAAGGTGCGCAGGCGGACGCTAGGCCGCGACAACATGGACGTCGTCGACCAATGCGGACAACGCCTTCGCGTCAGTCACAGTGCGGATAATCATCGGTTCGGCACGCCCGCGAATCGCGACTTCCTGCTGAGGTAGGTCATCGCTCGAAAGGCCGGCGGTCACTCGAACCTCCTCCGAAACGATCGCTTCACATGCGAGGTTCTTTGTCATTTCCTGCAGCCTTGCTGCGACATTGACCGCGTCTCCGAGCGCGGTGAATACCATGTGGTCGCGATAGCCGATGTCGCCGATGATCACTTCGCCGCCATGAATGCCGATGCCGAAGCGGATCGGCTCACGCAGGTCGTGCCTAAGAGATTCATTCAGCTCGTCGACATTGGCGGTAATCATGGCCGCCGCCTTGAGCGCTTGGCGGCAGGCTGTTTGCGGGCTGCTAGCGAGCCCGAACAACGCCAATTGTCCGTCGCCGACAAACTGGTTGGGTTTACCGCCGCATTCGATCACCGCCTGCGACACCGCGCCCAAAAAGCGGTTGACGATGAAAACGGTGTCGAACGGCAGCCGTTTTTCGGCGAGCTTGGTCGAGCCCCGCATGTCCACGAACATGCTGACGAGGTAGCGCTCCTCACCGATGCGGGAGGGGCTTGAGGTCCGCAAGCTGGCTGCCGTGATCTGCGGCAGGAATATCTGGAAAAAAGAGAGATCGGCCTCGGGCCTGAGCTGGCAGGCAAGACGGATTGCCGGATCCGAGCCGGCCCCGACGCGGTTGAGCACAAACGCTTCCCGCTTGGACGGCTCCGGCAGCGAGGTATAATCCCCGATCACGCGAATCCGGCAGGTGGAGCAGCGGGCGCGGCCACCGCAGACGCTCGCATGCGGGACATTATAGCGCAGGCTTGCCTCGAGCACGCTAAGCCCCTTCGGCACGCGAACCGTCCTGCCATTGCCATACGACAGGGTGATCATGCCGCCCCTGCGCTCGTTCAAGGTGCGCACGCCTTTTGCGAGCAGGACAAATCCGATCAAGCCGAGATAGCCGATCAGGAAGTAATCCTCGATATTGTTCAATACGGCTTGTTCAGCTGGCGTGCCGACCTGGCGGGGCGAGAGATTCTCCGTCCTCCATTTGACGCTATCGCTGTCAACGACGCTTCGTCCGCCCTGATAGAGACCCAACATGGCCAGCGTCGGAACCAGCACCGCGGCGCCGAGCAAAAATGGCGCGGCGCGTTGGAAGAACGCTTTCATCCGAAGCCAGAAATAAAGACCGATGCAGCCGTGAATCCAGGAGATGGTCAGAACAGCGAACATCAGCCACATTTTGTATGGCCATACGATCCAGTACGCAAAAAACACCTGCGGATAGAGCTTTTCGTGTCCGAAAACTGTATGGCCGAGCCGCACCCCAACAACGTGGGTGACGATGAGCGCCGGGATGCTCAAGCCGAGCACGAGCTGGAGCGGCTCGATCGCCTTCCAGCGAAATTGTCGGCGCTCGTACAGCGCCCAAATCCCGAGACCGGCGTGGACCAGCGCCGCGGTATAAAAAGCGATCGTAACCGGGAGAAATTGCCAAAATGTCATGTGGTAGTAGACGCCGGCGGCAAGCGCATCCATCGAGATATTGCCGAGCGCATGGTTGAGAAAATGGCTGACCAGATAGGCAAACAGCACCAGCCCGCAGGCGAGACGGATCTGCCGGACGCCGATGCCGCGGATGAATTTTATCAGCTGTCCTTGAGAAAATCGGGTCATGCGATCCAATCGAACGCTCACCGACAATAGACCGACGATAGCAGAGTTTAATTCCATCAGGGGACCGCCTTTCCGCGAGTCGTCCCGGCAAGCGAGCAAAGCGAGCGCAAGCCGGGATCCTCGCGTGAGCGTAATTGCGCTCATCGCGGCGCCGTGCCCCATTTGGACGATGGGGGAGAAGCCTTCTGCAACAATAAGCGTCTGGGGTTGGGGTCCCGACGTTCGCCGGCACGACCACTGAGAGTGTGTCAGATCAACGCCGACAGCAACACGTTGACACCTCAATATAAGTCGGGGAGAAAGCACCGTGACGATCGCCCCGCCCGATATAAGCAGCACCAAACCGGACAGTTATGCCTTTCGGCAATCGCTTGCCGTTGCCGCGTTGATCATTGCGATGACGGCGCTCCGGGTGATTTACGCAGGCATGATCGATCTGCGCACCGATGAGGCCTATTACTGGACCTGGTCGAAGGAGAACGTGCTTTCCTTCCTCGATCATCCGCCGATGATTGCCTGGTTCATTCGCTTCGGCACCGCGATCTTCGGCGACACCAATTTCGGCGTAAGGTTTGCCGGCATACTTGCGATGCTGGTAACGCAACTGCTGCTCGCCGATATCGTCCGGCGCGTGACGCATGACGTCCGCGCGGTGGTGCTTGCGGTGCTGATGCCGGAGGCCGCGCTTTATTACGGCTTGCTGATGGCCAAGGTCTCGCCCGACGTTGCCCTTATCCCGTTTGCCGTCGCGATGGTGTGGGCACTGATCCGGCTCAACGAAAGCGGCGATGCGCGGTGGTGGCTGGCCGCGGGCGTGTTCGCCGGGCTGGCGCTGCTGTCGAAATTCACCGCCGTGATGCTGATTCCGGCGGTAGCGGCATTCATGCTGGTGCCGGACTGGCGCCAGCGCTGGCTGTTCAGCCCGTATCCCTGGCTCGCGGCGCTGATTGCGGTCGTGTTGTTCCTGCCGGTCTTGATCTGGAATGCCGGGCACGACTGGGCATCGTTCAGATTCCAGTTCGTACGTGCAACCGCGACCCATGAATGGTCGTTGCGCACCGTCGGCGATTTCATCGGCCTGCAGTTTGGGCTGGTCGGGTTTATCCTGCTGCCGGTGGTTTTGTCGGGCCTGGGATTGACGGCCTGGCGGGGATATCGCCGTGGTGACGCCGTGGCCATTCTGCTCTCGACCGCTGTGATCGTTCCCTTCGCCTATTTTTTCTGGAAATCGCTGACGCTGCGGGTCGGCGATACCTGGCCGATGTTCATGTGGCCCATCGGATTTGCCGCCGCCGCCATCAACATCGCAATGCTGTCGCGGGAAGGCCGGCCGGCATGGATGGTCAAATCGACCATCTCATGGGCCGTGGCGGCGATTGCCTCCGGCATCGTCATGGTCGTTCTGATCTTTCTCTATTATGTCGTCAGCCCCTGGAATTTCATCGGTAGGACCGATCCGGTCGGCGGCGAGGCGGGTTACGAGCAGGTCGTGGATCGGGCGCAGGCCGAGTTACAAAAGATCGGCGCCACCTGGATCGCAACCACGGACTACCGGACCTACGCCATGCTGCGCTGGTATTTCAAAGACCGCTTGCCGGTCATCCAGATTAACGAGCGCGGGCGGTTTCTGGGCTTTCGCGATCCCGGCATGAGCTTGATCAGAGGTCACACCGGCCTCTACGTCGGGCGCGAACCCGACAATGCCAGCCCTCTGTGGGCGTCGACGACGGCCGTCAGAGAACCGCTCGAACGGGTCGATCGTAGCTGGCGCGGGATCGTGATGGACACTTACACGCTGGAAAAGCTGACCGGCTGGACGCCGGAACTTTCACCGCCACCGGATTCGCCGCTCTTTCGCTGGCGCGTACTGGCAGGCGATGTTCAGCCGCCATGGCATCGCGGTAACAGCGGCTTTGCTGTTGCGGCTTTGGCTGATGATCAAGATGCCCAACCACTCCAGGGAGAATTCTAGAATGTCCTTTCGGATCGCCGCATTGGCGCTTTCGCTTTGTGCGACCGCGCTGCCGGTTTCTGCCGCCGATTACCCCGATCACGCGATAAAACTGATTGTGCCGTTTGCCGCCGGCGGCGGCACCGACGTGCTGGCGCGCATCATCGCGCAAAATCTCAACAGCAAATGGGGCCAGCCGGTCGTCGTTGAAAATCAGCCGGGCGCCTCGGGCGCGATCGGCACCCGGGCGGC
>DASXJV010000388.1:0-5557 GCA_036497205.1 Bradyrhizobium sp.
CCGGAACTTTATGTCGCGATCGGAATCTCCGGCGCGATCCAGCATCTCGCCGGCATGAAGGATTCCAAGGTGATCGTCGCGATCAACAAGGATGAGGACGCGCCGATTTTCCAGGTCGCCGATTATGGTCTGGTCGCGGATCTGTATCAGGCGGTTCCCGAACTGACCGAGGCGCTCGGCAAGCTTGCAAAGTAACGACACGCGCGTATTGCGCAAAAGTGGGTATCGGTTTTGCGATCAGAATACGCGCGATTACAGATTAAGAGCATTTTCTGAAAGAAAATGCTTTGCCGGATGAAACAGACTCCGGCCGGTGTTTATGCAAGGGTTGGGCAGGCGCGGATCGCGCCCCGGTGAGATGACAAGATGGCGGCTATGATCAAGAAGGTCGGCGTGATTGGCTCGGGCCAGATGGGCAGCGGCATCGCGCATGTGGCAGCGCTGGCCGGGTTCGACGTGATACTTAACGACCTATCCGCCGACCGCCTGAAGTCGGGGATGGCGACCATCAACGGCAATCTGTCGCGCCAGGTCTCGAAGAAAATCGTCACTGAAGACGCGCGCAAGCAGGCGCTGGAGCGGATCGTCTCCACCGAGACGATGGATGGGCTCGCCGAATGCGATCTGGTGATCGAGACTGCGGTCGAGAAGGAAGAGATCAAGCGCAAGATTTTTCACGATCTCTGCGCGGTGCTGAAGCCGGAAGCCATCGTCGCCTCTAACACCTCGTCGATCTCGATCACGCGGCTTGCCGCAACCACCGACCGGCCTGAGCGCTTTATCGGCATTCACTTCATGAATCCGGTGCCGCTGATGGAACTGGTGGAACTGATCCGCGGCATCGCCACCGATGACTCGACCTTCGACGCGGCAAAGGAGTTCGTCACCCGGCTCGGCAAGCAGGTCGCGGTTTCTGAGGATTTTCCGGCATTCATCGTCAACCGCATCCTGCTGCCGATGATCAACGAGGCGATCTATACGCTGTATGAGGGGGTCGGAAACGTCGAGGCGATCGACGCCGCGATGAAATTAGGGGCGCACCATCCAATGGGGCCGCTCGAACTCGCCGACTTCATCGGCCTCGATACCTGTCTGTCGATCATGCAGGTCCTGCACGAGGGTCTCGCGGACTCCAAGTATCGGCCGTGTCCGCTGCTGGTAAAATACGTCGAGGCCGGCTGGCTCGGCCGCAAGACCCAGCGCGGCTTCTACGACTACCGCGGCGACAAGCCGGTCCCGACGCGGTAGGCTCGAATTTTTCCAGCGCCGTTGACCCACGTTTTCGTCATGGCCGGGCTAGTCCCGGCCATCTACGTCTTTCTAGCAGCGATACCGGGAAGGCGTGGATGCCCGAGACAAGCCCGAACATAACGAGTCCGATTGAGTTGAAGTGCTATGGTAGTGGAGTCCGCAACTCACCGTCGCAGCGCATATACTTCGTCCGCTGTCCCTCGAGTAGCTCGCCGGGCTTATCTTGTCCCCGGTTCCCATCGGAAATTCTTCGTGTGCGCTGCGAACGTCCATGGCGGCTTGGCGTTGTCGGGACGTATCACGGAGCAGCCTCATGCCTGAGAAATCCCCGATCACACGTAGAACAGTCGTCGGCGCCGCCGGTGTCGGCCTGGCCGCCGCCGCGGCTCCATCGCTTGCAAAAGGAGCATCGGAAATGCCGGGTCAGGAACTGCAGAATCCAGTCGAAAAATTTCCGAAGCCGCCGTTCAAGAAGCAATCGCAGCCCTGGCCTGGGCTCGCGAGTGAAATGGACCCGCGTCCGGATCACGGCGAGCAGAGCTATCGTGGCTCGGGCCGGCTCGCGGGACGAAAGGCGCTGATCACCGGCGGCGATTCCGGCATGGGCCGTGCAGCGGCGATCGCCTACGCCCGCGAAGGCGCGGATGTCGCCATCAACTATTTTCCGAGCGAGGAACAGGACGCGCGACAGGTCATCGACCTGATTAAGGCGGAGGGCAGGACAGCGGTCGCGATCCCCGGCGATTTACGCGACGAGGCGTTCTGCCGCCGCCTGGTCGAGGACGCGGTCAAGGGACTTGGCGGCCTCGATATCCTCGTTAACAACGCGGCTCGCCAACAGACCCGCGCGTCCATCCTGGACGTCAGCAACGACGACTTCGACGCCACCATGAAAACCAATATCTATGCGCCGTTCTGGATCATCAAGGCAGCGCTTCCGCATCTCAAACCCGGCTCCGCGATCATCGGCACGACGTCCGAACAGGCCTACGATCCCTCGCCGGACCTTTATGACTACGCGCAGACCAAGGCGGCGACCGCGAATTACGTCAAGTCGCTGGCCAAGCAGCTGGCGTCGAAAGGCATACGCGTCAACGGCGTGGCGCCCGGCCCGATCTGGACCCCGCTGCAGGTGTCCGGCGGCGCGACCATGGAAAAGCTGGAGAAGTTTGGCGGTCAGACTCCGATGGGCCGCCCGGGGCAGCCGGTCGAACTGGCGTCGATCTATGTCCAGCTTGCGGCGGCGGACGCCAGCTACGCCACGGGGCAGGTCTACGGCTCGGCCGGCGGATCAGGCCAGCCATAGGTACGTCGGCGGGCGATCGGTCGCGATCATCCAGCGCGATCAAGCCGCCCGCCACGCCGTGACATCGAGAAATGAGCTGGCGTTGGAGCCAAAACGCAAGCAATTACGAGGTCGAGAAGGCATTGCGTTTGTTCGGCGCGACAACGCTGTGTCGCTCGCCGCTCACGCAAACTCCGGATGCGGCGGGTTGCCGAATTTACATATGACGGAGTTGCCTGTGTAGTGGTCGCCTATATTGCATGACCACGCTACTGTTGTTGACCCCCCGACCCCGGAGCTATGATATCCTCACAAAATAATTATCGGCAATACGATGGAAACAGTCTCGTGGGGGCGAGACTGCGGATTACGCAACGTTAACCAACTCGCGTTAGCGTCCGCCCTTGGGGGTATCGCGCATGGATATGATGAGCATGGTCACGAGCCTTCTTGCCATGAAGGCCGCCAACACCCAGACGCAGGTCGCCGTCAGCATCATGAAATCGAATGCCGACGCGGAGAAATCCGCGGTCATGACCCTGCTCGGCGTCGGCCAGAATTCATCCGCCAATCTCGGCGCCGGCGTCGGCGGCAATCTCGATATTTCGGCCTGACTTTTTCTAGTTGTCATTCGGGGGCGCGCATCTTCGCGCGAACCCGGAATCTCGAGATTCCGGGTCCACGCGAAAGACGCGTGTCCCGGAATGACGGTGCTCTAGCTCGAAGGCTTCACTGCCGCCGTGATCAGCCTGATGGCGTCGTCGCTGGACCATTCCGCGGGTCCTGCAAGGGTGGCGATCTCGCAGCCCTCGCCATCGACCAGCACCGAGGTCGGCATTCCGAGCGCCCGACCTATCGCTTTAAGATCCTGAAAAACCTTGGCTTTTTGGTCAGTAAAATAGCCGAGCCGGGTCAGATTGGCTTCTTTCAGGAAATTCCGGGGTTTTTGGGGATCGCGGGTATCGATGTTAACGGCGACCACCTCGAAATTTGGTCCGCCGAGCCTGGTTTCCAGGTTGTCCAGCGCCGGCATTTCCTTGCGGCAGGGCACGCACCAGGTGGCCCACAGGTTCACCAGAACGATCCGCCCGCGCCAGTCGGAGAGCTTTCTAGGCTTGCCGTCGGCATCCTCAAAGGTGAGGTCCGGCAACCGCAGCGGGGCCGTCGCCATGGTCAGCGCGGCAACCTCGCCATGCGCCAGCGGCGCGAGTTTCCGCGCAAGGTCGACCGCCGGGCGGCAGGCCGAATCTCCGGCTGGTTTGCGCTTCAGCCCGCCAATCCCGTATAACCCGGCAAATCCAATCACCGCCCCGATCAATACCGCCACGATCGCGTAGGGAATCCGGCGCATGGCAGCCGGGCGAGGCGAGGGCAGGTCGGGCATATCGTTTGTCATCCTGTATCAGATACGGCTATGCAGAGCGGTCGGTTCGAGCCGCGGCACGGGCGTTCCGTCCGCGCGTGACGATGAGTGGCAGGTCATGAGTAATAAGTCATGAGCAACAAGATGTGGGGCGGCCGGTTCACTGAGCGCCCCGATGCGATCATGGAGGAAATCAACGTCTCCATCGACGTCGATCGACACCTTTATGCCCAGGACATCGCCGCGTCCAAGGCCCACGCCGCGATGCTCGCCGCGCAAGGTATTATTACCGCGAACGATGCGAAAAATATCGTTAGGGGTCTAGACACGATTTTGTCAGAAATCGGCAAGGGATCGTTCGATTTCAAGCGCGCGCTCGAGGACATTCACATGAATGTCGAGAACAGGCTCGGCGAGTTGATCGGGCCTGCCGCGGGAAGGCTGCACACCGCGCGTTCGCGCAACGATCAGGTGGCGACCGATTTCCGGCTCTATGTCCGCGACACCATCGACGAGACGGATGCGGCGCTGGCCGCGTTCCAGCGCGCGCTCGTGGAGCGGGCGCTGGAGCATGCCGACACTGTCATGCCGGGCTTCACGCATCTGCAGACCGCGCAGCCGGTCACGTTCGGGCACCATCTCTTGGCCTATGTCGAGATGGCGTCGCGCGACCGCGGCCGCTTTACTGACGCGCGCAAACGACTCAATGAATCGCCGCTCGGAGCTGCGGCGCTGGCCGGCACATCGTTCCCGATCGATCGCGATGCGACGGCAAAGGCGCTCGGCTTCGACCGGCCAATGGCCAATTCGCTCGACGCGGTCTCGGACCGCGACTTCGTGCTCGAAACCTTGTCGGCGGCGGCGATCGCGTCGGTGCACCTGTCGCGTTTCGCCGAGGAAATCGTGATCTGGACCTCGCCGCTGGTGGGACTGGTGCGATTGAGCGATAAGTTCACGTCGGGCTCTTCGATCATGCCCCAGAAGCGCAACCCCGATGCCGCCGAACTGGTCCGCGCCAAGACCGGCCGGGTGATCGGCGCGCTCACCGCATTGCTGATCGTTATGAAGGGCCTGCCGCTGGCCTATCAAAAGGACATGCAGGAGGACAAGCAGGGCGCGATGGAGGCGTTCGGCGCGCTCTCGCTGGCGATCCGGGCGATGACCGGAATGGTCGTCGACATCGTGCCGGACGAGGCGCGGATGAAAGCGGCTGCGGGCGAGGGCTACGCCACTGCCACCGATCTTGCCGACTGGCTGGTGCGAACGCTGAAGATGCCGTTCCGCGATGCCCATCACGCCACCGGACGCATCGTTGCCAAGGCGTCGAAGGAGGGCGTGCCGTTGCACCGGCTGCCCTTGAAAGACATGCAGGCGATTGAGCCCAAAATAACGGCGGAGGTATTGGGCGTACTTTCGGTGGAAGCCTCAGTGAAAAGCCGGACCAGCTATGGCGGCACCGCGCCGAAGAACGTGCTTGCGCAGGCCAAGGCCTGGCTGAAGCGGTTGGAAAAAGAGCTAAAATTGGGCTGAGCCGCGAATTTCGCTGCAATTTCATGATGGTCCAGGTCTCGCCAGATCAGGGCAATCTTTGTATGGTGCCGCCGCATTGGGGATTTTGTCGTGAATCGCAACTACAGCCCAACATCATCGGAATGGGC
>DASXJV010000389.1:0-4031 GCA_036497205.1 Bradyrhizobium sp.
ATATCCGGAGCCATTGTCGACATCGTCAAAAAACTCGATCGCGCGGTCGACGTGGTGATCAGCGGCCACACCCATCAGGCCTATGTCTGCGAGATCGCCGGACGGCTCGTCACGTCAGGCGACAAATACGGCACTCTCGTCACCGCAATCGACCTGAAGCTCGATCCGGCGACACGCGACGTCATCAGCGCCAAGGCCGACAACATCATCGTCCGCACGGCCGCCTATGCCAGGGATGCGGAACAGACCGCGCTGCTTGAGTCTTACGATAAAGTTGCCGCACCGATCGCCGACCGCCGGGCGGGATCGATCACGGAAACGCTGTCGCGGGTGCCCAATGATGCCGGCGAAAGCGCGCTCGGCGACATCGTCGCCGACGCCCAGTTGGCCGCAACCCGCGCCGATGCAAAAGGCGCAGCCGTGGTCGCATTCACCAATCCGGGCGGCGTCCGCAGCGACATTTCGAAGAAGGAGGACGGCGCGGTGACCTATGCCGATGTATTCGCCAGCCAGCCGTTCCGGAACCAGCTGGTCACGCTCACGCTGACGGGAGCGCAGATCAAGACTATGCTCGAGCAGCAATGGCTCGATCCGAAGCGGCCGCGGATCCTGCAGGTCTCGAAGGGCTTCAACTACGCATGGGATAACGCAAAACCGTACGGCGACCGCGTCGGGGCCGAAAGCATATCGCTGAATGGACAACGCATCGATCCCGCGATGAGCTACCGCGTGACGGTGAACAATTATCTCGCGGTCGGGGGCGACGGCTTCACTGTCTTGAAAGAAGGGACCGGGCAGCAATTCGGCAGCTACGACGTCGATGCCTTGTACGGATATTTCCAGGCCAACAGTCCGATCGCCCCCGCGACAGCCGATCGCATTACGCGACTGAACTGAAATGCAGAGCCATATCCGCGGGCTCGGCTCTTTCAGAGCGGCCGGTGAGCCCCTAGATTAGCCCCTCCTCGAAAAGCGCGTTCAGCGCGCCAGGGTATTGAATGACGACGCTTCTTCTTACGCATCGGGCGAGCCTCGACCATCTAACGCCTCCCGGGCATCCGGAACGGCCCGATCGAATTCGCGCGATCGATCAGGTACTCGCGGAAGAGCGCTTCGAGAGGCTGGTGCGCGGCGAAGCGCCGGAAGGAAGCCTGGATTCGGTCACGCTCTGTCACAACGAGCATTATGTCGGGGAACTCCGGCACATCGCGCCCTCCAGCGGCCTGATCTATCTCGACGGCGACACCTCGATGTCATCAGGCACCTGGGAGGCCGTGATGCGCGGCGTCGGCGGCGCGGTCGCCGCCACCGACTCTGTGATGTCGGGCGCTCATGACAATGCGTTCGTCGCGATCCGCCCTCCGGGCCATCACGCCGAAACCAGTAAGCCGATGGGCTTTTGCTTCTTCGATAATGCGGCCATTGCCGCGCGTCACGCCCAACGCAAATACGGGATCGCCCGCGCAGCCGTGGTCGATTTCGACGTCCATCACGGCAACGGCACCCAGGATATTTTCTGGGCCGATCCGACTGTCATGTATTGCTCGACGCACCAGATGCCGCTGTTTCCGGGCACCGGCGCCAGCGGCGAGCGCGGCGAGCACGACACCATCGTCAACGCGCCGCTGGCGTCGGAGGACGGCAGCGCCAAGTTCCGCGCCGCGTTCGAAAACGTGATCCTGCCGCAGCTGAGGAAATTCAGTCCCGAACTGATCATCGTCTCCGCCGGCTTCGATGCACATTACCGAGATCCGCTGGCGTCGCTCAATCTCAAGTCGGAAGATTTCGGCTGGGTCACCCGCAAGCTGATGGATGTCGCCGATACAAGCGCCGGCGGCCGAATTGTCTCGGTGCTTGAGGGCGGCTATGATCTGCAGGGCCTGAAAGAGTCGGTCGCGGCCCACGTCACCGCATTGATGGGCGGGTGAGTGCCCGCCACAATACGCCCGCATAAATTCATTTAGGTCCGCGCCGGGATAAGGGCGCATCCGGGAAAGCAATATGGCCGAAAACACCCAAGTCGATGTCAGGAAGCTGAGTTTCGAGCGCGCGATCGAGGAGCTTGAATCGATCGTCAAGCGGCTCGAGGACGGCAAGGTGCCGCTGGAAGAATCCGTCGCCATCTACGAGCGGGGCGAGTCCTTGAAACGGCGGTGCGAGGAATTGCTGCGGCAGGCGGAGGCGCGGGTCGACAAGATCACCACCGACGCCAACGGCCAGGTCACCGGCACCGAGCCGCTCGACGTTCAATGACGGCGGGCGGCCGGAGGCGCAGTGCAAGTCGCTCTCCGGCAACAGTAGAGAATATTAGGCGAATTCGGCACCAGGCGGCCCCAATGAGAGCCGAAATAGCTCTTGGCGCGTTACGCGGCCTGATATAGTCCCGGGTCAGTCCGGGGATCAGCAGTAAGTGCGCGTTCAGCACCGCCATATCATCTATGTGCAGGGATACGATCCGCGCGGCCTCGCGCAGTATTACCGCATGTTCAGAACCGAACTGCGCAAATTTGGCCGGCTGTATCAGCTCGCCGCCACCATCAGCCGCCCGCAAGTCGCACCCGACGGCGAGACCGCATCCTGGACCATCGAGACCCAGGCAAGCGACTGGCAGACCCGCACCAGTTACGATTTCCTGCGGTTCGAAGACCTGATCCAGCGCGACCTTGCCTCGCCGATCTGGCGCACGGTTCTCCATGCCATGTGGATCTATTGGCGTCTGGTCTTCGGCGGCACGATCGCGCGATTCTGGAAGTCGCACTGGCGGTTCGCGACTTTCATCACCTACCCGCATTTCCTGCTGTTCATCGAAGCGCTGTGCGCTCTGGGCGCCGCCTATGCATTTGGGAAAGGCTTGGATGCGCTGGGCATTCCCGGCCTGTTGAGTGTGGCCGCGGCGGCGGCTCTGTTCGTCGCCACGCTCGGAACCATGCTGAAATACACGGAAAACCTGACTTATCTGCTTTATCTGCTCTCGGACACGATCTGGACCTGGGAATTCTCTCACCGCCAACGGCCGGAATGGGACGAGCGGATCGATCGATTTGCCCAATACCTCGCGAATGTCGCACGCAGCAGCGAGGCCGAGGAAATCGTGGTCGTCGGTCACAGTTCGGGATCGTTTCTGGGGGCAGAGATACTGGCGCGCGCGCTCAAGCTCGATCCGGCTCTCGGGCGGCGCGGCCCGCGTATCGTCTTGCTTACGATCGGCGGCAATTTCCCCATCGTCGGATTTCATGCCGTATCGCAGGATTTCCGCGATTACCTTCGCCTGCTGGCGATCGAGCCTTCGATCGACTGGATCGACTGCCAGTCGCGCAAGGATGTGATGAATTTCTATCCGTTCGACCCGATCGCCGGCCACGGTATCGAGGTCGGCGCTTCCAGACGCAATCCCACGATCGTGCCGGTCCGGTTCCGCGAAATCATCAAGCCCGAGCACTACAACCTGTTCCGCTGGAAGTTCTTTCGTGTCCATTTCCAGTTCGTCATGGCCAACGAGCGGCCGCACGCCTACGATTTTTTCATGATCGTGTGCGGGCCGATCCCGTTGAGCGAACGCATGGCTCATCCCGAGGCGGCGCTGGCCATCGCGACCGGCGATGCCGCGGCCCGCGAATGGGCGTGGAAAAGCCTCGAAACGGCAGTCGCCGGTTGTGTGGATGCCGCCGATCTAGGAGAAATGGAACCATCGGCCCGCCGCAGGGGTTGAGAACCGGCTTGCGCCGACCTCAATCCACCGCGCCCCGGGGGGCGGCGGGTTGGCTTTGGTCGTAGCTTTAGTGTAAAGCTTCAAGGCTGTGGGCTGTTGGGAGCGATCTGCTGCCGGTTTTCGATGGCAGTAAGCGCTTCAAATAGCTAGCAAAATTTACCGAGACGGGTGAAGCCGCCAACGTGATGTATATCACATTGAACGATCCGGAGCGCATCTAGGTTTTCAAATCGGACTTCGGCCTGCTCAGGTGGCATCCGGCGTCTGGGTTTTCGCTGCGCCGATGCTGCGCAACCCATCTCAATTCGGGCCGTTGGTCCCG
>DASXJV010000390.1:0-4833 GCA_036497205.1 Bradyrhizobium sp.
CCGGAGATGTTTTTGGCCGCCGCCGGCGAGCGCACCAAACGCATCAGGCTCGGCACCGGCGTGGTCTCGCTGCCCTATCACCATCCCTTCAACGTCGCGCAGCGCATGGTGCAGCTCGACCACATGACAGGGGGCCGCGCCATCTTCGGCTCCGGACCGGGGGCGCTCGCCTCCGATGCGCACACGCTCGGCATCGATCCGATGACGCAACGCGACCGTCAGGACGAGGCGATCGCGATCATTCGCCGGCTGTTCAAGGGCGAGCGCGTGACGGCGAAAAGCGACTGGTTCACCATGAACGACGCCGCGCTCCAGATTCTACCGCTGCAGGAAGAGATGCCGTTCGTGGTGGCCTCGCAGATCTCGCCGTCGGGCATGACGCTGGCCGGCAAATACGGCATCGGCATCATTTCGCTCGGTTCAATGTCGACACAGGGCTTGATGGCGCTGCCGACGCAATGGGGCTTTGCCGAGGATGCCGCCAAGAAGCACGGCACCACCGTGAGCCGATCCGATTGGCGCGTGCTGTTGAGCTGGCACATCGCCGAAACCCGAGAACAGGCGCGGCGCGAGGCCGGCGCTGGACTGATGCGCTGGCACAACGAATATAATGTCGGCACGCTGCAGCGGCCGGGCCTGCAGCCGTTCACCTCGCCCGAGGACGCCGTGGAGAAGACCGCCGGCGGCGAAGGCGCCGCCTCCACCATCGGGACCCCGGACGACCTGGTCAAAACCATCAAGAGCCTGATGGAAGTGTCTGGCGGCGTCGGCACCATCGTCGGGTTCGTGCACGACTGGGCCAATCCGGAAAACACCCGCCGCAGCTGGGATATGGTGGCGCGCTATGTGGTGCCGGAAATCAACGGCTATATCGCATCCTTACGCAAATCGCAGAAATTCGTGATCGAGAACCGCGCGGTGTTCGAGCGTGCCGGGCAAGCCGTGATGGCGAAGATCATGGAAAACGACAAGGCCGCAGCAGCCCTTCCGCTCACCGGCCCCGGCCGTGTCGCGATCCCCACCATCAACGCGCCGGACCTGCAGAAGGAAGCCGCGAAACGGAAGGCGTGAAAAGACGCGGCCCGTCGCCGCGCCGATCACCTCGTCCGATACGGGCGAGCAGCGACAGCGAAATCATTTGCGATAGTAGTCCTGCACGGTCTCCCATGCCACGGTTTGCAGGAACCGGGCGGTCGGCTCGTCGATGCCCGCGAGGTAGGGATTGCCGACCGGCGAGCGGCCGGTTAGCGCGGCAAACGCGGTGCAGGTCGCGAGATAAGTTCCGGCCAGGCTTGGATGGCGCTTGTCCGCCGCATAGAGATTGAGCTCCGGTTGCTTGCGAAGCGCGCGGGCAAAGGCAAGGCCGGCCGGAATCACCAGCGCGTTGTTTTCATTTCCGGCGATCGTGTAGGCTTCCGCCAGTTGCGCCGTCATCTGCGGCTTGTCGGCATAGGCCCAGGACATGAAGAACACCGGCCTTACGCCATGGGCGCCACGATGCCGCTGTTCTTCTTCACATAGTCGGCGAAGACCGGCTTCAGCTTGGGGTGGATCGGGCACTGGCTGCAATCCATCATGACGGCGACGTCGAACAGTTTGTCGAGCTTGTTGAAGACGACGTTATTGTTCTCGTCGAAGGAATAGTTGCCGATGGCGTTGGGCCGGAAATAGCTTTCGACATCATGCCAGTCGAAGCCGGAGCCGCCGATCGTCACCATGGTGTTGCGGTAGTCCTGCTTGTGAGCGGGATCCGCAGCTTTTTCCATCAGCGACAGATGGCCGGGCAGCCCGTTGTTGTAATAGAAGAAACTGTTGCCGATGAAGATTCCGGTTTTGGGGAAATCGGGGCCAAGGCTCGTAGCAACAGGTCTTGTGACAACAGGTTGTGTCTGCGCCAGCGCCGCCATCGGCCCGGCCGCCATCCAGCCGGCCGCCGCCAGCACAACGAAAAATCCTCGAGAAATTCCCGGCATATGATCCTCCCTGCCTCCGCTTTATTTTGAGGCAACCTATCACAGCGTACGGCTTTGTCGTACTATTTGGATCGGCCGAGACCCTGCCCGACCTTGCATCAGCCTTTGCACCAAGGAGCCAAGGGGTTATTTACCGGCCGGTGGTTATGCGGATGATCGTCCGCCCGGATCTGCGTCGCAATAAAGGCGCGGTCGAACCGATCATATACCAGCGATCAAAGGAGCAACTGCCATGTCGATGCAAAGTGTGGCCTCTCCCGCGATCACTCTTAGTCCGCCAAAGCGCAACTCGCTGACGCATATTCCCGGCGATGAGGGCTGGCCGCTGATCGGCAAGACGCTCGAGGTGCTCGCCGACCCCAAGGGACAGGTCGAGCGGCAGGCCGCCAAATACGGGCTGGTCTATCGCAGCCATATATTTGGCGAGACCAGTCTGGTCCTGCTTGGGCCCGAGGCCAACGAGCTGGTGCTGTTCGACCAGGCCAAACTGTTCTCCTCGACGCTCGGCTGGGGGCCCATCCTCGGTCTGTTGTTTCCGCGCGGGCTGATGCTGCTCGATTTCGACGAGCATCGCCTGCACCGCCGCGCGCTGTCGGTCGCCTTCAAATCCGGGCCGATGAAATCCTATCTCGCCGAGCTCGATACCGGCATCGCGGCGCGGGTCGCGCAGTGGAAGGCGCAGCCGGGGCCGATGCTGTTTTATCCCGCCATGAAACAGCTCACGCTCGACCTCGCCGCCTCCGCGTTCCTCGGCGCCGGCATCGGCCCCGAGGTCGATGAGATCACGCGCGCCTTCGTCGACATGGTGGCCGCCTCGGTCGCCGTGATTCGCAAGCCTTTGCCTGGCACCAAGATGGCGCGCGGCGTTCGCGGACGCAAACGCATCGTCGCCTATTTCTCGGAGCAGATTCCAATCCGCCGCGCCAAAGGCGGCGAGGACCTGTTCTCGCAGCTATGCCGCGCCACCCACGAGGACGGCGCGCTGCTGTCGACACAGGATATCGTCGATCACATGAGCTTCCTGATGATGGCCGCGCACGACACACTGACCTCGTCGCTGACATCGTTCGTGGCCGCGCTCGCCGCCAATCCGCAATGGCAAGAAAGATTGCGCGACGAAGTGACGGCGCTGGGTGTGGCGGCCGGCGAGCCTACGACGTTCGACAATCTCGAAGCCATGCCGCTCACCGAGATGGCATTCAAGGAGGCCCTTCGGCTCAAGCCGCCGGTACCCTCGATGCCGCGGCGCGCCGTCCGCGATTTCACTTTTAAAGGCTACGCAATTCCAGCCGGCACCATGATCGGTGTCAATCCGCTGTTCTCTCACCACATGCCGGAAATCTGGCCCGATCCCGGAACGTTCGATCCGATGCGCTTCACCGAAGAGGCGCAGCGCGGCCGCCATCGCTTCGCCTGGGTGCCGTTCGGCGGCGGCGCGCATATGTGCCTCGGGCTGCACTTCGCCTACATGCAGGCGAAATGCTTCGCGCGGCATTTCCTGCAAAATCTCAGCGTCTCGCTGGAGCCCGGCTACACGCCGGACTGGCAGATGTGGCCGATCCCGAAGCCGCGCGACGGACTGCGCGTGACGCTGTCGCCGGTTGCGTAAAGACCGGGGTTACCCCGCGCCCTGATCGAACGCCTTGCGCATGGCGACATAGCCCTGCTGCTGCTGAGTCCAGTTACGGCCGCCGGTCATGGCGCCATCGACCACCAGATCGTGTCCGTTGATGAAGCTGGATTCGTCGCTGGCGAGAAACACCGCGGCGTGGGCAATGTCGTCGGGCAGCCCGGCGCGCGGAATCGGCTGCGCGGTCTTGTAAATCTCGCGCATGACATCGGGCGTTTTCTCCGCCGCCTCCACCGAAAGACCAAGCGCCTTCCCGAAAATGCCGGTGGCGATCGCGCCCGGCGAGATCGAGTTGACACGAATACCGGATTCGCCGAGTTCCATCGCCACGCATTTTGTGAGGTGAATGACGGCGGCCTTGGCCGCGCTATAGACGACCGAGGACGAAAAGCCGGCGAGCCTTCCGGCGATGCTGCCATTATTGATGATGCTGCCGGAGCCCTGGCGGCGCATGTGGGGTGCGGCATGCTTCATGCCCAGCATCACGCTACGCACCAGCGTCGCCATCGCGGCATCGAAGCGGGCAACGTCGAGGCCTTCGATGCCGCCGGTCTGCGCCGGTCCGCCGGCGTTATTGAACAGACAATCGATGCGGCCGAATTTTTCGACCGCCTGCGCGATCAGCGCGCGCATCTGCTCCTCGACCGTGACATCGGTCTGGCGGAAGATGCAGGCGCCGCCGAGCTTTTTGGCCAGCGCCTCGCCCTCCGGCACGCGGCGTCCGGCGATGACGATCTTCGCGCCTTCCGCGACGAATATCTCCGCGGTGCGCAGCCCGATGCCGCTTGTTGCCCCGGTAATGACCGCGACCTTGCCGTCCAGCCGTCCCATATCGTTCTCCCGTTCTTGCGATCTTGGCTTCAGTATATCTCCGGCCCGACTGAACAACGCAAGCTGTGCTTGCTTTCCACCACAGGGGCCCGGAATCTGAAGTTCGCTTTTGCGGCCACGAGTGTCCCGATCCGAAATTCGCTTACATCGCTGCGAGGCCCTTTTTGCGAATTTCGGATTCGAAAAGACACGCGAAATCCATCATTGTAGGGTGATTTCGGTGCAGAAATCCTCCTGATGGACTCGCCGCGAAAAACAAGAGAACTTTTGACCCACCACATTAGCCGCGTATTTTCCTTTATGCTTGGCCTTATTTGGTTTCGCTGAACGGTTTGATGTGACCCATGATGAAATTGATCGACGAATTTCGGCGGGGCTGGCAAGGAACATCTCAACCGT
>DASXJV010000391.1:0-13829 GCA_036497205.1 Bradyrhizobium sp.
ATCGCGCGCGCGCTTGAGGATTTCCAGCGATTCGATGCAGCTCAGCGAGGCCGCGTGATAGCGCCCGCCGGTCAGCGCGACGAGGCGCATGTCGCGCTCCAGCATGACGGCTTCAGCCGCATTGGGAATGCCGACCAGCCCGAGCCGAGCTGCGAACTCGCCTTCGTTCATGACACCTTCGCCGACCAGATTGGGGTCTTCGGTGTGGTGCACGATCAGGGCGTCGAAATCCCTGGCGTAAGTCAGCGCCCGCCGCATCACCTGCGCATTGATGACGCTCCTGTCGCCATCGGTAAAAGCCACCGCGCCCGCGGCTTTCAACAGCCCGATCTCGGTCATCTCCTCGCCGCGCATGCCCTTGGTCAGTGCCGCCATCGGATGGATATTGACGATGGCGGTGTCGCGGGCCCGGCGCAGCACGAAATCGACCGTCGCCGAATTGTCGATGACCGGCGAGGTATCTGGCTGGCAGACGATGGTGGTGATGCCGCCGGTCGCAGCCGCCTGGCTGGCGGAAGCAAAGGTTTCGCGGTGGCTGGCACCGGGCTCGCCGACAAAGGCGCGCATGTCGATCAACCCGGGTGCGACGATCTTGCCGGCGCAATTGACGATGTCAGTGCCTTCGGGCACGCCGGCGGCGCCGATGCCGCGCCGGCTCTCGCGGATCGTGCCGTCGGCGATCAAGACGTCGCCGACGCCGTCGAAATCACGCGACGGATCGATCAGGCGGGCGTTGGCGAGCAGGATCGGGCGGCGATCGGTCAACATGATTTTATGCGTTCGGCAGGTTGCGGGCGAGCGCCTCAAGCACCGCCATCCGCACCGCCACTCCCATTTCCACCTGCTCCCGGATCAGCGATTGCGCGCCGTCCGCCACGATCGAGTCGATCTCGACGCCGCGGTTCATCGGCCCGGGATGCATCACCAGCGCGTCGGGCTTGGCATAGCCAAGCTTCTTCTGGTCGAGGCCGAAATAGTTAAAGTATTCCTGGCTCGAAGGTACGAAAGAGCCGTTCATGCGCTCGCGCTGCAGCCGCAGCATCATGACAATGTCCGCCCCGTTCAAGCCCTCGCGCATATCGCGGGCAACCTCGACGCCCATTCGCTCGATGCCGCGCGGCAACAGTGTGGAAGGTGCGACCACGCGCACGCGCGCACCCATGATATTGAGCAAGAGGATATTGGAGCGCGCCACGCGCGAATGCATCACGTCGCCGCAGATCGCGATGGTGAGCCCCTCGAGCCGGCCCTTGTTACGGCGGATGGTGAGGGCATCGAGCAGCGCTTGGGTCGGATGTTCGTGGGCGCCGTCGCCGGCGTTGATCACGGAACCGTCAACCTTGCGCGCCAGCAATTCGACCGCACCCGAGGCATGGTGCCTGACGACCAGAATGTCCGGGTGCATGGCGTTCAGCGTCGCCGCCGTATCGACAAGGGTCTCCCCCTTGCGCATCGACGACGAGGACACCGACATGTTCATGACGTCGGCGCCGAGCCTTTTTCCGGCGATTTCGAACGAGGACTGGGTGCGGGTCGAGGCCTCGAAAAACAGGTTGATCTGGGTGCGGCCGCGCAGGCTCGTGCGCTTCTTGTCGACCTGGCGGTTGAGTTCGACATATTCCTCGGAGAGGTCGAGGAGGCCGGTGATATCGTCAGCGGAAAGGCCCTCGATTCCCAGCAGGTGCCGGTGACCGAGGACGAAGGTCGATTTCGATGCTGGGGTCATTAAAGCGAGAGCTATAGGCAGAGAAGTAACGCGGGGCAAGTGCGAATAGGGCGCTGGCGAGTTATCCCCCGGTCTGTCGGAAGCACGGTAAACGAAGGTGCCGCAAAGTCGCCGCGATTGGATCGCCAACCATTTTGATATGCGCTATTTGAATTGGTTTGCTCCGATCCTGTTAGCGGCGATGGAGCTCGCCACTCCGGCCCGCGCACAGAACTTGCCCGGCGGCTTCGTGTTCCTGCGCGATATCGATCCCACCATCATTCAGGACATCCGCTATGCCGGGTCGAATAATTTCGTCGGCCGGCCGCTTGCGGGTTACGACGCCGCCGAATGCGTGGTGAAGCGCAGCGTCGGATTGGCGTTGAAAAGCATTCAGCAAGAGCTCGCGCCGCAAAAGCTGTCGCTGAAAATGCTGGATTGCTATCGGCCGGCACAAGCAGTGCACGACATGGTGGTGTGGGCGCGGAACGGCCGAGAGACACCAGCCGAACGGCGGTATAATCCTGATTTCAGCAAGGCCGATCTGTTCCGGCTGGGCTATATTGCCGAGCATTCCGGCCACTCCACCGGCGCCGCCGTCGATCTGACCCTGGTCGATTTGAAGGCCGATCATTCACCCCGGTTCGACCCCAACAAGTCCTACGCCGACTGTACCGCGCCTGCGAGCGCACGCGCACCGGAAGGCAGCGTCGACATGGGCACCGGCTATGACTGTTCCGACGTGAAGGCGCACACCGCGGCGAGGTCCATCACGTCAGTTCAACGCCGGTGGCGGAACGTGCTCGTTGCCGCGATGGCGCGGCAAGGTTTTATAAATTATTCGAAGGAATGGTGGCACTTTTCGCTGCCCGGCGCGGCTGGGCCCGCGTATGATTTCCCGATAATACCGCGCCGCAAATGAGTAGTCCGCGTGAAATCGAGATTATTCCGGCGTAAACTGATTTCCGAAATCTCCGACAGTCAGGATCGGCCATGACGCTGGCTTCGTTAGCCACCCACGAAGTGTTCAACCAGTCGCCGCCGTTCGAAGACGTCGATCTGTTTGCGCTGGACCGGCCTCTGGCAGATGCGGTCGCCGCCAACGGCGGCGCTTCGGCCGAAAGGGAATTGTCGGAGTTCGGCGAGCACTGGGGTTCGGCTGTCATGGCGGCGCGGGGCCGCATCGCCAATGAGAACACGCCAAAGCTGCGGACGTTCGACGCCCGCGGCCTCAGGCGCGACGAAGTCGAATTTCATCCCGCCTACCACGAGTTGATGGCGCGCAGCGCCCACGCCGGCGTGCACAATTCGACCTGGACCGCCGATGGCCTGCCGGCTGGTGGCGCGGCCGAAGTCGTGCGTGCCGCGAAATTCTATATGGCAGCGCAGGTCGAGACCGGTCATCTGTGCCCGATCACCATGACGCGCGCGTCGGTGGCGGCGCTGACGGCGCAGCCGGATCTGCTGGCAAAGGCAATGCCTGTCATCGGAACCCGCGCCTATGACCCGAGCTTCGCGCCGTGGTGGACCAAGCGCGGCATGACGCTTGGCATGGGTATGACCGAGAAGCAGGGCGGTACCGACGTACGCAGCAACACGACGCGTGCGATGCGCGACGGCGACGCCTATCGGATCACCGGCCATAAATGGTTCATGTCAGCGCCGATGTGTGACGCGTTTCTGGTGCTGGCGCAGGCCGATGAAGGCCTGACGTGTTTTTTCATGCCGCGCTTTACGCCCGACGGATCGGTCAATGCGATTCAGTTCCAGCGCCTGAAGGATAAGCTTGGCAACCGCTCCAATGCGTCCTCCGAGGTCGAATTCGTAAGCGCCTATGCGATGCGCGTAGGCGACGAAGGCAAGGGCATTCGCACCATCATCCAGATGGTGCAGCTGACGCGGCAGGATTGCGCGATTGCTTCCGCTGGCTTGATGCGGTCCGGGCTTGCGCATGCGCTGCATCATGCGAGGCATCGCAGCGTGTTCCAGAAACACCTCGCCGATCAGCCGCTGATGCAGGCGGTGCTTGCGGACATGGCGCTGCATGTCGAAGCCTCCGTCGCGATTGTCATGCGGCTGTGCCGCTCGTTCGACGAGGCACCGGATGATCTGAGCGAAGCGGCGTACATGCGGCTGTTGACGCCAGCCGTGAAATACTGGGTCTGCAAGAGCGCCCCGGGATTCCTCTACGAGGCGATGGAGTGCCTCGGCGGCAACGGCTATGTGGAGGAGGGCATTCTGGCGCGGCATTACCGGGAATCCCCTGTCAATGCGATCTGGGAGGGTTCGGGCAACGTGATGTGCCTGGACGTGTTGCGGGCGTTGTCGCGCGAGGCCGATGCAGCCAGCGCGGTTTTGCAAGATCTCGCCGAGGAGGCTAAAGGCCTGCCCGGCGCCGGCGACACGGTGGCGTTCATCGGCAAGGCATTCCGCAGGCCGGACAGCGAGCGCGTGGCGCGCCTGGCGGTCGAGAAGCTGGCGCTGCTCGGTGCCGCGGCCGCGCTTAGCAAGGTATCGCCGCATCACGCGGAATTGTTCGCGGCGACGCGGCTTGCCGGCAATCACGCCGGCATCTATGGCGCGGTCGATCTCGCCAACGACGATATAAGAGGCTTGCTGGAACGGGCGCTGCCTTGATGCTTCCCTCCATCGTCATGCCCGGCTGCCGGGCATCCACGTCCTTTTTTGTGCGGCACGGGATTAAGAACGTGGATGGCCCGGACAAGCCGTGCCATGAAGACAATCAAAACTTGAAAGCCCGTTGATGGATTCCCTCGATTCCGCAAGCTCTGCCGCGCCCATTCCGGTCATCCGTACCCAACGCCCGTCCCACATCTGGAAATTCTGGGGCACTGCCCTGTGGGGCCTGTTCATCTTCGCCGCGATGTTTGCGGGACAGATCGCGGTGGTGGCCTGGTTCGTTTTGTTGAGGGAAGGGCCGGTTGATCTTGCTGCCGCGATCCACGTCGTCGGCGGCGGCCTGACGATTTCGCTCTCCGTGATCATGGGACTGCCCGCCGTTCTCGCCGCGCTGTGGATCGCCATACGTTTCTCGCGCACGCCCTTCGCCGATTACCTCGCGCTGCGCTGGCCCTCGTGGACTAACCTTCTGATCGGTGTTGCCGCTCTGTTTGTATTGGTGATGGGGTGGGACCTGCTGTCGCGCGCGACGGGGCGCGAGGTCGCGCCCGGATTCATGGGAGAGGTGCTGGAATCGGCGCGGGCCGATGGCGCGTTATGGCTTCTGGTGTTCGCATTCACCATCGCCGCGCCGGTGACAGAGGAATTCTTCGCGCGCGGCTTTCTCTACCGCGGCTGGTCGGAGTCGTTTCTCGGGCCCGTCGGCGCCATCATCCTGTCCTCGGTCGTGTGGACGGCACTGCACCTGCAATACGACTGGTTCTTTTTCGGCGAAGTGTTTTCGATCGGCCTCTTGCTCGGTTATCTCCGCTATCGCAGCAATTCGACCTGGCTGACGGTGGTCGTGCACGGTCTCAATAATCTGGCCGCGGTGGTGCAGACCATTTTGCTCGCGGGACCGAGCTAACGGAATGCAATCCCTCACCCCGACCCTCTCCCAAAGCGAGAGGGAGCGCGTCCTCACCGCCGCAACACCATCGTCAAAGATGTCAGCGCGTTTCGCGGAGCTTTGTCAGCCGATCGAGTGCTCCCTGCAGGATGAAGATCGCGGCGTGTTCGTCGATCACCTCGGCGCGCCGGGCGCGGCTCATGTCGATGCCGATCAATTCGCGTTCGACCGCTGCGGTCGAAAGCCGCTCGTCCCACAGGGCAATGGCGAGATCGGTGAGCCTGGAAAAATTGCGGGCGAAGGCGCGGGTGGATTGCGCGCGCGGTCCCTCACTGGCGTCCATGTTGATGGGCAGGCCGAGCACGAAGCCCACGGCGTTGCGCTCGCCGGCGATGGCGAGCAGGCGCGCGGCATCGGCCTTAAAAGCCTTGCGATGGATGGTCTCGACCCCGGTCGCGAGCCTGCGATCGGGATCGGACACCGCTACACCAATGGTCTTGGTGCCCAGATCGAGCCCGACCAGCGCGCCGCGCTCAGGCCAGTGCGCGCTCGCGTCGATCAGCGGCAGAATGAGGGCAGACATGGCTCCGCATAACACGCGGCACCTCGGTCACGCAAAGCAAAGAGCCCGGGTTCAAGCTTCACCTCTGCCGTTGGGAGAGGTCGGCGCGCAACGCCGGGTGAGGGGATATGGCCCAACGATAGACCGTAACCCCTCATTCCAACCCCTCTCCCAAAGGGAGCGGGAGCCAACTCGCTTCGCTGCTGCAGTTAGCGGATCGCTATGGGATTGATGATGCCCTGCACAGCGCCGGTTATCTTGGGCACGCCCAGGACAAACAGGAATTCATAGGCCTTGTCCGCGGCCAGCGGCGCCGTATTCATGTTCTCCAGAATGTAAGTGCCCGACATCGGCAGAAGAATCTGGTGCACCTCGAACACGTTCTTGGATTCGAAGGGGATGACTTCCAGCGCCCAGGTATCCGCCCCGATGGCAACGACGCCTTTGCTGACCAGATACTTTGCGCCTTCGACGCCGAGGCCGGGTTCACCCGTGTTGTAACGCTTGTTGTCGTTGCCGATCAAACTCACCCAGCCGGTGTGGAAGATCACGACGTCGCCTTGACGAATTTCGACGCCCTGTTTCTTGGCGGCGCCTTCAATTTCCGCGACGTTGAAGGCGGTGCCTTCCTTGACCAGGTCGGTGCCGAGATAGCCGGCCATATCGAGCAGCACGCCGCGGGTTACGATCGGCGGGATCTTTTCGACACCGAGCTTTTTTAGGCCATCCGCCGCGGCGAAATCGCCGGACTTGTTGCCGTTGTAATAGGTCCAGTCCACGCCGATGTGGCCGAGCCCGTCGATCTGACTGCCGATGCCGACCCAGCCCTCGATGATGTCATCGTTGTAGGTCGTCTTGCTCGGACCGAGGCCGCTGCCGCCGGCCTGTCCGGGTTGAAGCACGAGCACCTTGAAGGTGCGCGGAGGAAAGGCGGGGGTTTTGGAATTGGTCTCGATCCCGAGGCCATATGTCTTGCCTGTCTTGATCAGTCCGGCGGCCTTCATGACAATATCAGGCGACATATTATTTGCCGCGCCGATCTCATCGTTCGGGCCCCATTTCGATTTCGTCCAGTCTTGTGCGCCTGCCGTTCCAACCGTACCCAACAAGGCGATAGAACAGCCAAGCATCAATGCTTTCAGCATCGCAGTTCCTCCCATGTGTGACGTTATTTTTGGTAGCTAGCGCCTCATCCTAACGTAGTAGGGCGACCCGATCCAATTTTTTTGAAGCGGTGCAAGCCACGTCTCGTGTTTCTGATCGCAATGGCGCTACGCGGCGTCGCGTTGCCGAATTGTGACAGTGAATTTCCGCGAGATGGAAAGCTGAGAGAGACTTGCCGTTATTCAAGAAAAAGAACGCAAACGTTCTCCAGCTATCGCTGGAGGCGTGAGATTCCTCGCTGAAACTGGGACGCAGAATATGGACGCTCTTAGCCTGTTCGGATTGTTCGCCGTTACTGCGATGCTCGTATGTTATGCGCTGGAGGATCGTGATCACTTTTTCATCCTCGCGTTTGCGGTCGCCTGTGCGCTGGGTTCGGCTTACGGTTTTCTGCAGGGCGCTTGGCCGTTCGGGCTGGTCGAGGCCGTCTGGGCCGTTGTTGCGCTGCGGCGCTGGAGCGTCAGGCGGCGCGTGAATGCATAGCTCGTCCGCATCGTGGGGTGCTAATCTTGGTTAGGCTCGTTAACGACGCCCGCGCCAATCTCTTTTTCACCCGGAGGAGCAGACCATGTGGCCAGACCGCCGACTTGTCGAGCTCTTCAAGACCGAGTTTCCCATCGTTCTCGCGCCGATGGCCGGGGTCATGGATGCGGACCTGGTGATCGCGGCGGCGCAGGGCGGGGCACTCGGCTCATTGCCGTGTGCGATGCTGTCGGCGGAGAAGACGCGCGAGCAAATCAATATCATCCGGCAGCGCGTGTCAGCGCCGGTCAACATGAACTTCTTTTGCCACAAGGCCGTCGAGGTCGACCCACGCAGTGAGGACCAGTGGAAGCAGCGGCTTGGGTCTTACTATAAAGAGCTGGGGCTCGATCCGGCGGCTCCGATCAACGCCGCCAACCGCGCGCCGTTCGATGCCGCGATGTGCGCTCTGGTCGAGGAGTTGAAACCCGAAGTCGTCAGCTTCCATTTCGGACTGCCGGATCAGGCGCTGCTCAAGCGCGTCAAGGCCGCCGGCTGCGTCGTGATCTCATCCGCGACCATCGTGAAGGAGGCGATCTGGCTCGAGGAAAACGGCGCCGATGCCATCATCGCGCAAGGAGTCGAAGCCGGTGGCCATCGCGGCATGTTCCTGACCGAAGACATCGCCGAGCAGCCCGGCACCTTCGCGCTGGTGCCGCAGGTCGTCGATGCGGTGAAAGTCCCCGTGATCGCGGCGGGCGGCATCGCCGACGGGCGGGGCATCGCGGCAGCATTCGCGCTGGGTGCGTCCGGGGTGCAGATCGGTACCGCCTATCTGCGCTGCCCGGAATCCAGGGTGATTGCAGCGGCGCGGACAGCGCTCGCCCAGGCGCGGGATGATTCCACTGTCATCACCAACGTCATGACCGGACGCCCGGCGCGCGGGATCGCCAACCGCGTGATGCGCGAGGTCGGCCCGATCTCGGGCGATGCGCCGGTGTTTCCCCATGCCGCGACCGCACTTGCGCCCCTGAAGGCCGCGGCTGAAAAGCTCGGCAAGGTCGATTTCACCAATCTTTGGGCGGGGCAGGCGGTGCGGCTCGGCCGCGAGATGCCGGCAGCGGAGCTGACCCGGGCGCTGGCCGGCGCGGCGCTGGCACGGCTAAGCCAGATGGCGGGCTAAGAACGGCCAACCGCGGTTGCGGCGCAAAAGCCCTCTCTGCTATACGGCGGGCTGAATTTGTCACCCAAAGGCCTTATATAATGTCCGTCGATGCCGCCACCGTTCGCCGCATCGCGCATCTCGCGCGGATCGCGGTCACTGACGCAGAGGTTCCGCATCTGCAGGGCGAGCTGAACGCGATGCTGGCCTTTATCGAGCAGCTGTCGGAAGTCAACGTCGATGGCGTCGAGCCGATGACGTCGGTCATGCCAATGGAGATGAAGAAGCGCCCGGACATGGTCAGCGATGGCGAGATCCCGGACGATATAGTCAGGAACGCGCCGGCCACCGAAGACCATTTTTTCCTGGTGCCGAAAGTCGTCGAATAGATCATAGCGTTTTCGAGCGAAGTGGATACCGGTTCGCGTGAAGAAAACGCGTTAAACAGAAGAGAGTCCGATGTGTCTGCTCTGCGACGATGAAAAGGCCTATCTGGCCTATATGAATTATCTCGATGCGATGGAGCGGCAGGGCAAGGTCGCCGATCCTGACAAGGCTGTCGACGCGGTGCTCGATGCGCTCGAAGCGGCTGACAAGGCAAGCAGCAAAATCTTGCGCGACGACCCGGCCAACGACAAGACGCTGTCTCCGTTCTTCTGCAGCCCGGCTGATAAATGACCGATTTGACATCGCTGACGCTCGCCGAGGCTCGAACTGGTCTCGCGAACAAATCCTTTACGTCACTTGAACTGACCGACGCGCACCTCAAAGCGATCGAGGACGCGCGCGTGCTCAATGCCTTTGTGATGGATACGCCGGATCAGGCCCGCGGCATGGCTCGCGAGGCCGACGCAAAAATCGCCACAGGCGAGGGCGGTCCGCTCGGTGGCATTCCGCTCGGGATCAAGGATCTGTTCGCGACCAGGGACGTGCGCACCACCGCGTGTTCGAAAATTCTCGGCAATTTTGTGCCGCCTTACGAATCCACCGTGACCTCGCAGCTCTGGCGCGACGGCGCCGTCATGCTCGGCAAGCTCAACAATGACGAGTTCGCCATGGGCTCGTCGAACGAGACCTCGTGCTTCGGTCCGGTGGTCAATCCGTGGCGGCGCGATGGCGCCAATACCACGCTGGTGCCCGGCGGTTCGTCCGGCGGCTCGGCGTCGGCGGTGGCGGCTCTTCTGTGCATGGGTGCGACCGCGACCGACACCGGCGGTTCGATCCGCCAGCCGGCGGCATTCACCGCGACCGTCGGCATGAAGCCGACCTATGGGCGCTGTTCGCGCTGGGGCATCGTCGCGTTTGCATCCTCGCTCGATCAGGCTGGGCCGATCGCGCGGACCGTGCGCGATGCATCGATCCTGATGCGCTCGATGGCCGGTCACGACCCCAAGGACACCACATCGGTCGACCGCGATGTGCCGGATTACGAGGCCGCGATCGGAAAATCCGTCAAGGGCATGAAGATCGGCATTCCCCGGGAATACCGGCTCGACGGCATGGCCGCGGAAATCGAAAAGCTTTGGACCGAGGGCGCGGCCTGGCTGAAAGCAGCGGGTGCGGAACTGGTCGAGGTGTCGCTGCCGCACACCAAATACGCGCTTCCGGCGTATTACATCGTTGCGCCCGCGGAGGCCTCTTCGAACCTCGCGCGCTACGATGGCGTGCGTTACGGCCTGCGCGTGCCCGGCCGTAGTGTCGGCGAGATGTACGAAAATACCCGCGCCGAAGGTTTTGGCGCCGAAGTCCGCCGCCGCGTTATGATCGGCACCTATGTGCTCTCGGCGGGCTACTACGACGCCTATTACCTGCGCGCGCAGAAAGTCCGCACTTTGATCAAGAAAGACTTCGAGGATTGTTTCGCCAAGGGCGTGAACGCGATCCTGACCCCCGCGACGCCGTCGGCGGCATTCGGTATCGGCGAAAAGGGCGCCGACCCCGTGGAGATGTATCTCAACGACATCTTCACGGTGACCGTGAACATGGCCGGGCTGCCGGGGATCGCGGTTCCCGCCGGCAAGGACGCGCAAGGGTTGCCGCTCGGCCTGCAGCTGATCGGCCGCCCGTTCGACGAGGAGACGCTGTTCTCGCTCGGCGAGGTGATCGAGCAAGCGGCGGGGCGGTTCACGCCGCCGAGGTGGTGGTGACCATGGCGGAATTCAAAGCCAGTTTGTCGGGCGCCGCGCCCGCGCCACGGTATGACGCGCCCTTGGCCTCCTTGTGGTGGGCCGCAAAGGGCGCGTGGGATGAGGCGCACAAGATCGTGCAGGACGAGGAGACGGCTGACTCGGCGTGGGTCCATGCTTACCTGCATCGTGTCGAAGGCGATCTCGGCAATGCCGGCTATTGGTACCGGCGGGCCAATAAACCCGTTGCGACCGGTCCTCTGGAAACGGAGTGGGAGCGGATCGTTACCGCGCTGCTTGAGGACCGACCAGCATGAGTGCAACAAACGGCAAACTAATAAAGGGCGCCACCGGCGACTGGGAAATGGTGATCGGGCTGGAAATCCACGCCCAGGTCACCTCGAAGTCAAAGCTGTTTTCCGGCGCCTCGACGGAATTCGGCGGCGAGCCCAACAGCCATGTCTCGCTGGTCGATGCGGCAATGCCCGGCATGCTGCCGGTGATCAATGAATTTTGCGTCGAGCAGGCGGTTCGCACCGGGCTCGGTTTGAACGCGCAGATCAATTTGCGTTCGGTGTTCGACCGCAAGAACTATTTCTATCCGGATTTGCCGCAAGGTTATCAGATCAGCCAGTACAAGTCGCCGATCGTGGGCGAGGGTGAGGTGATCGTCGAGTTGGCGAGCGACGAGAGCGTCACAGTGGGCATCGAGCGGCTGCATCTGGAGCAGGATGCCGGCAAGTCGCTGCACGACCGGAGCCCGACCATGTCGTTGGTGGACCTCAACCGTTCCGGTGTCGCGCTGATGGAGATCGTCTCCAAGCCTCACATCCGCTCATCGGAGCAGGCGAAAGCCTACGTGATGAAGTTGCGCTCGATCCTGCGCTATCTCGGCACCTGCGACGGTGACATGGAGAAGGGCAATCTGCGCGCCGACGTCAACGTCTCCGTGCGCAAGGCCGGTAGCACCGAACTGGGCACCCGCTGCGAGATCAAGAACATGAACTCGATCAACTTCATCGGTCAGGCCATCGAATATGAGGCGCGCCGACAGATCGAGATCATTGAGGACGGCGGTGCCATCGATCAGGAAACCCGGCTGTTCGATCCCAACAAGGGTGAGACCCGATCGATGCGCTCAAAGGAAGAAGCGCACGACTACCGCTATCTCCCGGATCCTGACCTTTTGCCGCTGGAGTTTAGCGAAGCCTATGTCGCCGATCTGAAGGCCGATCTGCCGGAATTGCCGGACCAGAAGAAGGCCCGCTTCATCGCCGATTTCGGCCTCTCGCCCTACGACGCCAGCGTGCTGGTAGCCGAACGCGAGAGCGCGGACTTCTACGAAACAATGCTAGCGAGGCTGGCGGACAAGGTCCGCGACGGCAAGCTAGCTGCCAACTGGGTGATCAACGAATTGTTCGGGCGGCTCAACAAGGAAGGCCGGGCCATGTCGGCGTCGCCGGTGTCGGCCAACCAGCTTGGGACCATCGTCGATCTGATAGGCGAGAGCACGATCTCCGGCAAGATCGCGAAAGACCTGTTCGAGATCGTCTGGCAGGAGGGCGGCGATCCCCGCGCGCTGGTCGAAGCGCGCGGCATGAAGCAGGTCACCGACCTGGGTGCGATCGAAAAGGTGGTCGACGACATCATCGCCGCCAACCCCGACAAGGTGGCGCAGGCGAAAGCCAAGCCGGCGATGATCGGCTGGTTCGTCGGCCAGGTGATGAAGTCATCCGGCGGCAAGGCCAATCCGCAAGCAGTGAACGATCTGCTCAAGTCCAAGCTCGGCATCTGAACGTCGCGTGAGGTGACGCCGGCGTCGTCGTCGCCGCCTCGCATCAAGCGCCCGCAGTGCGCATCGATCGTCCATCGCGAGCCGCGATGCATCGCACGAGGAAAAAACGCGCCGCGAATCAGCGGCGGCGATTCGCGCAAAAAACCGGTTTTGGCGAGCGGCTATGAGACGCCAAGCCGGTCAGCATGAAAATTTTTTTATTGCCAAAAACCACGACTCAGAGTCCGCGCAACGTGCCTTTAGCCGACACCGACGCGTTGCCGTGACGTCGATTGCGCGCCGATCATTGAATGCGCGAATAACGAAAACACCTGCGGTGCAAGTGCTTCTTGCGATATTGACAATCGTCGGCGTCGGGTTTTCTTGCCCTGCCGGCATCGTTGCGCGGGTACAATGTGGTGTTCCCGACGAGCGCGCGTTGCGCTTCCTCGCGCCGGCACGTCAACACTTCCTTAAGCCAGACGCTGTTTTTTTCAATGTGTTGGTGTATTCGGGATGTAGTGCATTTCGATTCCCGAGTGCACGCAGCGATTAAGCCATCTCACTACATTAGGAGGGCAACATGGCCAAGAAAGCTAAGAAGGCAAAGAAGGCGAAGAGCGCAGTGAAGAAGACTGCGAAGAAGACCCGCCGGGTCAAGAAGAAGTAGATCTCGCCTGAGAGAATTGCCGGCGGCTTGAAGCCGGCACGTCACAAGGGCGTTCAGGCAATCGGCTTCTAAAGTGCCGCTTCGACCTGACAGCCCTGGTTGACGAAAGAGGGTGTCGGCGAGACATCAGGTCAAACGGCTGGATCGAATTTTCATCTCTCGAAGACCGATCCGGCAGAAGAAACAAGTTTTCTTCGTTCGGTGCGGGGCACTAGCTCCGCAATTTCACCGGGCCCAAAGCCTGGTCGAGATCTGGTCCTGACGTGTTCGCCGACGCCCTCGTTCCACTTGCCGGGGGACGTGCCTGGCTTTTTCATTTCCAATCACATTGTTGTTCTGACCGTTCACGGCATTTTGGCCGGGATGTGTTGCGCTGCTCGGCGTGGCGCGGCAGCGAACGTTGCGGCAATGGTTATCGCTTCCCGAAACCGCAGGGTAAACCGAATCCAGCGAATGTCCGGAACCCGCTGCGGCACAGGCATTTCTGCAAATTGTTAGCAACACCTTGCGGCCGCGCATTTACACCCCGTTCATCGCGATACTTAAACTGCCCTTCAAATTTGATCGGTCATGATCACCTCAACAAGCCGGCAAACGGCGTGGGGGTTTCAGACGGTCGGGCAGGGGCCGCACTCGGAAAATTCGCGGTCAACAAGAATAAGGGGGAGCTACAGA
>DASXJV010000392.1:0-4099 GCA_036497205.1 Bradyrhizobium sp.
CGCGAAGATCGATTGCGCCGATCAGCTCCGAGCGCCGCGCCTCGGCCGAACCGATGGCGGCCACGGTCTGCCGCAACGTGCTGACATTCGATCCGAGCGACACGATGCCACCGAGCACCAGCGCAATCGATCCGAGCGCGGCGCTCTGTCCGGCTCCGAACAGGCCGAGCAACGCGATCAGTAGCATTGCGAAACCTGCCGCGATCGCGACTCTCGATCCGAGAATGATCCGCCGGCATCGCCCGGCGATTTCGGCAAGCTCCTCGATCCGCTCTTCGATGTCTGAAATCTCGTCGGTCGTGGTTTCTTCGGTCATAGGATCAGGTCTGTAGGGCGGCTAAGCGTAGCGTAATTCGTCGCGATCACAACGACAGGCAAGATGGGGATTACGCTCCGCTAATCCGCCTACGCGCCGACGACAGCGTCACCTCGGCGCGGATCAGCACGATCTCGATCGCGGCTACCGCAACGAGGGGTGAAGGCGCAAAGGTGATGGAGGAAGGCGAAGAGGGTTGTCACCATACGGCGTCTAGGTCGTACCACCTGCTAATTGATATACGTTGGTGAGCTGTCTGGCCAGCAGGCCTGAGACTAATTCTTCCATCCGCGATACATCGATTTTGTCGGCCTTCCATGCATCATCTGCAGCGTCCAGCGCATCCTCGTATTCAGCGCGATGATCGACAATCAAATCAGGAAGTGTAGGTGTTCCGGGCAGTACAGCCTCTATTTTTATGGATAAGACCACAAAGGATAGTATTCTGGACGTTCGACCATTGCCGTCTGCAAATGGATGTATCCAGTTAAGCCTCCACATCACGTACGAAGCCAAATGTACCGCAGACGCCTTATTCCAATTGTCGTTGACGTAATCGCAGAGATCTTCAACAAGCTCCGGAACGAGATGAGCACCTACCGGATTGTGCCGACTTCCCTCAATTTCCACGTCACTAGGACGAAAATTTCCTGCGTAGGAACTGACTCCCTGAAGCGCTTCGCGATGAAGCGAGAGGACGTGCGAAAGCCTTAACTTGAAGCTTCCACGTTCGATAGCGGACAAACTCAACTGGACTGCAAAGTCGTATTGCCGAAGACCGTTTAAAGCTTCGGCTTCCGCCTTCTTTTGCGGATCAGAAATTAGTTCAGGTTCAAGAGCTCGACTGTGGCGCTCTTTACGCTCTTCGTTTTCCAACGTCAGCCTGCGCCAGTTTCTCGGCCTGCTCGTCAATCATCTCGCGAGTAATAAGGCTGTTCTCGAACGCAGTATTACCGTACGCGAAACTGCGTCGCTGAGCCTCTCTATGCTCTGGCGTGGCTTTGATTTTTTTCGCTGCTTCGATGAGGACTTTTAGGGATTCTGTCATGACTGCTCTACCTCGCCAAAACGATTCCTAACACATTGCAACGCACTGGTTAAGACCTAGTTTCAGGTCACCAATCAAAAGTGAAAACATTCTTCGCTCGTGCAAAAAAGCCCTTGGAATCAGTATTTATGTCACAATGGCAAATTGTCGTGCTTCTTCGCCGGCGTCTCGACATGCTTGTCCCTGAGCATCGCGAGCGCCCGCGCAATCCTTCGCCGCGTCGAGTGCGGCATGATCACGTCGTCGAGATAGCCGCGTTCGGCGGCGATGAAGGGCGACAGGAAGCGGTCTTCGTATTCCTTGGTGCGCGCGGCGATCTTGTCGGGATCCCCGATATCGCTGCGGAAGATGATCTCGACCGCACCCTTGGCGCCCATGACAGCGATCTGCGCGGTCGGCCAGGCGTAGTTCATGTCGGCGCCGATCTCCTTGGACGCCATGACGTCGAAGGCGCCGCCATAGGCTTTTCGCGTGATGACGGTCACGAGGGGAACCGTGCACTGCGAATAGGCGAACAGCAGTTTCGCGCCGTGCTTGATCAGCCCGCCATATTCCTGCGCGGTGCCCGGCAGGAAGCCGGGCACGTCGACGAAGGTCACGATCGGGATGTTGAAGGCATCACAAAAACGGACAAAGCGCGCGGCCTTGCGTGAGGCGTCGCTGTCGAGCACGCCCGCCAGCACCATCGGCTGGTTGGCGACGAATCCGACAGTGCGGCCGGCGATGCGGCCGAAGCCGGTGACGATGTTTTTCGCAAACGCCTCCGAGATCTCGAAAAAGTCGCCCTCGTCCACGACCTTGAGGATCAGCTCCTTCATGTCGTAGGGCTTGTTGGGATTGTCGGGGATCAGCGTATCGAGCGACATGTCGACCCGCTCGACGTCGTCGAAGCTTGGCCATTCCGGCACGCCGTCGCTGTTGTTGGCGGGCAGGAAGTCGATCAGCCGGCGCATCTGCAACAGCGCTTCGACATCGTTCTCGAAGGCCCCGTCGGCAATCGAGGACCGCGTCGCATGCACGGACGCGCCGCCGAGTTCTTCGGCGGTCACGACCTCGTTGGTGACGGTCTTCACCACGTCGGGGCCGGTGACGAACATGTAGCTGGTGTTTTTCACCATGAAGATGAAGTCGGTCATCGCGGGCGAATAGACGTCGCCGCCGGCGCAGGGACCCATGATCACCGATATCTGCGGGATCACGCCCGAGGCGATGACGTTGCGGCGGAATACATAGGAATAGCCCGCGAGTGCCGCGACGCCCTCCTGGATGCGCGCGCCGCCCGCATCGTAGAGACCGATGATCGGCGCCCGCGCCTTCATCGCCATGTCCTGGATCTTCACGATCTTGTGGGCGTGGGTCTCCGACAGCGAGCCGCCGAACACGGTGAAATCCTTGGCGAATACGAAGGTCTTGCGGCCGTTGACGGTGCCCCAGCCGGTGACGACGCCGTCGCCGGGTACCTTGGTCTTGTCCATGCCGAATTCGGTCGAGCGATGCTCGACGAACATGTCGAATTCCTCGAACGAGCCCTTGTCGAGCAACAGCTCGATGCGCTCGCGGGCGGTGAGCTTGCCGCGGGCGTGCTGCGCCTCGATGCGTGTTTTTCCGCCGCCGAGCTTGGCCCCGGCGCGCCGTTCCTCGAGGGTGTCCAGGATGTCCTTCATCTGTTCCCGCCCGCTAATTCCATTGGATTTCAGCGGGTTGTAACAGGGCGTTGCGACGGCGAAAAGCCGCCCGTTTGACCGGCCTTTTGGGCCGCCCCCGTAGTGATACGGCCCCGCCTGCGCCTGCGGCATCGGGCCCGCCGAAAACAGCGGGAAAAACTGTGGCTTCCCGGAATTTCAGCCTATCGTCGGCAGGTCAAAAGTGATTCTCTCGACCCCGCCCAAAGCTCGCCACTTTGTCGTTCGAATGACACACCTCGTCCACAACACGCGGGACGCACGACGAGCCGATAGACAATGACGATGCCAGCGACGGTCCTCTCCCTGCCCACTGACGAGACGCAAGAGACCATCGATTTCCTGCGGCGGCTTGCCAGCATGATGACCGGTGGCCGCAATGCGGAGATGCTGCAGGCGGCGGCTTCTGCGATCGAGACGCTGAGCCGGCGCGCGGCGACGGCGGAAGCGCTGGTCAATGATCACCAGAACGAGCACGCCAGGACCATCGAGCAGCGCGAGGTGGCCGAGCTTGCCAGCGACAATCTGCTGGCCGAACTCAACGCGCTGAAAGCGCATCTTGCGCAGAGCGAGAGCCGGGCCGAGACCGAGATCGCCGCGCTGAAGGCCGAGCTGGCGAACCGCGAACAGCATGCCGAGGCCGAGATCGCCTCGCTGCGGCTGCAGCTGATCGAAAACCAGCAGCAGGCTGAAACCGAGATCGCCGTGCTGCGGGCACAGCTCACCGAAAAGCATGGGCATGCGCAAGACGCACAGCACGAGATCGCCTCGCTGAAGGCGCAAATCGAGCAGCGCGACCGGCTCGCCGAAATCGACCGCCGCGTCTTCACCGAGGAGGCCGCGCGGCTGCGCGCGCAGATTCAGGATACGGAAAACGGGCTCGCGAACATGAGCGCCGCGACCGAACGGGCCATCGGCGCGATCGACGACTCCGTGGCCGTGGTGTCGGTGCAGGGCTTGCGGCTGGCGCGCACCCAGTTCGGCTATCTGGCAAAAGCCTTCGAGCAGAGCGGCGACGTGATCTCGCTCACCCTGTGCGAGATCGGCGCCCAG
>DASXJV010000393.1:0-3650 GCA_036497205.1 Bradyrhizobium sp.
GACCTCGTCCGGCATCAGGCGAAAATTGGTGGGCACCCAGACCGCGCCGAGCCGAAAGGCCGCGAACATCGACCAGAACATCTCCTCGCAATTCTTGGAATGCACGAGGATGCGGTCGCCCTTGCCGACGCCGCGTTTGGCCAGCGCCGCCGCCAGCGCCGAGACTTCAGAATCGATCTCGCGCCAGGTCCAGCACTTGTCGCTCCAGATGAAGCCGGTGCGATCGCCATGCCGCCGGCGGTTCTGCGTCAGCATGTGCGCGAGATTCATCACCCGACGCGACATGCGGCCTTCACGGCCCAGCGGATTGGCGGCGTCGACGGGAGCGCTGCTCACGCTAGCGGCGTCCCATGAACATGCCGGCGCCAATCAGCACGATGCCGAGGATACCAGCAACGATGCCGTGCTTCATGTGAACCCGCGCGACGCCCGCTTCATGACCGGGGAAAAAGCCCGGCAGCTGATCCGCGGGAACCAGGAAGTAGACGGCGGCAACGACGAGCAGGATGACGCCGAGCAGGGTCAGCACGAGCCTCATGGGGCTTCCTCTGGTGTGCAGGCGCGTTGGCCGCGCCGTGGAGAGACGCCCAATTATCGCAATCCGGCCGCGGGCCGCAAGGGCGGCCGACGCGCAGCGCTGTTAAAGAGCCGGCGGACAGAGTTCGAGCACGCGCACGAGGACGGGACCGCAACGTCATCGCTCCCGGTGCGTGCCAGCAAGACCAAGGCTCGATCTAGGCGTGCGCAAAATGAAAGATTTCGTGCGAGCGCGATCGGCCGATGTGGTTTATGTTGCCTTGGCAACTTTTGGGAATCGCATGAGCGACGTCATCGACAACAAGACCCGTCAGCGCTTCGAGCTTGAGGTCGAGGGCCACCTCGCGATGTCGTTCTACAAGATGGACGGCAACGTCATCACGTTCATCCACACCGAGGTGCCGGCGGAGCTCAACGGCAAGGGGGTCGGCGCGCGGCTGGTTCAGGGCGCGCTCGACCAGGTGCGCACCGCTGGCTGGAAGGTGATCCCACAATGCCCGTTCGTGAAAGCCTGGATCGCCAAACACCCGGAATACAGGGATCTGGTGCAAGCCTGACCACCGCCGCTTGCGGATTTGCATCGGCGCGATCGCAGCCCTACATGGACGCAGAGGGAATCCGCGATGGCCGCCGTCCGCAACAACAAGGCCGAGCACCGCTTCGAACTCGACGTCGAGGGCCAGGTCGCGTTCGCGAATTATCTGGAAACGCCGCAGGCGGTGATCATCACCCACACCGAGACACCGCGGGCCTTGCGCGGGCGCGGCATCGCGTCTGAAGTGGTCAAGGGTTCGCTGGAGCTGATCCGCGCCGACGGGCAGAAGGTAGTCGCCGGATGCGGCTTCGTCGTCGACTATCTCGGCAAGCACCTGGAATACCGGGATCTCGTGGCGTAGAGCATGATCCGGAAAAGTGTGAAGCGGTTTTCCCTCGCGACAAACGCGGAACGCGTTTGTGCGGAGATCATGCCCAAACAAAAGCGCTCGCAAAAAGCCCCGCGTTGCCACGGGCCTTCTGCGGACTGCGGCGGTGTCTTCGATCAGTGCTTGATCTCGGGCGGCAGCTTGCCGCCATTGGCGGCGAGCTTGGCCATGACCTGCTTGTGCAGCCAGACATTCATGCTCGCGGAGTCATTGGTGTCACCGCTGTAGCCGAGCTCCTTGGCGAGCTCCTTGCGCGCAGAAAGGCTGGAGTCGATGTCGAGCGCCTTCATCAGGTCGACGATCGAGGTGCGCCATTCCAGCTTCTCGTGCTTGGCGGCGACCGCCTTGTCGAGGATCGGCGCGACGTCGACGCTCTGCGCCGGATAGCCCGCGGGTGCAGCCGCCGCTCCGCCAGAACCGCCTCCGGCAGGTGCGCTCGCGCCGCCCGCCGGCGTGGCGCCGGCGTGGCCGAAGATCGCGCTCATGATTTTTCCAAAAATACTCATCGATTTGCTCCCAATAAAGGAAAGAGATCGCGTGTCGGCGGCTCAAGCTGATCGGTGTCCGGCCGCACCGGGTGTCCCTCGCGCCGCAAAACTTAACCGCCCCCGCCGGCGTTGCCAATGAGAGAGGCCGATTGAAGCTTGGCCGCGGCGAAATGACGGTCAAATGACGCACACATGTATCGCGTTGCAGTATCGAATTTTCACTTAGGATTGAGGGACGGCCGCACGGAATGGGCGTATGCTCATCGTTCAGCTCGCGACGGGTCAGACCGGTTCTCGCGTCTGGCCAAGATCGCGATCGTTCCATCGGCGGCCGCTCGCGCCCCGACACATGGCGCGAACTCCGGCCGTCACGGCTAAGGGAGCCAACGACCATGGCCACGACATACCACGACAATGTCAGCCCGCAGGTGCAGTACGTCGAGGCTGCGCCGACCATCCGCACCATCGGCCTGTCCGATCTGCATCAGGCGCTACGGCAGGGCTGGGACGATTTCAAGGCAATACCGAGCCACGCCATCATCCTCTGCGTGATCTATCCGGTGCTCGGCCTGCTGCTCGCGCGCGCGACTTTCGGCTATGCCGTGATCCCGCTGCTGTTTCCGCTCGCCGCCGGCTTCGCCCTGCTCGGCCCGTTTGCAGCGCTGGGGCTCTACGAGCTGAGCGCCCGCCGCGAGCGCGGCCAGCAACCTTCCGCATCCGATGCGATCGAGGTGCTGCGTTCGCCGTCTTTTGGCGCCATGCTCGGCCTTGGTACGCTGCTCCTGGCGCTGTTCGTGGTCTGGATTGCCACAGCACAAACGATCTACGTCGCCGTTTTCGGCTATGGCGGCGCGACCGGCGCCACTGATTTCGCCACGCGCGTGCTGACGACCTCGCAGGGCTGGTGGCTAATCGTAGTCGGCTGCGGCGTCGGCTTCCTGTTCGCGCTGGTCGCGCTCTGCATCAGCGTGGTGGCATTCCCCTTGATGCTCGATCGTCACGCCAGTGCCGGCGAGGCGATGTCGACTTCGCTGCGGTTCGCAGCCCAGAACCCGGTGACGACAGCCGCTTGGGGCCTGATTGTAGCGGCGCTATTGGTCATGGGGTCGCTGCCGTTCTTCCTTGGGCTGGCCGTGGTCATTCCCCTGCTCGGGCATGCCACCTGGCATCTTTACCGCAAGGCGGTCGCGATTGATCCCAATGCGCGCCCGATCCCGCCACGGCCGCCACATCAGCGCAAGCCGGCTGCGGACTTTCCGGCCAATCTGTTCCCGTGGAAATAGGCAAGCATTGGGCTGAAAGACCGAACCGCCGGCAAAAGCCGGCGGTTCCTCGTTCAGGGAACAGCCATGTTTTGGCCGCGGTTGACGGGAACACCCTGCGCTGCACGATGAGAGTTCTCGAATCGGATTTTCCCTGGTGATCCCCAAAACCTTCCGTCGGCTGTGTGAAGCCCTGGTCATCAGCGGTGCGCTGATGCTGCCCGCGACATCGGCGCTCGCCGCCAGCACGCCTTGCGGCACCGGCAGCTTCGATTCCTGGCTGACCGCCTTCAAGACGGAGGCAGCGTCCAAGGGCATTTCGCAAGCGACCATCACGGCAAGCCTCAGCGGCATTACGCTGGATCAGAGCGTCCTTGCGCGCGATCACTCGCAGAAAGTCTTCAATCAAAGCTTCGAGGAGTTTTCTGGCCGTATGGTGC
>DASXJV010000394.1:0-8052 GCA_036497205.1 Bradyrhizobium sp.
CAAAAGCCGGACGGGTTGACATTCGGCTCGTCGGGTGTCGGTGCGGCGTCGCATCTTTCCGGGTTGTTGTTCGCGAGCAATACCGGAATCAAGCTGCTGCACATTCCCTACAAAGGGACCGGCCCCGCAGTGACCGATTTGCTCGGCGGGCGCATCGACATGATGTTTGCGCCCGGACCGGTGGTGCAGCAGTTCGTGGCGTCGGGCCAGCTCAAAGCATTGGGCGTGACCGACACCAAGCGATCCAGATTCTATCCTGATGTCCCAACCGTCTCGGAAGGCGTGCCCGGTTACGAATCGGTGGGCTGGTTCGGTCTGCTGGCGCCGCCAAATACGCCGCCCGAGATCGTCAAACAGCTCAACGCTGTCATTGTCGCCGCGATGGAGACGCAAGCGTTTCGCGATCACCTGGCGACGCTGGGCGCCGAGCCCAAACCGCAAACGCCTGAAGAATTCGGCCGCTACATCAACGCCGATGTTGCCAAATGGAGCAAGCTCGTGAAAGACAACGACGTACAATTGCCGGGAGGAAAGTGAATATGCGTTTGGCTACTTTTGTCGATTCGTCGCGGGGCAATGAGGGACGATTCGGAATCATCCGCGGCGACGACATCGTCGATGTCGTTGTCGCCGCGAATGCGCTACGTCGGCCGGTTCCGGCGGCCACCGTCAAAATCGCCCTTACAAGCGGTCCACAGACGATCGCGGCGCTGGAAGACCTCGCGGCAGAGGCGGAGCGCGCAAAGCTGCTTCGGCCGAACGCCGGTCTCAAGTTCCTGCCGCCGATTCCGGATCCCTCGAAGTTCTTTTGTGTCGGCAAGAACAACAAGAAGCATCGCGAGGAACTGGCAGCCAACAAGATGCTGACCGAAGTTCCGAACGAGCCGACCGGTTTCATCAAGCTCATCAGCACGATGTCCGGCGATGGAGACACGGTCGTCAAGCCGGAGGGCATCATCATGCTCGATTACGAGCCGGAGCTTTGCTACATCGTCGGAAAACGCGCCCATGGTGTCAGCAAGGCCGATGCGATGGACTATATCTCTGGCTTCACGCTGACCAATGATGTCAGTGCCCGCGAAATTCAGCAGCGCGAGGTTGCCTCCGGCAGCCGGTTCTGGACCGCAAAGAACATGCCCGGCTTCGCGCCGGTTGGCCCGTTCATTCTGACGATGGATGAAGTCACTGACACCGACGATCTGTGGGTCACCTGCGACGTCAACGGCAAGCGACGGCTGCGCTCCAACACCGGCGACTATCTGTACAAGATCGCCGACGTGCTGGAGCACTTTTCGCGTTACGTCGTGTTCGAGCCGGGCGACCTCATCGCCATGGGCGCGCCCAGCGGCGTCGCCGTGGGGCAACCGAACGCGGCTGAGCTTTTTCTGAAGCCCGGTGACGACATGGTCATTTCCTTCGAAGGCCTGATGTCGCTGCGAACAAGGATCGTCGCGCCCGGCTGAAGCTCACTCCCCGCTGTCGCGCTTGCGCAGCAGGTCCTTCGCCAGGTCGGCGAGAGCGGGCCGCGGCAAAGCGGTGAACGGCAGTGGGCGCGTCACGTCGATGGCGGCGAGCCCGAGGCGCGCGGTGAGCAGCCCGTTGAGAACGCCTTCGCCGAGCCGCTGCGACAATTTTGCCGCGATGCCATGGCCGAGCACCTGCTGGACCAGGCTGTCGCTCGCCGCCATTCCGCCGGTGATGGCGACATGCGCGATGACGTGACGCATCAGCCGGATCATGCCGAGCGCTCCCGGCCGTCCGCCGTACAGACGCGCCAACTGCCGGATCAGACGCAGGGATGCTGCGAATACGAACAGCACGTCGATCAATGCGCGCGGACTGACGGCGGTGACGATCGAAACGCGCTGCGCGGCCGACGACACCAGGCGGCGCGCCTCCTGATCAAGCGGCGTCATTAATTCACGTTCGGCCAGCCGGATCAGATCGGCGCCGTCGATGATGTCGTCGGTATGGCCCTGCAGTGTGGCGCGTGCCCGCGCCAATTGCGGGTTCTGGTGCTCAAGCCTGAGCAGATCATGCACGATCGCCCGACTTTCTGTGCGATCATCGCTCAGGAGAACTGCGGCAGCGCGCAAATGCAATTTTTCGATCGTCGCGAGACGCGCAAGGCCGAACGCTTCACGCGCGACAACAACCGCAAACGCCAGCGTGGCGGCGAAAGCAAAAGCCATTCCGAGAAAGCCGAGGCCCTCGCTGCGCGCGAACAGATCCTCGATCAAACGTGTCACGCCAAGCCCGAGGCCGAGCAGGATCAGTCCACCGATCGCGGTCCAGAACACCGCGCCCCAGCGAAAACCTCGTTGCGCGCGGAGAATTGGCGCCTCGACCGGGACCGGCAGCAGCGCAGGGTCAACTTCCGGCGTGACGTGGACCGTGCCGCGGGGCGGGCGGCTTGAATCGTCCGGATCGATCACGATCACGCCGGGGTCGTCGAGCTTGAAGGTCGCCGGCCTTCGATGATGGGATCGCTCGCTCATTGCAATCTGTCTCCGATCAGGAACTGGAGGGCGCGGTCAAGGCGGATGTGAGGCAGAGCGGGCTCATAGGCGCCTTCGCCTTCGAGGTGCGGCGGGCGAAAGCGAAGAAAGCGAAAATCGGTCTTTTCGGCTGTGGCGCTGGAGAGGCCGCGAAACGCGCTTTCGCCCTTGAAAAGTTCTTCCGGATCGGCCGGCAGATCGCCGGGAAAGGTTGCCACTTCGGTCTTTCCGTCGAAAGCTTCGTCGCCTGCCATCTCGCCGGGCGCAGGCGTTCCCAGGATGGAGGGCAGTTTTTCGCGGCCGCGTTGCACTTGCGCTTCGCGGGTGGCGCGTACCGCCGCCAGTGCGACGACGTCGATATCGACCCCGGTGTCCTCGGCTCTCGTGACAGCCCTGCCGACGGCTCGCCGCAACACGGCCTCGAGGCGGTCGTGACTCGAATGGTGCAGGTGGTCGGCCTTGGTTGCGGCGAACAATATCCGGTTGATCCGCGGCCGGAACAGACTACTGAGCAAAGTGCTGCGCCCGATCCTGAAACAATCCAGAATTCCCGCCAGCGCCGCCTCGAGGTCGTGCAGCGCTTCCGGTCCTGAGTTAAACGCCGCAAGCGCATCGACCAGAACGACCTGACGATCGAGACGGGAGAAATGATCGCGAAAGAACGGGCGAACCACCACGCCTTTGTAAGCCTCGTAACGCCGGCGCATCATCGCCCACAGCGATCGCTCGGGCGGCGCTCCATCAGCCGGCAGATCCAGCGGCGCAAACGTCAGCGCCGGCGAACCCGCGAGGTTGCCCGGCATCAGGAAGCGGCCCGGCGGCAGCAGGTTCATGGCGAAACGTTCGTCGCGGCAGGCGCGCAAGTAATCCGTGAACAGCCGTGCGGCGGTCAGCGCGGCCTGCTCGTCTTCGCGGCCCTCGGCGTTCAGCGTCGCAAGGTGGTCGTGCCATTGCATCGCGAGCCGCGCGCGCGGGCGCTCCCGCGACAGGTCAAGGCTTTCACTGGACCATTGCTCGTAACTTTTGTTGAGCAGCGGCAGATCGAGCAACCATTCGCCGGGATAGTCGACAATATCGAGCGTCAGCGCGCGGTCCGCGCCATTCTGCCGCTGATAGTCGATGACCAACCGCAGTTCGCTGATATCGACCGTCGAATTCGGCCAGCGGCGCTCCTCGATCAGCGTGCGCACATGATTCTCATAGTCGAAGCGCGGCACGGCGTCGTCGGGCTGCGGCTCAAGCCGCGCGCGGGCGATCCGCCCGGTGGCGAAAGGCTCGAAAATGGGAAAGCGGCCGCCGCGGGTGAGGCCGTGAATCAGCGCCGTGATAAAGACGGTCTTGCCGGCGCGTGACAGTCCGGTGACGCCAAGCCGAACCGTTGGATTGAAAAAGTGGTCGCCAAAGTCCAGCAAGGCCCGCGCCGACAGGCGCGCTTCCTCGACAATATCGGAAAGACTGAGGGCCATGCGGGCGAGAAACAGCTCGATTTGATGGGGCAATGGGCGGGACAACTATCCGGAAAGTGGCGATTAGCGGGCGGAAATCAAGTTTCATACTTACGACGCGATTTGAGGCGAGGGATTTCAGGGCTCGTTGACCTCCCCGGGGGTATGTTTTAACGCTGCTGGAAGCTTGCCGGATTCGCCATGACTGTCTTCAGACTGAAGCAACTCGCCTCGACCTCCGTCCATGCGGCGGCGGGCGCCATCCGCTGGAATTACGATCGGGCCGAACTGATCGCGGACGGCATCGTGCATGGGATTGGCGTGTTCGGTGGATTGGTCGCGGCCACCGTGCTGATCGTGCTCACCGCGGTCTATGCCACGCCGTTTGAAGTGGCTGTTGTCTCGGTTTACGTCGTCGGGCTGCTGGCCATGCTGGTGTTGTCGGCGACTTACAATCTGTGGCCGGTGTCGCGTGCCAAGTGGGTATTGCGACGCTTCGATCATTCGGCGATCTATGTGCTGATCGCGGCGACCTACACGCCGTTCATCACGCAATTAAAGGACAGCATCTTCGCCATCGCGCTCTTAATCGGCGTGTGGTGCGTGGCGATCGTCGGGATCGTGCTCAAACTGGTCTTGCCGGGCCGTTTCGACCGGCTCTCCGTCGGCCTCTATCTGGCGATGGGTTGGAGCGGCTTCATGCTCTATGACGCTGTCGTGGCGGCGCTGCCGGCCATGGCGCTCCGGTTCGTGGTCGCGGGCGGAGCGCTGTACAGTCTGGGTGTGATCTTCCACGCCTGGCAGCGGCTGCGCTTCCAGAACGTGATCTGGCATTCCTTCGTGCTGTTGGGCGCGGCCTGCCATTACACCGCCGTGCTCGATCTCGTTCTGACCTGAGATAGATTTCAAAAGCGGATGGTGCGGTGCAGGTGACTGGCAAAATCGTGGTCGTCACCGGCGGCGCCAACGGCATCGGTCGCGCGCTCTGCGAAGTCTTTCATCGCGCCGGTGCGGCCAAGGTAGTCGTTGCCGATCTCGATTCCGCAGGCGCGGAAGCTGTCGCGGCCTCGATCGGTGGCGCTGCATTCAAGTGCGATGTCGGGCAGGAGAAGGACGTTCGCCACGTCATCGAGGAAACCGAACGGCAGTTCGGTCCGATTGCACTGTTCTGCTCTAATGCCGGCATTGGCGGCGGGTTCGACCCGCTGTCGGAAAATGCCGGCGGAACCTCCGACGAGCCGTGGGCGAGAAGCTGGGCGATCCATGTTATGGCGCATGTCTACGCCGCGCGGCATTTGATCCCGCGCATGAAGGCGCGCGGGGAGGGGTATTTTCTCAACACGATTTCTGCGGCCGGCCTGCTGTCGCAGGTTGGAAGCCCGGCCTATTCGACGACCAAGCATGCGGCCGTGGGATTTGCGGAGAACCTGGCGATCTCGCATAAGGCCGACGGCATCCGCGTTTCCATTCTTTGTCCGCAGGGCGTCGATACCAACATGCTCAGGTCGATCCCGAAAGGTCCGCAATCCGGCGACGGCGATCTGACGCCGGAGCAGGTGGCGAACGATGCCTTAATGGGAGTCGAGCAGGAAACATTCGTCATCCTGCCGCATCCGCAAGTCCTGGGCTATATGCGCAAGAAAACCGAGAATTACGATCGTTGGATCGCCGGCATGGCGAAGATCCAGGCGAAAATGCGGGAAGCGCACGGGAAGTGAAAAAGATCCTCATGATGAGGATCGCGGCACGCGCGTCTCGAACCATGAGGCGACGGACCGACCTCATCCTTCGAGACGCGGCGAAGACGCTGCTCCTCAGGATGAGGGTGCCCCACTAACCCCTCTGCGCGTAGAGCAGCGGCACCGCCGAATTCACCATCACCTCAATCAAACTGACGCCCTCATGCGCAAGGCCGCGCTTGAGCGCGGGCGCAAGTTCGGATGATTTGCCGACACGCACCGCGTCGCAGCCGAGCCCCTGTGCTATCTGGACAAAGTCGATGCCGGGCAGATCGAGGCCGGGCACATTGCGCACCTGCATCACCTGGCTGAACGAGCGCATCGCGCCGTACCCTGCGTTGTTGATCACCACGACCGTCAACGGCAGCTTGCGTTGCGCCGCGGTCCACAAGGCCTGGATCGAATACATCGCGGAGCCGTCGCCGATCAGGCAAACGGTCCTGATGTCAGGGCGGCCAAGCGCCATGCCGACCGATGCCGGGAGGCCGTATCCAAGGCCACCGCTCGCCATGGTATAAAAACTGTCCTGTCCGCGCATCGGCATGAACTTTTGCATCGCCGGGCGATGCGAGGGCGCTTCCTCCACCAGCGCGACGTCATCAGGCATTGCCGCCGAGAGCGTGTGCAAAAGGAATTCAACGGCAATCGGATCCCCCGCGCCTGGTGCAGGTGGCAAAGCGCGGCCCGCCGGCATCGCGCGCTTTGTCTCGGGCAGCAGATCGATCAGCATCGTCAGCGCCGGCTTCATGGTCGCAATGATGCTGTTGCCGAGCGGCGATACGGCAGCAGCGGTCGGATCGTCGGTAATCTGGAAGATGGTGGTCGCGCCATCGAAGATCGAGGCGTCCCCTTCGACGTGAAACGTAAACACCGGTGCGCCAACAACGACCACCAGGTCATGGCCATGCAATGCGTCCGAAAGCTGCGCCGGAGAGGCGTGAAGGAACCCAGCGAATTGCGGATGCCGCTCCGGAAAGCCACAACGCGCCGAAAACGGGCTGACCCAAACTGCTGCCTTCGCCTTCTCGGCAAGGCGCACCATCAGATCGACGGCCTGCGCACGATCGACACCAGGGCCGACGACCAGGGCAGGGCGTTTGCTTGCAGAAAGCGCCTCTGCCAGCGACTTCATTGCGCTGGGATCCGGACCAATCTGACGGCTGACGTGACGTGCTTCTATCGCCTGTGTTTGATGGTTCCAGTCGTCGATCGGCACCGATACGAAGGTCGGCCCGCAAGGCGGCTGCATCGCCACGTAGTAGGCGCGCGCGATCGCCGCCGGAACATCTTCGGCGCGCGCGGGCTCGACGCTGAACTTGACATAGGGACGGGGAAATTCGGACGCGCGCTCTGCATAGAGGAATGCCTGCAGCGGCAGGATGCTGCGCGCCTGCTGGCCTGCGGTGATTACCAGCGGTGTCTGGTTGCGATGCGCGGTGTAGATGTTGCCGAGCGCGTTGCCGACCCCGGCGGCCGAATGCAAATTGACAAAACCGGCGTTGCGGGTGGCCTGGGCATAGCCGTCGGCCATTCCGATCACGGAGGCTTCCTGCAAGCCCAGCACGTAGTCGATATCGTCAGGCCAGTCGCTCAGGAACGGCAATTCGGTCGAGCCTGGATTGCCGAACACTTTGCGGATTCCGAACGCCCGCAACAGGTCGAGCGTTGCATGTTTGACGCTGACTGATGCGCCGTTGCTTTTGGCGGACTTGCGGAGCAATGCTGATGTTTCCTTGATACGAGGCGTTTCCGCCGCAACCCTATCACCAGGCGGCGGTGCCCTTCATGGTCGGCTGACCTGCCGAATTCGCGGTCCAAAGGTCCATGCCGGCGCCGGTCTCGTTGGCATTGATGCTGAACTCGCTGCCTTCGAACAGCGGCTGCACGCCGCGATAGCTGAATTTCTTTGGCGCCGCGCCGTCATGCAGCTTCGCCGCAAATTCCACCAGGAACGCCGCCTGCATCGGGCCGTGGAAGATCAGGCCGGGATAGCCCTCGACCTTGGTGACGTAGTCGCGGTCGTAATGGATGCGGTGGCCGTTGAAGGTCAGCGCGGAATAGCGGAATAGCAGCACCGGATCGGCCATATGGCTCTCGCGGTGCTTTGCGGCCGGGGGCGGCGGCGGGGCCTTGGCCGGTGAGGGCGCCTGCGGGCTCGACATGTCGCGGTAGACGATATCCTGCCGCTCGCGGATCGCCGTTCCGCGCGGCGTGGTGATGAGGTGCTCCAAGGAGACGAAGCACAGCACGCCGGTAGAGCCGGTCTTCATCGTCACATCCGATATCCGCGAGGCGCGCCTTGCTTCATCACCGACCCGGAGCGCATCGAAAAATTCCAACTCGCCGCCGGCCCACATCCGGCGCGGCAAA
>DASXJV010000395.1:0-4291 GCA_036497205.1 Bradyrhizobium sp.
CTACACGATCTCCAAGGCAGGCATCATCCAGGCCACCAAGGCGATGGCGCTGGAGCTGGCCGGCAACCGCATCCGCGTCAATGCGCTGGCGCCGGGCTACATCGATACCGAAATGAATCACGATTTCTGGTCGACGCCCGCGGGCGAAAAACTGACAAAGCGGATTCCGCAGCGCCGGGTCGGCGCCGAATCCGATCTCGATGGCGCGATCATGCTGCTGGCGTCGAACGCCTCGCGCTACATGACCGGCAGCGTCGTCACCGTGGATGGCGGGTTTCTGCTGACGTAGTACCGCAACGACCCTCTCCGCGTCATTGCGAGCCAACGGTCGGCGCAACGCGCCGCCCGATGACAGGCTCCGCGAAGCGATCCACGGCAAGGCCGCGGCAAGCTGGATTGCTCCGTCGCTTACGCTCCTCGCAATGACGTCGTCAATCAATTCGGCCGCATCTCGGCGCGGATCATGTCGGCGGCCTTCTCGCCGATCATGATGGTCGGCGCGTTGGTGTTGCCGCCGATCAAGGTAGGCATCACAGAGGCATCGACGATGCGCAAGCCTTCAAGCCCGTGAACCCTGAGCTTCGGATCGACCACGGCCAAGGGATCGGTTCCCATCCTGGCCGTGCCGACCGGGTGATACACGGTATCGACTCGCGCGCGGAGAAGCGCGCGGATGTCGTCGTCGGTCTCAACGCCTGCCGTGAACATATCTTTTTTCTGCAACGCCCGCAGTGCGGGCGTCTCCATCAGCCGCCGCGTGGTCTTGTAGGCCGCGACCATCGATTCCAGGTCGTCGGCCTCGCCGAGGAAATTCGGATCGATCGCCGGCGCCTCCATCGGATCGGCGCTATGCAGTGAGACGGTGCCACGGCTCTTCGGCCGCAGCAGGCAGACATGGCACGAGAAGCCGCGGCCCCAGCGGCGTTTGCGGCCGTGGTCGTCGACCAACGCCATGCCGAAATGCAACTGGATATCGGGTACATCGAGATCGGGGTGGGTTTTGAGAAATCCGCCACATTCCGCAAAATTGGAGGTCATCGGCCCGCGGCGTTCGCGCCGGTACTGCCCGATGGCGCGAAGCTGGTGCACGATGCCGCTGAACGACATGCCGGTGAAATAAGGACTGTCGGACATGTAGGCGAAGATGAAATCCGGATGGTCCTGCAGGTTTTGCCCGACGCCGGGCAGATGATGCACCGTCGCGATGCCATGCTTTGTCAGCACGGCGCGGTCGCCGACACCGGACAGCATCAGCAGTTGCGGGGTCTGGAACGCGCCGGACGAAACGATGACTTCGCGGCGGGCGCGGATTTGTTTGACGTCCTTGCCCCGGCGGTATTCGACGCCGACGGCGCGCTTGCCTTCGAACAGGATGCGGCTCGCCTGCGCGTTGGTCTCGACGCGCAGATTGGCGCGCGTCCCGATATGCGGGTGCAGGTAAGCCCGCGCCGCGCTCCAGCGTTCGCCATTTTTCTGGGTGACCTGATAGATGCCGAGGCCTTCGTGATCCTCGGCATTAAAATCCTCGCGGATCCGAAACTGCGCTTCCCGCGCGGCTTGCAGAAATGCTTGCTGCACCGGGTTGTCGGTACGCAGTTTGTTGACGACGAGCGGGCCACCCTTGCCGTGATAGTCGCCGTCGAAATCGGCGTTGTCTTCCGAGCGCTTGAAGTAAGGCAGCACGTCGGCGAACGACCAGCCGGAATTGCCCAGCGATGCCCATTGATCGTAGTCGCTGCGGTGGCCGCGGATATAGACCATGGCGTTGATGGCGGACGAGCCGCCGAGACCCTTGCCGCGCGGCTGATAGCCGATCCGCCCCTGGAGGCCCGCTTGCGGCACCGTGTCGAACGCCCAGTTGTTGAGCTTGCTCGGCACCATCAGCGCCAGCGCGCCCGGCGTGGTGACCACCCAATTGTCGCACCCGCCGCCGGCTTCCAGCACCGCTACCGAAGTTTTGGTATCCTCGGAAAGCCGGCCGGCGACCGCGCAGCCGCCGGAGCCACCGCCCACCACCACAAAATCGAATGTATCCGTCACGCGCATCCCCCAATTTTTGTTGTGTCGTTTTCTCGTCATTGCGCAATCCATGCTTTGCCTTGTGGCCCTATGGATTGCTTCGCGGAGCCTGTCATCGGGCGGCGCTTTGCGCCGACCCGTTGGCTCGCAATGAGGGTTACGACATGAATCGCAGCATCTTTTCCAGCCGCGCTGTCTTGGCGCCATAGGGCGGATAGAGATCGGCCAGCCGGTTGAGGGCTGAGCGGTAGAACACCGGCTTCAGTTTGCTTAAAGTCTTAAAACCCCACTCGCCGTGATAGGCGCCGGTGCCGGACGCGCCGACGCCGCCCATCGGCTGATTGATCTGGGTGAAGTGAAACAGGCAATCGTTGACGGTGACGCCGCCGGAGATCGTACGGGCGAGCACCTCGTCGCGCGCCGCATCGTCCTTGCCGAACCAGTACAGTGCCAGCGGCCGCTCGTGCTTGTTGATATAGGAAATCGGCTCGCCGGCGTCCTTGTAGCCGAGGATCGGCAGTACGGGGCCGAAGATTTCCTCCTGCATGACCGTCATATCGGACGTGGCGCCGACGACGATAGTCGGCGGGAATTTGCGCTTCGATTTCCAGGCAGGGTCGCCGGGCTTCGCGGCTCGCAGGATCCGCGCGCCCTTGGCGGCGGCGTCCGCCACCAGGCCCTCGAGCCGCGCGTAGTGCCGGTCGGAGATGATCGAGGTGTAATCCTTGTTGCCGGGATCGACGCCGAACATGCGCCGCATGCTCGCCTGCACGCGCTCCGCAAAATCCTGCACCGAGGCTTCCGGCACCAGCGCATAATCGGGCGCGATGCAGGTCTGGCCGGCATTGAGTAGCTTGCCGTAGGCGATACGCTCCGCGGCTTGCCCAAGATCAGCGGAGCGGTCGACAATCGCGGGCGATTTGCCGCCGAGTTCGAGCGTGACCGGCGTCAGGTTGCGCCCCGCCGCTTCGGCCACGAGGCGGCCGACGCGGGTCGAGCCCGTAAAGATCAAATGATCGAACGGCAGCGACGCGAAGGCCTGCGAGACATCGCTGTCGATGTCAGTCACGACAATTTCGGTGGCGTCGAATTTCGCCGCGATCACTTCCTTCAGCAATGCGGAAAATCGCGGCACCAGCTCGCTCGGCTTGATCATCACCCGATTGCCCGCGGCCAGCGCTGCCACCGCCGGCGCCAGCGTCAGCTGCAATGGATAATTCCACGGCGCGATGATGCCGACGACGCCGAGCGGCTGCGGGATCAGCCGGTTTTTGGCCGGCATGAATTGCAGCGCGGTCGAAACCCGCTGCGGCGCCATCCATTTTTTTAAACGTTTGGCGGCGTGCTTGATCTCCCCTAGCACCAACAGCGTCTCGGCGATCGCGGTCTCGGTGCTGCTGCGATGGCCGAAATCCGCCGAGATCGCCTGATCGAAACGCCGTTCGTTGTCCGCAATCGCGGCGCGCAAGCGCGCCAGCCGGTCGAGGCGCTCCCCAAGCGTCGGCGCAGGCGTCGTTCGCGACAGCTCGAACATGGCATGAAAGGCGTCATCCAAGGCGCTCTGCCCGGGGCTTTTCAGGGACTGGTCCATGGCGTTTCCCTTGGGTTCCTTGGCCGGGAAGCTGGGCTTTTGCGCAAGTTCTGGCAAGAGCGCTCTCGCGAGGCGATCTGGCCCGGCAAAGGCGTTTTCCGGCGAGGTGGGTACCCGGTTCGGTGAAGAAAACGCGTCAAAAATAAGCATTAGAGCCCCGTTCCGATTCAGTCGGAACGGAAAAGGCTCTAATGCGCGTTTTGACCGTCATAAAACCCCGAAAAGATCGCTCGCGGGCCTTTCCAAAGCAGTCTTGCGTTGGTACATACGCCCCGCACCCAAGGGCTCTGGCCCGGGTTGCCTTCTCAGGAAGCCTCCGGACGGGATCGGCGCCTCAAGCGTTGGCCAACTCGTTTCGGTTTTTCCGAAGGCGCGCAATGGTTTATCGCGGGGTGGAGCAGCCCGGTAGCTCGTCAGGCTCATAACCTGAAGGTCATAGGTTCAAATCCTATCCCCGCAACCAGAAAACGCCGCTAAGTCAATGGCTTGGCGGCGTTATTTTTTGCGACATCGATTCGGAGGGCGGGCTCGGGTGCACGAAAGTTTCGGACAACTTGATCCCTAAAACCGCCACGCTATATCGACGTTTTCCGCATCATCCTCTCTTTATCCGCATCATCCCCTGAGCGAACAAGATGACGATCACTGATACCGCCGCCGAAACCCAGCCCTTCCAGGCCG
>DASXJV010000396.1:0-14241 GCA_036497205.1 Bradyrhizobium sp.
AGGCCCCCGGTAGTCTGGATCAGACGGTCGGCCAGCGTCGATTTGCCATGGTCGATATGCGCAACAATGGCGAAGTTGCGGATGTTGGAAATAGGGACGGATGTCATGGGCGCGGGATAGCATTCGCGCTCTGGGGCGGCAACCATGTTGCGCCTTTTAGCGGGCTTCTTTCACGCCAAGCTGATTCCACTTTTGGCCGAAACGCGGTACGCAGAGACCATGTCAACTGCATCAATTTTGTCCGCGACTTCGCGTCCGCGGCACAGGTTATCCATCCGGCGACTGGCGGCGTGGCTCGTGGCGTCGGCATCGGACCGCAACACCAGCCTTTGGCTGGTGATCGGCTTTGCCGTGGCGCATGCCGCGCTCTGGACCTTCATCCTGATCAATCTGAAGGCGGCGCAGGACGTCCATATGGACGTCGCGGAAGCCTTCGCCTGGGGCCAGAAATTCCAGTTCGGTTATGGCAAGCATCCGCCGCTGGCCGGATGGGTCGCAGGTCTCTGGTTCAAGATTTTTCCGGTCGCCGACTGGGCTACTTACGCGCTGGCGATGGCGACGCTCGGCTGCGGACTGGTGATCTGTTGGCTGATCGCGCTGCGAGTGGTCGGTCGCCGCCGCGCCTTCTTCGTCGTCGTGATGCTCGCGCTCTATCCGATCTTCAATTTCAAGGGTTTTAAGTACAATCCGGATTTGCTGCAGCTCGTCACGCTGCCGCTCGTGGTGCTGGCCTATCTGCATGCGTTCGAGAAGCGCAACGTACGCACCGGCCTGTGGCTTGGCCTCGCTGGCGCGCTGGCGTTGATGACGAAATACTGGGTGCTGACCATGATCGGCGCGGTTGGGCTCGCCGCGCTTATCCATCCCGACCGTTTGTTGTTCCTGCGCTCGCCGGCGCCATGGGTGGCGATCGTCACGTTAGTCGTTGCAATGATTCCGCACCTGGTATGGCTAAAAGAAGTCGACTTCGTGCCGCTGACTTATGCCGCCGACGTCTATGGCTTGTCGAGCCGCGCGCAGAGCGTTCAGCTTGTGCTCGGCTATGTTGGTCATAATCTCGCGCTGCTCGCCGTGCCGGTGGCGCTGGCGGCGATTGCCTTGGCGTGGAGGCCGCGATGGTGGGCAACATTAGTGCGCCAACCAATGGTGCTGTTCACACGCGCTTGGTCACACGGCGCCAATCCGTCCGTGAATGCGTCGCAGGCGCTCAACATCTGGATCATCCAGATTGTGGTTGCGATCGGCCCTCCGCTCGGCGGCCTGTTTTTCACGGTCTACATGAAGACCGATTGGGGAATTTCGCTGTTCTTTCTGACGCCGCTGGCGCTGGTTGCGATCCCCTCGCTGCGCATTCAAAAGATTGCGCTGTTTCATATCGCCGCGATCTGGCTTGCCGTCACGCTCGCGGCGCTTGTTGCGTCGCCCTACATCGCCGCCCGTGAGATGGCGGTGAATCCGAACGGAGCCGCGACCTACGGCGCGCGCTCCGAACTTGCCCGCGAACTGACCCAAGCCTGGCATACGCGTTTCAATTCACGATGGGCCGTGGTCGCCGGCACAACGGAGATCGGCGAGCCGATGACGTTCTACAGTCCGGATCATCCGGCGCCGTTCACGCCAGACGAAATCTGGTCGTCGGGTCTGACGTCGCTTGAGGAGGCCAAGCGGCTTGGGTTCATTGGCATCTGCGATACGTCAGATGGACGGCTACCGGTCTGCGACGCCTGGATGGCGGCGAATGCCGTCAATGCCGAGCGTCTAGCCATTACCACGCAGCGCTTCTTCCATGGGCACCCCGGTCCGGCGATCAGCTGGAAGGTCTATATCGTGCCGCCAGCGAAATAGGCGCTGGGATCACGTGCCTTCTTCATTGAACTTGCCGGCGACCAGTTCGGTGATCGCGTTGATGGCGGCTTCGGCCTCGGGGCCGACCGCGGAGACGACGATTGATGTCCCCGGTCCCGCGGACAGCATCATCAGTCCCATGATGGAGGTGCCGCCGACAGTCTCGCCGCCGCGCGTCACCCAGACTTCGGCATTGAAGCGCTCGACCATCTGAACGAATTTCGCCGAGGCGCGCGCGTGAAGACCGCGTTTGTTTATAATGGGAATTTCACGGGACAGTGCGCCAGACGGCACACTTGGCCCGGCATCCTTTTCAGGCGACGCGTCCTCGTCGCTCATTTGCCGGCGAGAACCCGGCTTGCGATGGTGACGTATTTGCGGCCGGCTTCCTGAGCCATCGCGATGGCGTCGGGAAGCGACCGCTCTTCGCGAACTTTGGCAAGTTTGACCAGCATCGGAAGATTGATTCCGGCGAGCACTTCCACCTTCGGGCGACTCATGCAGGAGATCGCGAGATTCGAAGGTGTGCCGCCGAACATGTCGGTGAGGATGGCGACGCCATCGCCGCTGTCGACGCGATTGACCGCTTCAATGATGTCGCTTCGACACAAATCAGAGTCGTCCTCGGCTCCGATCGTGACTGCTTCGATTTGTTTTTGCGGACCCATGACATGTTCCAGCGCCGCCTTGAACTCGTCGGCAAGGCGCCCATGGGTCACAAGTACTAGACCAATCATCGGAAACTCCTCGCGGGTGCTTTTGGTGCACCGCACGAACGCGCCACTTTGACCATCCCGAGCCCCTGCGCAAGAGGGGATCTTCGCGTTTCTCCCTGAAATTAGGGGTAGAGAGGGGAGCCTCCGCCAGTCTATTCGGCCGCGATACTGGGCCTAATATGGTTACCAAATCCCTTCAAACAATCATCCGCAGGTCAGCGTGAACCGAGCTCTCGGTTGTCATCAGCGCAGCAACAACCAAGGGGAGTGCCGCATAGTCGTGCGCTACGGGGATTCGCGGTATCAACACACCGAAAACGCGCGCTACGAGCGCCTCCGGCGGCGGCAGGCGCTCCGCATCTGCGGCCGACAGATCTACGACCAGGCCGACGATGGCTTCATCGGTGAAGTCGCAGCGGCGAATGCCGAGCCCGCGAATTTCGATCAGGCCGGCCAATTCGGGCGCCGGCCGGACTACAAGCTGCCCCTTGCTTGCGTCAAGATGGACACGATCATCGCCCACCAGCAGGGTGCGGGGTATTTGCCCAGAGCGCCCGGCAAGGATGAGATCGAATGCCAGCCGCGATTTGCCGGCGCCTGACGGCCCGCGGATCAGCACCGCACGATTTTCCACCAGCACCGCGGAAGCGTGCACGCTCGCCACTGCGGTCGTCATGGCGCGGGCAACCTGACCACAAAGCGCGCCCCGGCAATCGTGGCTTCGCCGTCGGCGCCGACCGGGCCGGCGCGATTCTCCGCCCAGATGCGCCCGCCATGCGCCTCGATGATCTGTTTCGAGATCGACAGCCCCAGTCCGGAGTTCTGCCCAAAACCCTGATGCGGCCGGTCAGTGTAAAAGCGCTCGAAGATTCGTTCCAGCGCATCCTCGCGAATTCCCGGCCCATCGTCGTCGATGACGATTTCAATTTCCGATTTCACCCGGCGGCAGACGATGCGCACCCTGCCGCCAGCGTTGGAAAACGATTGGGCGTTGACCAGGAGATTGGAAATCACCTGTCCAAGCCGCGAATCATGTCCTGGCACCGAGAAGGTGTCGATGGAACTTCGGCCTTCGAAACGGACTTCGACGGCAACGTCGTGGCCGAGCCGGGTTTCGTTGGCCACCGACGTCAGGGTCGTGAGCAGGCGGCGAACATCCACCGGCACCATATCCTGCCGCTGCAGTTCGGCATCAAGCCGGCTCGCATCGGAAATATCGGAGATCAGCCGATCGAGTCGCTTGACATCGTGCTCGATCACCGCCAGCAGCCGCGAGCGGCTGTTCTCGTTCCGCGCCAGCGGTAGCGTTTCGACCGCGGACCGCAGCGACGTCAGCGGGTTTTTCAATTCATGGGCAACGTCGGCGGCGAACATCTCGATCGCCTCGATACGGTTGTAGAGCGCATCCGTCATGTCGCGCAGCGCGCCGGAGAGATGTCCGATTTCGTCGCGGCGGCGGGTGAAATCGGGAATCTCGACGCGGGTCCGGATGCGGCGACGGACGCGCTCGGCGCTGTCGGCGAGTCGGCGCACCGGGCCCGCGATGGTGCTTGCGAGCAGTAACGACAGTACAATCATGACAACGGAAGCGACGCCGCCGACCTTCAAGATCGCGAGGCGCTCGGCGGTCACCATCTGGTCGATGTCGTCGCCCTGGGTCGAGAGCATCAGCGCGCCATGGATCGCGCGGAATCGCTGCACCGGCACGGCGACCGAGACGATCACCTCGCCGCGCTCGTTGACGCGCACCATGCTGCTCTTTTGTCCCTTCAGCGATTGTGCGACTTCCTGATAGCCGTTGCCGTTCTCCGGTCCGAGCTCGCGATAGAGCGGCAGGTCGCCGCGGTTGAGCCAGGTGCGGATCGCGATCATCGTTCGCTCCGCGATGCCCGGTTTCTCGACCGACGGCGGCGGCAATTCGAAGCGCAGAACGTCACCGCGGCCGTAGAGATTGCGGCTGTCGAGAATGAGGGCCCCGTCGCCGCCGTAAATACGGGCGCGGGTCTTGGTTGGCGAAATCAGCCGCCGTAACACCGGCGCGACGCGTTCCGGATTGATCGGAAAATCCAGCCCGGAATATTCGTCCGGAGCCCCGTAGGTTTCGCCGGGCTTCAGATCGAGCAGCCGATCGGGATCGATAGTGATGGTGTTGGTCTCGACCGTCGCGGACGCCGCGATGGCGCCCGCGATGATCTCGGCCTGCACCAGCAGGCTTTGCGCCCGCGCATCGATCAGGCCGGCGCGGAATTGCGAGAGATAAAGGATGCTCGCCACCAATGCGACGAGGCCTGCGAGATTCAGGGAAACAATGCGGCGGGTAAGGCTGGAGAAGCTGAGCGCGAAGAAGAACTGCCCGGCCCGGCGCAGCCAGCCGAGCGGCCGCTGCCAGCCCTGCGCGGGCGGATTGTCGATGGCAATGTTTTCCAGAACGAGGGCCGCCGAAGCGCCCTCGTCGTCCAAGTTTGGATCAGGCTGCGTTCGATCAAGCAATGGCCAGAACTGCCGGTTGTTTCGATTGCGTCTTTATGATGCGCGTTGCCCTTGCATCTTATCCCAGCCGGGCGGCGACGTCAGTTAACAAACCGCCGGTGAACCCCCGCAAATCAGGTTTCCTTGAAGCGGTAGCCCACACCGTACAGGGTTTCGATCATCTCGAAATCGTCGTCCACGACCTTGAACTTCTTGCGCAGCCGCTTGATGTGGCTGTCGATGGTGCGATCGTCGACATAGACCTGATCGTCATAGGCGGCGTCCATCAAGGCGTTGCGGCTTTTCACGACGCCGGGGCGCGTGGCGAGCGCCTGCAGGATCAGAAATTCCGTCACCGTCAACGTCACCGGCTCGTTCTTCCAGGTGCAGGTGTGTCGCTCCGGGTCCATGCGCAGCAGCCCGCGGTCCAGCGCCTTGGCATCGGTTTCCTTCGGCACGGCGGTCGGATCCTTCGGCGCCGCGCGGCGCAGCACGGCCTTGACGCGCTCCACCAGCAGGCGCTGGGAGAACGGCTTGCGGATGAAATCGTCGGCGCCCATTTTGAGGCCGAACAACTCGTCGATTTCCTCATCCTTGGAGGTGAGAAAGATCACTGGCAGATCGGACTTCTGCCGCAGTCGCCGCAACGTTTCCATGCCGTCCATGCGCGGCATCTTGATGTCGAGGATCGCAAGGTCCGGCGGACTGGTGCGGAAGCCGTCAAGCGCCGACGCGCCATCCGTGTAAGTCATGATACGATAGCCTTCGGCTTCGAGTGCGATCGAGACGGATGTGAGAATGTTGCGGTCGTCGTCGACCAAGGCGATTGTGGGCATGGGCCTGCTTTCCGAAACGGAGTGAGTGGCTGAAACGGCGAGCAAACCAGTGATGCGCCGCGCAAGTGGGCTTTGAGCCCGGTCAACGAGCAATGCAAGCTGGGCTGAAGTGTGACCGAGTTCCCTAAACGCCTGAGCGAACCAGAGCTTCGAAGCGTATGAATGACAGTTTAGCCGAGAAAATCTCCTCATTGCAATGGGATGTCCGGGTATGATCGATGCAGCCCAGCTCTGATTTCGACGCATTCAAGGTGGCCCGGTCGCTGCTGCGGCGCAGCCGCCAGGGGGCCTTGGCGACCCTGATGGTCGGCAGCGGCGATCCCTATTGCTCGCTGGTCAATGTCGCGAGCGACGCCGATGGCTCGCCTATCCTGCTGATTTCGCGCCTGGCGCTGCACACACGAAACATCCTCGCCGATTCCAGGGTTTCGCTAATGCTGGACGAGCGGGCCGAGGGCGATCCGTTAGAGGGATCGCGGATCATGCTGGCGGGTCGGGCGGAGCAGGCCAGCACCGACGATCTGGAGATTTTACGCCGGCGCTACCTCAACGCCCATCCGTCCGCGGAAGCCTTTGTAAGTTTTAAGGATTTTTCCTTTTTCAGGATCCGGCCCGGCGGGGCTCATTTAGTGGCGGGTTTCGGGCGGATCGTGGATCTCAAACCCGAACAGTTTTTGACCGACATTTCCGATGCTGCAGCGCTGCTGGGGGCCGAGCAGGACGCCCTCGATCACATGAATGCCGATCATCGCGACGCGATGAATCTCTATGCGACCAAGCTGCTCGGCGCCGGGCCTGCGGACTGGCGCTGCACCGGCTGCGATCCGGATGGAATTGACATGCAGGCCGGCACGACAACGTTGCGGCTGGATTTCCCGCGGCGGATTGCCACCGTTGCCGCATTGCGGCAGATGCTGAAGGAATTTGCCTACCAAGCCCGCGCCGCAGCAAACATTTGAGCCGCATCAATGACTGCCTCGGAATAAACCAAATAGTGAGGGATCGGCTTGGCAAGCCCGGCGTTCGTCAGTATTAGGTCGCCGGATCCTGGCCGGAAGGCTATATTGGCAGTCACCGCGACAGAGGCGCGTTTGGCGGCATTCGCGCGATCGAGAAACGCGGGTTGGAGGAGGAGTCTTCCGTGCAAGAGACGGGCGTACATAACGGTGCCTTCGGCGCCGACCAATTCGGCTTAAAAAGACTCAAGGGCGTGAACTGGAACTTTGACGCGCCGCAGCTCTACGAGCACTCCCTCCGCGCCGGCGAGGCCGTACTGTCAGCTGATGGCGCCTTGTGCGCGGACACCGGCGTGTTCACCGGCCGCAGCCCTAAGGACAAATTCACCGTTCGCGACGCCTCAACCGACAAGAACATGTGGTGGGCGGGCAACCAATCAATTACGTCAGACCAATTCGAAGCGCTGTACGCCGACTTCCTCAAGCACGCGGAAGGCATGACGCTGTTCGCGCAGGATCTCTACGGCGGCGCCGATCCGAGTCTGCGGATCAAGACCCGCGTGTATACCGAACTCGCCTGGCATTCGCTCTTCATCCGCACATTGTTGATCCGCCCGGAAATTTCGGAGCTTGCGAGCTTCGTGCCTGAACTGACCATCATCGATCTGCCGAGCTTCAGGGCCGATCCCAAACGTCATGGCGTGCGTTCGGAGAACGTGGTCGCGATCGATTTCGCCCGCAAGATCGTCCTGATCGGTGGGTCTTATTATGCCGGCGAGATGAAAAAGTCGGTGTTCACCACGCTGAATTATTATCTGCCCGAAAAGGGCGTGATGCCGATGCATTGCTCGGCCAATGTCGGGGCCGACGGCGACACCGCGGTCTTCTTCGGCCTGTCCGGCACCGGCAAGACCACGCTCTCGGCCGATCCGCAACGCACGCTGATCGGCGACGACGAGCATGGCTGGGGTGCGGACGGCGTCTTCAATTTCGAAGGCGGCTGCTACGCCAAATGCATCAAGCTGTCGCAAGAAGCCGAGCCCGAGATTTACGCCGCCAGCAAGCGCTTCGGCGCGGTGCTGGAAAACGTGGTGCTCGACCCCAACACCCGCGAACCGGATTTCGACGACGGCTCGAAAACCGAAAATACCCGCTCGGCCTACCCGCTCGAATTCATCCCCAACGCCTCGCGCACCGGCCGCGCCCCTCATCCGAAGAATCTGGTGATGCTGGCGGCGGACGCGTTCGGTGTGATGCCGCCGATCGCCAAGCTGACGCCCGCGCAGGCGATGTATCACTTCCTGTCCGGCTACACCGCGAAGGTGGCGGGCACCGAGCGCGGCCTTGGCAAAGAGCCGCAACCGGAATTCTCGACCTGCTTCGGGTCGCCATTCCTGCCGCGCGATCCCTCCGTGTACGGCAATTTGCTGCGCGATCTGATCGCCAAGCACGACGTCGATTGCTGGCTGGTCAATACCGGCTGGACCGGCGGCAAATACGGCGCCGGCCGCCGCATGCCGATCAAGGTGACCCGCGCGCTTTTGACCGCGGCGCTGAACGGCTCGCTGCGCAATGCCGATTTCCGCACCGACAAGTATTTCGGTTTCGCGGTGCCGACCTCGCTGCCCGGTGTCGAGCCGCATATCCTCGATCCGGTCAAGACCTGGGCCGACAAGGCCGAGTTCGACAAGACCGCGCGTGCGCTGGTCGGCATGTTCCAGAAGAACTTCGCCAAGTTCGAAGCCCAGGTCGACGCCGAAGTCCGCGCCGCCGCGCCGGAAGCGAAGCTCGCGGCAGAGTGACCCATAGGGTCATTCCCGGAGCGCGCGCCAGCGCGAACCCGGAATCTCGAACGAGTAACCTCCAGATTCCGGAGCGCTTCGGAGACGGAGCGTCCGCTTGAAGGGCGGCCGCGAGGCCGCCTTTCGACTTATGCCGCCACGTTGGACAGGAACCGGTCGACCGACAAACGCAGCTCCGCGGCCTGACGAGACAGGCCATCTGCGGAGCTGAGCACCAGATCCGCGAAGCGGATTTGATGCTAACGAGGCCTGGCAGAACTACCGGCGCGAAGGGATCGAGTCGCGATCGATGCCGACGTCCGCGCTGGCGCGCCGGATTTGAAACTTGTTGGTAGCGTGACGCCGAATCATAACATCGCTTAACTTATAGATTTCGGATTGCTCCGAAGGCGGCGCGTCCGGAATGACGGCAGCGCTTGCCGGCCTCGTCACATCTTGAAATAGCCAATCTGATGCGTGGTTGCGGGCAGGCGCCCGCTGGGTGACCAGAGTTCGCCGCTCTGGTCGCCCTAACTCTTGTGAAATATCTTGAACTCTTGTGGAGGATCTTCGTCGGCCAAGCCCAGAACGCGGTTGATATCCTCGGCCGCGAGATCGTCGGCATCGGCGTGGAAGACGGCCAGCCCGATTCAGCGGGTCGCCCCGCGCTGCACGCCCGACTCTTGCAATCCGCGCGGCGAAGTTCCGCGCACCGGCACGTTCCAAATATCCTGGGCATACTCGCGGATGGTGCGGTCGGACGAGAACCACGGCATCCGCGCAACGTTGAGGATGCTGGCCCGCGTCCAAGCCGGGGCCACCTGCCAGCGCGCGTCGATGCCGCGCTGGGCCTCGAAATAGGCGTCGAAGTCGGCGCTGACCATGTAATGGTCGAGATAACGCAGCGCGTGCGCGATCGATTCGAACCGGCCGGGATCGCCGGGCGAGAATTCGCCGCACTCGATCGCGTTGATGGCGCGCGCCAGCTGCGGTGAGCGCCTGATGACGTCGGTCGCGTCGAGACCCTGCTTGCGCCGCACCACCACATCCGTCGCTTCCATGCCGAAGATCGCGATGTTTTCGAGGCCGACATGATCGCGGATTTCGATATTGGCGCCGTCGAGCGTGCCGATGGTTAGCGCGCCGTTCAGCGCCAGCTTCATGTTGCCGGTGCCGGAGGCTTCCATGCCCGCGGTGGAAATCTGTTCGGAGAGGTCGGCGGCGGGAATGATCACCTCGGCGAGGCTGACATTGTAGTCAGCGAGGAACGCGACCTTCAGGCGCCCGGCGATCGCCGGATCGTTATTGACGGTGTCGGCGACGTCGTTGATGAGCTTGATGATCAGCTTGGCGTAGCGATAGCTCGCCGCCGCCTTGCCGGCGAAGATTTTCACGCGCGGCACCCAGTCGCGCTGCGGCTCGTCCTTGATCGCGTGATAAAGCGCGACGGTTTCCAGGATGTTGAGCAGCTGTCGCTTGTATTCGTGGATGCGCTTGATCTGGACATCGAACAGTGCAGTTGGATCGACCTGGACGTTGAGGCGTTCGCCGATCAGCCGCGCCAGCGCGATCTTGTTGTGGTGCTTGACCGCGCGGAATTGCTGCTGAAACGCGTTGTCGCTGGCGCGGGCTTCGAGAAGTTCAAGCTGCGAGGGATCGTCGAGCACGGCTTGGCCGCAGGCCTCGCGCAGCAGATCGGTAAGCTTTGGGTTGGCGAGCATCAGCCAGCGGCGGAAGGTAATGCCATTGGTCTTGTTGGTGATGCGCCCCGGATAAAGCTGATTGAGATCATGGAACACTGTCTCCTTCATCAGATCGGAATGCATCGCCGAGACGCCGTTGATGCGGTGCGATCCGACGAACGCCAGCTGCCCCATCCTCACCCTGCGGCCGGACTTCTCGTCGATCAGCGACACTGAGGCCCTGAAATCGACGTCGCCGGGACAGCGTGCATCCGCGAGCGCAAGATGCACGACGTTGATGCGGTAGATGATCTCCAGATGGCGCGGCAACAGACGTTCGAACAGTTCGAGCGGCCAGGTCTCGAGCGCTTCCGGCAGCAGCGTGTGGTTGGTGTAGGACAGCGTCGCCACGGTGATCTTCCACGCTTGGTCCCAGCGGAAATTGTGGAGATCGATCAGAATGCGCATCAGCTCGGTGACGGCGAGACTGGGATGGGTGTCGTTGAGCTGCACCGCGGCCTTCGACGCAAGACCCCGCAACTGCCCGTCGGACACCAGATGGCGTTTGACCAGATCCTGCAGCGAGGCCGAGACGAAGAAGTATTCCTGACGCAGCCGCAGTTCGCGGCCCGCCGGGCTCTCGTCATTCGGATAGAGGAATTTGCAGATCGATTCCGCGCGCGCCTCCTCGGCGCTGGCGCCGAGGTAGTCACCGGTGTTGAACACGTCGAGCTTGAGCGGGTCGGGCGAGCGCGCCGACCACAGCCGCAGCGCATTGACGTGCTGGCCGCGCCAGCCCACGATCGGAGTGTCATAGGCGACGGCTTGCACGGTTTCCGCCGGATGCCAGATCGCGCGATTGCGTCCCTTCGCTTCGACGTGTTCGACGCTGCCGCCGAAATGCACGTGATAGACCACTTCCGGCCGCTGAAATTCCCAGGGGTTGCCGAAGCCCAGCCATTCGTCCGGATATTCCTGCTGCCAGCCCTGCGCGATGATCTGGCGGAACAGGCCGAAATCGTAACGGATGCCGTAGCCGATCGCGGGAATGGCTAGCGTCGCCATGCTCTCCATAAAGCATGCCGCAAGCCGTCCCAGACCGCCATTGCCGAGCGCGGCATCCGGCTCACATTTACGTAACTCGGAGAGGCCGACGCCGAGATCGCCGAGCGCTGCCTCGAATACCGGCAACAGCCCCATATTATTCAGCGCATCGGTGAACAGCCGGCCGATCAGGAATTCCAGGCTGAGGTAATAGATCCGCTTGGCGCCTGCGTCGTAGCTTTGCTTTTCGGCTGTGAGCCAGCGGTGCACGATACGGTCGCGCAGCGCCAGCGCCGCGGCCTTGTACCAGTCGTGCCTGGTGGCAATGCCGGCCTCCTTGCCGATCGCAAGCCGCAGCTTGGTGAGGATAGCACTTTTGATTTCGGCCAGCGCCAGTTCGTCGACGGGCTGGCCGAGCGCGGGAAAATTTCCCTGGAACGATTGATCTGGCAAACCTTTAAATCCTGGAGAGCTGAGCGTCGACGAAATGATACGCGCCTTGCGCCGGGATCGAAACCCGCGGGGGGCCTCGTTTGTGCAATGCATGCATGGTTTTTACGCAAGGACTGGGCCGATTGCCGCACCTGCACGCGGCCATTTCGGTGATATTGCCCATTTCGGTGATATAATGAAATTTGCAAAACACGATGTCGCGATAACAGGGGGAAGGACCGGGCCATGAGATTGACAATCGAGATTGTCGCCGCGGCGCTACTGATATTCTGCATCAGCGCCACCAGCGCGGCATTTGCGGCAGGCGGCAAGGCAGGCCGAAGTGCCGATGGCCTGAACTGCTTATTCACCGTCGCGAAATCCATCTCCCCCGCGGCACGTTGCGCGGCCATTCGCCGGCAATGCGGCGGAAAATTCTATGCCAATTATTGCGGCGACAAGCTGCTGTCGGCGCTGTGATCAAAGACGAAGGGTGCAGCCGACCCGAGGCGCGCCTTCCTGGGGGCTGCCGGCCCCCACCGGCGAACTGCCGATCCGAAACCATCTCCGGGGCAAAACCACCGCCGCTAAAATCTGCGTGCCCGACCGCCCCGGATTACGCTAGCGCTCCGTCCGGGCTACGGCTTCCCTTCAGCGTTTAGCCGCACTTCACTATAGCGCCATTTGCGGAGATCGCCCTGACTTTCGAGACGACCCGCTTCGGCCAAGGCGTGGAGGCGCACGGCCAGCAGTTCAATGTCGACCGGGAGCCCAAGTGTTTCGCACCGATTCCAGGCTCTGCTGATAATCGCCGCGGTCTTCTGCCATTGCAACTTCAGGACCGAAAAGATCGCCGAATCGAGATCAGTCTCGGAGACGGATTCCGGAAGAACAATTTCTTCCCACCGCCTTGCCGTGTCGATCACGTCTCGATTGGGATCTGGCGGCCGCAAGTCCGGATAGCGAATATAAATCGCATGCAAGAACTCGAAGTGCAGCGCAAGGATGATGTTTCCGAGCGGCGCGTGGAGGATTGCCTGATCTTCTTTATCGAGGGCGAATATAAGGCGGCTCGCTCGATTGATTGCACGGGCAGCATCCAGCGCGTGCTTCTGAATCTTAGCGGCTTGTGTCCTGTCCATTGCCTCGATCCCTCGGGGTTTCATTCGTCTGGCTGTGGCACCCCGCCAGGGGGCATGGGTCATGCTAAGCATCTTGAATAGAACAAATTAAGAACACCTTAGCAAGTCTCTGATATATCATAGTGATTCGGCACGTGCCGACACAACATCTAGGGTCTATCCGAGATTTCGAGGACTACATGTCCACCATCGCCTTCGATCAATTCGCGCTCACCCGCATTGCCGACTTCGCGCGCTCGCTGTCACGGCTGCATTTGGCGTCTCGCCGCCATCCGGTCGATGACGATGCGATCGACCGCGAATTCAACGCCGTCTGCATGTCGGTATGGGGCTACACGACGGACGATTTCAGCGACGAGCTGCTTTCCGACAACGATCACGCCTGGCTCGATTCGCTCGACGAGGCGCACGCGCGCATCTTCGCCGCCGAGCAGGGATACGACCTCGTCGACGAAAACGGCATGCTCACGGACTGGTGGGGCTATTGCTGGATGATCCTCGCCGAAAAGCGCGGCCTGCTGACGCCGGAAAACCGGGCGGCGGCGCGCGCTCAAATCGAGGAAAAATATCTGTCGGCGCCGAACGTGATCGGCGTCATCGTCGGGCGGTGATGGCGGCCTCATCCTGAGGAGCCGCGCTCTTGCGCGGCGTCTCGAAGGATGGCTGCAGGCTCCAGCTGTGGCCTCATGGTTCGAGACGCGCGAAGTCGCGCTCGTCACTGTTAGGGTCTCCACTTTGCTTATTCCACTTCCGCCCGCTTCGCCCCGGTCCAGACGGTTTCCGGCACCGAGGTCGCGGGCAGCGCGACATCGCGGCTCGCTTCGGGCAAAAGCGTTTCATTTGCGACCATTTCCGCGCCTACAGGCGCCACCTTCATCTCGCCGAGCCGCGCGCGCACTTCAGCGGTCAGGCCCGGATAGGAAGCAACCGGGGTGAATTCAGCGGTCTGGCTGGGGCCGACCCGAACGCCAGAATACGCCACCAGCCCGTCGGTGGCGGCGACCACGTCGCCGGGACGCAGCGAGGTGTCGAGCGTCAGGTCGACCGGGGCTAACCCTGCGGGGTCGCGGCCATTGCAGGTGCAGTCCACGTGCAGCGCCTTGCGATAGCCGTAGGCGTTTTCACTGTCGGCATAGCGCTCGCCAGTGCTGGAGGATGCGCCATCGATGGTGCTGCCGAAGAAGACCTTGGTCGGGCTCGCGGGACAAAACGCCTGACACATCTGAACCGGTGTCGAGTTGCCGCGCGCCAGCGGGAAATATTTGCCGTCGCAGCTGCGCACGCAAAATGCAGGTCCGGAGCCGGATGCCACGGGGCGCGGCGCCGTCGGCGCGGGCT
>DASXJV010000397.1:0-10282 GCA_036497205.1 Bradyrhizobium sp.
TGCTGGCGCTGGTGGAAGACGGCCGCGTGATCCGCGGCACGCTGCACAATCTGCACAGCCGCTATAACCGCAAGGTGATCGAGCAGGCTGCGATCGCCGGCGTGCTCAGCCCCAGGATCACCGGCGATATCGCCACCGCGAATGCCGCTGCGGACTACATCGCGCGACGGCTCGATGCACTGGCCGACGAGGTCGAGCGCGGCTGGAGCGGACGCTTCACCGAGGGCCAGGGCTTTTTCTTCGAACGCACGGTGCGCGGCGTCAAGGATGTCGCCATCATCGACGATGCGCTGCTCGGCTCGGCGGATGCGCGCAAGCTCGACGATTACGCCGCAAAGCTCCAGGAAGCCTATCCGAAGCCGGGTCTCTTGCGCAGGAAAGACACCGAAACCGTGATCCACGGCCCGGTCAGCCTGTTCGAGGCGGTGACCGACGCCGGGCGCAAGGGCGTGGCGCTGCAGCGCTACAAAGGCCTCGGCGAGATGAACCCGAGCCAGCTCTGGGAAACCACCCTCGACACCAACGAGCGTTCGCTGCTGCAGGTGAGGATCAAGGAAGTTGACGAGGCCGACGACATCTTCACCAAGCTGATGGGCGATGTGGTCGAGCCGCGCCGCGAATTCATCCAGGACAATTCGCTCAGCGCCAACGTGGATGTGTGAGGCACGCGCTTGACCAGCAGAATGTCAGCCTGCTCGGTATCGACGTCGCCTTCTTAAAGGCGCGTGCAAGAAGGGAGTCGCCGTCTATGAGCGCGGCTCGTTGCGCTCGCTCTGTTGCGTAAAATCTTCTTCGAAAGTCCGCGCAGCTGTCCTGCCTAGCGCTTCCCACTCGAAATTGTGGGCACCGTGGGCGAGACTTGCGATGATGCAACGCAAGGCAACGCTGCAGAAGCGCACGGCCACCCTTTCGTCGCGCGGCAATGCTAGTGTCGCCTCATGACTTCCCTTGACAAGATCGAGCGCGGACCGATCGAGGCCGTGGCGCCGGGCAAGCACCTTGCCCTTGAACTGACCGAAACGCTCAAGCTGGCGGTGCCCATCGCGCTGACGCAGCTCGGGCAGATCGCGATGATGACCACCGACCTTGCGCTGATCGGACGCCTCGGGGACGAAGCCGTCGCCGCGGCGGCGCTGGCGCATACGCTGTTCTTTATCACGTTCACCTTCGGAATGGGGCTGGTGTCCGCGGTGGCACCACTTGCCGCGCAGGCTTACGGCGCCCGCAATCCACGCCTGATGCGGCGCGCGCTTCGTGTCGGGCTATGGACTGCGCTGCTGATTTCCTTGCCGATGATGATGCTTCCGCTCTACGGGGAGCAAATCCTGTTGATGCTCGGTCAGGCTCCCGCGGTCGCGCATCTTGCGCAACAATATCTAAAGGGGCTCGCGTGGGGCATCACGCCGGCGCTGTGGTTCCTAGCGATCCGCGGCTTCATGAGCGCGGTCAACCGGCCGGAGCCCGGACTGTGGATCACGCTTGCCGCCATCCCGGCCAATGCCGTGCTGGTCTACCTCTTGATCCATGGCGTATCAGGATTCCCGCGGCTGGAGCTATTCGGCGCCGGTCTCGCCACCACGACAATCAATTTCGGCATGTTTCTGGCGGGCCTCTGGTTTACGCATAGCCGCCGGCCGTTCAGGAAATATCAGGTACTCGGAAACATCTGGCGCATCGACTGGATGCTGATGCGGCAACTGATCGTCATCGGCGCTCCGATCTCCGTCGCATTCCTGCTGGAGTATGGTCTGTTCGCCGCTGCGGCGCTTCTGATGGGCCTGATCAGCACGACGGCGCTGGCAGCGCATCAGATCGCTCTGCAGGTAACCGCCATCCTGTTCATGGTGCCGTTCGGCATCGGTATGGCAGCCACGGTGCGGGTCGGGCATGCCGTCGGCCGCAACGACGCAGCGGCGGTCAAACGTGCGGGCCTCGTCGCAACGCTGCTCGGGATTGTCTTGGTATCCACCTTGACGCTGGCCGTGATCCTCGGACGATTTGCGATCGCGCGATTCTTCTTCGGCGACGCTGTAGAAAGTGGCGGCGTCGTCGTCGAACTCACCGCGACGCTTTTGATGGTCGGTGCAACCTTCTTTGTCGCCGACGGCATCCAGACGGTCGCGGCCGGCGCGCTTCGTGGAATGAATGACACGCAAGTGCCATTGCTGTGCGCAGCGATCAGTTACTGGCTCATCGGTTTCACCGCCGCATACGGGCTTGCCTTCTGGACCAAATTCGGGGCAGTCGGCGTCTGGATCGGGCTGTCCTGCGGGACCGCGGTTTATGCCATTCTTCTGATCTTGCGTTTCCGGTTGCTTGCGAGGCATCTGGAATTCGCCGCATCCGCGAAGGCTCGCGATAAAAGTCCATTGGGTGCATCCTGACATTGACAGCAGCGCACTGCTGGCCGGCACGCAGTTTATCGATGGCTACAGCATCGTGATCGGCAATGCCGCGCTCGATGCGCGGCGTGCGGCCGAGAAAATGCTGGCGCGCGGCCCGTGCTTTCCTCCGGTTAGACCTCCGCGCGGGATACCGCCACCGGCGGCGTTTCGGACCACTCCGCGACGCAGCGCTCCAGGTCCTTGAGATTCTGCCGCATTTGCTCCAGCGCAAATCCCAGCGCGAAAAACCGCTCCGCCACATCGCCGGGCAGGCCGCGCGTCAGGCCTTCGCTGCGCATCGCCGCCACTTCCGCGGCATAGCCCTGCAGCGCCGCATCGATCGGCGAGGCCGATGGAGAACCGGCACCGGCCCGCAATACCGCGGCAACAGAACGCAGATAGGTGACGATCGCGTCGCTGACTTTGGCCAACGGCGCTGCGAGCCGCGCCTGCAGATCGGACGGCAGCGGCACCACACTCGCCCGCCCGACCATCACGAGGTCGTGGCGCAGGCGCAGGATGGTGCGCAGCAAAGGACCGGTGTCGGGACCCGAAGACAGATGCGCCGCGCGCTCGCGCTGCGCTTCCGCGCCGGTCGCATTCAACTCGACCAGCGCCGTGCCGATGCCATCCTGAATCCGATGCAAGGCGTCGTTGTCGAGCCCGCGCGTCGGGGCCGCCAGCAATTCGGAGAGCGTCGCTGCGATCAATTCGAGTGCCCGCGCGGCGCTGACGCGGATCTGACCGTGCGCCCGCGACGGCAGCACGAAGAAAGACACCGAAAGCCCGGTGAACGCGCCGACCATGACCTCGAGAACGCGATCGATCGCGGAATCGAGGGGATTGGCGTGGCGGAACGTCGGGATCAGCAGCACGATGACAGCGGTGACCGTGGCTGCGTTCAGGCTGGGGTTGATGGCTGCAATGAAAGCCAGCGGCGCGACCGCCAGCACCAGCAACGCAAGCAGTCCGGCCTCCCCGGAATGAGGAATCAGCACAGCGAGGGCGCCGCCATATATCGCGCCACCCACCGTCCCGAACATATAGTCGCGGGTCGCCTTGAGCGACTGGCCGACGCTCATCTGGGTTACAATGAGCGACGTCAGCACGGCCCATAGCGGCAGCATCAGATTTAACGCCAACGCGATCGCCAGCGCGCCGAAAGCCGCGACGGTGACCCTGACTGCCAGCGCCAGTTGCGCCTTCCGGGATCGCATCGCTGCGGACAGACGTTTGAGGAAAGCGACCATGCGCCCCGTTCCGGAATGTTACAGACGAAGCCACTTTATAGACGACATTGGGCATGGCTGCTGCCCGCCGCCCCGCGGGCGGCTTGAAACCCGGAATCAGCCCGCCTACCCTGTGTAATAACAGCGAGGAACACGATGGCCGATGAAACCGCAACGCTCGCCGCCTATATTGCAAATCTGAAATTCGAGGATATTCCGCGCCAGGTGCTGGAGCGCGCGAAGGTTCTGACCTTGGATTTTCTCGGCAGCGCCATTCGGGCGCGGCGCGACGCGGAATCCACGCCTTCGCTGCTCAAGATGCTTGAAGCCCTCGCGCTCGACGGCAGCGGCGAATCCACCGTGTTCGGCGACAGCAAGACCTGGACGCCTGCGGTTGCCGCATTGCTCAACGGCGCGCTCGGCCATTCGCTGGATTTCGACGATACGCATGCGGATTCATCGCTGCACCCGAGTGCGCCGGTGGTTCCGGCCGCGTTCGCGGTCGGCGAGCTGGTCGGCGCCTCCGGGCGCGACGTGCTCACCGCCGTCGTTGCGGGCTATGAAGTGTGCTGCCGGCTCGGTAACGCACTCGATCCCACCTCGCATTATGCGCGCGGCTTTCATCCCACCGCGACGGCGGGAACCTATGGCGCCGCGGCTGCGGCGGCGAAACTGTTCGGGCTGTCGAAACAACAGATCGTCGCGGCGTTCGGCGTCTCCGGCAGCCAGGCCGCGGGCTCGCTGCAATTTTTGGTCAACGGCGCCTGGAACAAGCGCTACCAGGTCGGCACCGCCGCGATGAATGGCGTGATCGCGGCCACATTGGCGCGCAACGATTTCGTCGGCGCGACCGAATCGGTCGAGGGCAAGCACGGCCTCCTGGTCGGCTACAGCGATAACGCGCACCCCGACAAGGTGGTCGCCGGGCTCGGCGATATCTATGAGACCATGAAGATCGGCGTAAAACCCTATCCGAGCTGCCGCTATACCCACGCCGCGCTCGATGCGCTGATCGCGATGCGCCGGGAGCACAATCTGACGCCGGAGCAGATCAAGCGCGTCGAGATCGGCCTGCATCGCAACGGCATCACGCTGACCGGCGACGCCGCCACCAAGCGACGTCCGACCTCTATCGTCGGCGGGCAGTTCTCGATGTTCTTCACCGGCGCCGTGGCGCTCGATCAGGGCCGCTTCGGCTGGGACGATTACGGACGGCTTGGCGACGCCGCTGTCGACGCGCTAGCGGACAAATTCGACGTGGTGCAGGACGATCGCCTCGAAATCGGACGCAGCCACCCCTTCGGCGCGCGCGTCAGCATCACCACTGACGACGGCGTGCACGAGCGGCTCCATGCCGACCCATCCGGCGAGCCTGGGTCGTTCCCGGACGCGCAGGCGATGGCGCAGAAATTCCTGACGCTCGCCCGGCCGGTACTGAATGGCCGTGCCGATCAGCTCGCCGACGCGATCCTCTCATTGGAAAGATTCGATCGCATCGTGACGGCGACGCAGCTCGGACGCCAGCAGGGCGCGGTTTAATTTTCGGCGGTGACATGCCCCTTACCGCTGGTGGCGGCAATCACGTCGGCGACAAGTTGTGAAACGCCCTCGATGTCGTATCGATTTGCCGAAGTACCGAAGCGCGCTATGACGAGCCGCTCGGACGGGATGATGATGACATATTGTCCGAACGTGCCGCTCGCGTAGAACGATTCGGCCGGCCAGCCGCGGCTGGTGCGGTATTTTGCCCCATAGCTGTCGCCGCGGTTGGTCCAGAACCCGGCGCCGTACCCCACCCATCCGCTCTCGGTAGGTCGCGCGGAGTAATTCACCCATCCTTCAGGAAGGATGCGCTTGCCGCCGATAGTACCGTCGTCAACATAGAGGGTGCCGAACCGCGCCCAGTCGCGCGCCGAGGCCAGCATCTGGCTCGAGCCCTCGGGCGTGCCGGCCGCATCGAACTCCAGCGTAACGTTGCGCATGCCGAGCGGACCGAACAGCTCCGCCCACGCAAACCGCAGCACGTCGGCGGCGTGACCGCCGGCCGCGTCGCGGATCAGGTGCGAGAGAATGATGGTGTTGCCGTCGTGATAATTCCAGGCGCGGCCGGGCCGGCTCTCGAGATCGGCGCCTTCGGCGAACGCCGCCATATTGCCCGCGATATATTTCATCTGGTTGACGGGCGCTATGGCGCTTAGGAGCGAGGCATTGAGCGAACTGCCCATCGCCAATCCGCTGGTGTGGCGCAAGAGATGGTCGACCGTGATGGCATGCCGGGGATCGCCGGGATTTTGCCAGGCCACCACAGGCGCCGGTTCATCAACCCTGAGTTTGGCCTGCCGAACCAGAATACCCGTCAATGCCGAGATCACCGATTTGGTCGCGGAGTAGCCAAGGATTGGCGTATCGATGCCATAGCCCGGCGCGTAGCGCTCCGCGACGACATGGCCGTCCCTGAGGACGACGACCGCCTTGGTGTGGCGGAACGGCGGCTGCTCGGGCTCGGCGAAGGCGCGATCGATGGCGCGCTTGAGGTCCGGATTCGCAGGTTCGACCGGCGAAGGCCCGCCGATCTCCGGCAGCAACGCATGTTGCCGATGGCTTTCAGCCGGCGGCAGCGAAGCATCAACGGAGGCGTCAGCATGAGAGAGGTAGCAGCCCAGACCTTCGCGGAAGACGGCGTGGCTTTGTGCGCCGCCAAAGAGCGTCACGGTCACCTCTTTCCGGGCGCGATCGATCTTGTAGTCCATCGCCCAGGTGATCGGACCGGCCCCGGGCATCGCCGCCGTCGTCTCCGAGAAGACCCGGTCCGGATCAAGTCCGGACACAAACGTGTCCGAACAAAGGATATGGGCGACAAAGCCGGTCGCGACACGCGGTGCGTCGTGGGCACGGACCGCGGTCAGCGCCAGGGCGCCGCCCACGAAGGTGGTCACAAGGATGATGATTCGATTTTTGGGGGTCACGGTGTTCTCCGGCAGTCTCTCGCCATCATGGCGTCCGGAGGTCACCTCAACGACGGCGCAAGGGCTCGCCGGATTCGGAAATCGCGCTGGCGGAAAACTCAAATCGCCTTGCCGATTTCGAAATGTCCTATTTATTTCAACGAGCTGGCAATATTACGCACGAACCTCTGAGCCGGCGATATTCAGTCGGCGTGACGCCGGTGGTCGCCTTGAAGGCGCGGTTGAATGGGCCGAGCGACTGGAAGCCGGCGTCCATCGCAATGGTAATCACGGGCACCTCGGCCTGCGACGGGTCCGCGAGCGCGGCCTTCGCCTCCTCGATCCGGTGATTGTTGAGGAAGACGTTGAAATTGCGATAGCCGAGCTGCTGGTTGATCAGGCGCCGCAATTTATATTCGGGCACCGCAAGCTTAGCGGCCAGCATCCCGATGGTGACGCCCTCATGGCGATAGATGCGTTCGTTGGACATCAGCCGCATCAAGGCATCAAGCAGCTTTCGATCCGAAGCGTTAGAGCCGTCAGATCGGACGGCTGCCGTGGCTGGTCGCTCGGCAATCGCAAATACCGTCTCTCCCTTGATGCGCATCAGCGAATATGCAATCGCGATCACAAAGGCGGCGAGGACGGCGGCATTCGCGCTCGTCACCACACCCGGGGATCCCGCGGGCAGAAAAAGCTGCACCACGGCGTTGAACCCCGCATAGATGGCCGTCACCACCACGACAAACACCCGCAGCCGCCGGCGCTCCTCGACGAGGTCCGTGGACCAGGACGCAATGGTTTGGCCGACTGCCAGCGCCACGAAACTCAATGAAATCACACTGATGACGATGGCAAAAATTCGCGGATCCAAAGTTTGTGCAGGCACCAACACCATGCAATTGACGAGACTTAGGGCCACCACCGTAGCCCATGGCGCGGCATGCCAGCGACGCACTTGAAAGGTATCGTCGAACAGCGCTCTCGCGAACAGCCAGAACACCACAACGTTGCCGGTGGAAAGCGCAATCAGCGCCGCATGCCATGGTGCCACCGGCGAGGCAAATCCTGATGTCACGGTCAACGCATGGGCGGCCGAACCCAGCGCAAAGCCGATCGCCAGCCGGCCGGCGGCGACGGTTCTGAAATCCCGGAACAACAGCGCCGCGAGCAACAGCAACAGCGTTGTTGTGCCCGCGCCCAGCGCCAGGTTGATTTGCGGCAGCATCAGATCACGATTTTCCCGAGAGCTAAGGCATGGGTGAATTTAGTGCAATCGATGGTGCGCTTCAATTTGCTGCAGCGGGCCGGCTCCGCCACTTATCTCGCGATGTCACCCACACGTCCGCGACGTGGCCAAACAGGTCGATCTCGCATTGCTTTTCGGCGCCGAGCCGTCGTGCCACCCCTTGTGACGGGACATTTTCGCGGTCGATGCAGTGCAGGATCTGGTCGAGCTCGAAGGTCGTGAAGGCCCAGTCGATCGACGCACGCGCCGCCTCCACAGCGTAGCCCTTGCCGCGAAATTCGCTGGCAATGCCCCAGCCGACCTCAAAGCCCGGCCAACCCGCTGGAAACCACGGCCCGACGCGACCGGCGAATTTTCCGGTCTGTTTTTCCTCGACTACGAACATGCCGGCGCCGTGCAGCGCCCAATGCCCGGCCATGACCGCCGCATTACGCCATCCGGCAAGGTCGCTGGTAATGGGTTTTCCGTCGACAGTGATGAATCGCGCGGTACCGGGATCGGCGAGCATCGCGGTATTCGGCGCGACGTCAGCGCCGTACCATTGCCGCAGCTTCAAGCGCTCCGTCTCGATCACGGGGCCATTCGGTTGGGCAAGGTTGATGCCCGGCTTGAGGGGAGCGATCATCGGTTTCCTTCCTCTCATTTTTAAAAAGTATAATGGTGCTTACCGCCGCCATTGCGAGGAGCGCAAGCGATCCCACCCGCGCTTCGCGCGGACACTGTTTTCCCCTCTTTCCCCTTGTGGGAAGGGAAAGGGGGGAGAAGAACAGGCGTTCGCCAGGACGACACATTGTGACGTTTGCGTGCTTGGACGGCACCGGATAATTGCTGCTATGATCGCCACAAAAATCACGGAGACCTTATGAGCTGGCTTCCCTCCAACGATCCCGTGCTCGGCGATCCCAGATCTTGCGACGCGCTGGAACTGGTCATCGTGCCGCGTACCCGCGACCTCGGCGACGGATTCGAAGTGCGCCGGGCGCTGCCTCACGGCAAGCGCCAGATGGTCGGCCCCTTCATTTTCTTTGATCATTTCGGGCCGGTGCAGTTCGTGTCCGGCAAGGGCATGGACGTGCGCCCGCATCCGCATATCGGGCTCGCCACCGTCACCTATCTGTTTGATGGCAGCATCATGCATCGCGACAGCGAGGGCAACATCCAGGAGATCCAGCCCGGCGCGATGAACCTGATGACCGCAGGCCGCGGCATCGCCCATTCCGAGCGGACGCCGGACGTACAGCGAAAGAGCGGCCAGAACATGCTGGGCCTGCAGAGCTGGATCGCGTTGCCGGCCGGATCGGAAGAAGTTGCACCGTCGTTTCAGCACTACGCCGCCGCCGATCTGCCCGTTGTCGCGGACGGCGGCTTTACCGCGCGGATCATCGCCGGCAGCTCGTTCGGCGTGAAATCGCCTGTTACGATGGTGTCGCCGTGGTTTTACACCGAGGTCTCGGCGCAAGCGGGAACCAGCGTGCCGCTCGACCCCGACCACGAAGAGCGCGCCATCTACGTGGTCGACGGCGAGGTCGAAATTTCCGGCGATCGCTACGAGGGACCGCGGCTGTTGATTTTCCGTCCCGGCGACCGCATCACCGTCAGGGCGATCACGGCGGTGCGCATGATGTTCCTCGGCGGCGATGCGTTGGAAGGTCCGCGCCATATCTGGTGGAATTTCGTCTCCTCCAGCAAGGAGCGGATCGAGCAGGCCAAGGCGGACTGGAAGAGCGGCCGTTTTGCCCATGTTCCGAACGAACACGAGTTCATTCCGCTGCCGGAGTGAGCTATCCCCCTTTGGATGTATTGCTGCCCGCGCGTTGCGCGGGTTGAGCCGTTTTGAAAGTCTTGCCCGATGAACACCATGCTCGCCAGCGACCTGCCCCTTCCCCGGATCGGGCGCGGCAAGGTTCGCGATATCTACGCCGTCGGCGACGACCGCGTCTTGCTGCTGACCACCGACCGCATCAGCGCTTTCGACGTGGTGATGGCCGAAACCATCCCGATGAAGGGTGCGGTGCTGACCCAGATCAGCGCCCGGTGGTTCAACGAGCTCGAAGGCGTGGTGCCGCACCACATGATCAGCGCCGATGCCGATACCATCATCGCCGAGGTGCCGGCGCTGAAACACCACCGGGCCGACATAATGGGGCGCGCGATGCTGTGCCGGCGAACGACGGTGTTCCCGATCGAATGCGTGATCCGCGGCTATCTGTCGGGATCGGCGTGGAAGGAATATGCCGCCGAGGGCACGCTTGCCGGCGAGAAGCTCGCCTCGGGCCTGCTCGAAAGCGCAAAACTCGAGCCGCCGATCTTCAGCCCGGCGACCAAGGCCGAAACCGGCCACGACGAGAACATCACGATCGCGCGCATGCGCGAGATTCTCCGCGACGAGGTGGCGCACCAACTGGAAAGCATGACCCGCGCCGTTTACACGCTCGGCGAGAAAATCAGCCGCGACCAGGGCATCATCATCGCCGA
>DASXJV010000398.1:0-2875 GCA_036497205.1 Bradyrhizobium sp.
GAGCCTCTTTGGAAAAGCCTGATTTGAACGGTTGGCGCTGCTTCTACAGCAAGGCATGGGGCCGGAAAAGGCCGCGATACCCGTGACGTCGCCGGGCGAATTGTCTAATAACCCGGCAACGGAGACGCCTCGATGTCAAAAACGCCTAACAAATCGTCGAAATCGAAAGACCTGCAACTCGGCCGCGCCGTGGAATGGCCGCGCACGCCTGAGGAAGCAAAGCTCGACCGCGTGCCCAATCCGCAGAGCGATACGAATTACCTGGTGCGCTTCACCGCACCGGAATTTACTTCGCTCTGCCCGGTCACCGGCCAGCCGGACTTCGCCCATCTCGTGATCGACTATGTGCCGGGCCAGTGGCTACTGGAGTCAAAGTCCCTGAAGCTCTATGTCGCGAGCTTCCGCAATCATGGCGCGTTCCACGAGGATTGCACGGTGGCGATTGGAAAACGACTCGGCGCCGAGATCAAGCCGAAATGGCTGCGCATCGGCGGCTATTGGTATCCGCGCGGCGGCATTCCGATCGACGTGTTCTGGCAGACCGGCAAATTGCCGAAGGGAATGTGGATACCCGATCAGGGCGTCGCGCCCTATCGCGGCCGTGGTTAAGGCTGAACGTCCGGCCGCGCGTCCGCATCCGCCGGCCTCGTCTGGCGTAGCAGCCGCGCGCAAGCGAAGCCCAGTGCGGTGATAATAATCGCGCTCGTCAGCAAGGTCGGCACCTTGCCGACACTCTGGATACCAAACCCGTATGCGATGGGTCCCACGGTCTGGCCCATGAAAAAGAAGAACGAATGCAGTGACAGCGCGGTGGCGCGGGCTTCCATCGATAGTTCGCTGGCAAACACCTGCAAACATCCGTGGATCATGTAAAAGCCCCAGCCCATGAATAGCAGGCTGACCGCCTGGATTTTCCAGCCAGGGCCGAACGCCACGATGGCGAGTTGCAGGCCAACCAGCGCTGCGCCTGCGATCATCATGCCGTTGACGCCGAGCCGCGGCAGGAATCGCGAGACGCTCATGGTGTAGAACAGGCCGCCCACCGCAAAGCCGGCGATCACGATGCCGGCAATCGCAAGGCTGGTTTCGCCGAGTTCGAACAGGAACGCCGCGAGATACGGAAACAGTCCGAGCACGCAGCAGCCTTCGATGAATACCGCGCCATAGCAGACGATCGCGTTCGGATTGGCAAAGATGGTGCGATAACCATGCCTGAGCATGCCGAGGTCCATCTTGACCGGGGTGCGCGTCAGCGCCGCGCCGCGAAAGCCTGCTGTCACGGCGACCGATGCCACGATCACCAAAAGGCCGAGTACCGCGAGCACGCCGCGCCAGCCCAGGAAATCGCCGATGATGCCCGACGCGGACGCGCCCAGGAGATTGCCGGTCATGGCGCCGGCCAGCGTTCGCCCGATCGCGACTTGCCGCTTTTCCGGAGCAACCAGATCGCTGGTTAAGCCCAGCGCAATCGGAAACACGCCGCCGGAACCGATGCCGGCGAGAATCCGCGTCGCGAACAAGAGCGGGAACGACGTCGACAACGCGCCAAGGATACTCGCGAAACCCAGCAGCACCAGGCATACGGTCATCAGTCGCGCCTTGCCGAACAGATCCGCCGCCGCGCCCAGCACCGGTTGCACGATCGCGAAGGTGAAGGCGAACACAGCTGAGAAACTCGCCGCGGTGGCGATGCTGACGCCGAATTCATCGGCGACGTGCGGCAGCACCGGATCGAGCGCCCGCGCCGACAGACTCGCGGCAAAGGTCGCAAGCGCAATGATGTTCAGGGCTGGCGGCATGCGCTGCTCATGCGGCCGCAAACCTGTTTGCGGCATCAACGCGCTACATTCTTTTCGAGGTTCTTGGCGAGCGCGTCGAACGCCGTCAGCGTCCGCACCAGATTTTCGAACTCGCGCAGCGGTACCATGTTGGGACCGTCCGACGGTGCATTGTCGGGATCGGGATGGGTTTCGATGAATACGCCGGCGACGCCGACCGCGACGGCGGCGCGCGCCAGCACGGGCACGAATTCGCGCTCGCCGCCCGATGAGGTGCCCTTGCCGCCGGGCTGCTGAACTGAATGGGTGGCGTCGAAGATGACAGGCGCGCCGGTGGTGCGCGCCAGGATCGGCAGCGCGCGCATGTCCGACACCAGCGTGTTGTAACCGAACGAAGCGCCGCGCTCAGTGACCAGCACATTGCGGTTGCCGGCCCCGGTGATCTTGGCGACGACATTCGCCATGTCCCACGGAGCGAGGAACTGGCCCTTCTTGACGTTGACGACCTTGCCGGTCGCGGCCGCCGCCAAAAGCAGATCGGTCTGCCGGCACAGGAACGCCGGGATCTGCAGGACATCGATGGCTTGCGCCACCTCGGCGCATTGCGAGGCCTCGTGAACATCGGTGAGCACGGGCATGCCGAGCGATGAGCGAATCTCGGCGAAGATCGGCAGCGCCGCCTTCAGTCCGATGCCGCGCGCGGCGGATACGCTGGTACGATTGGCCTTGTCGAACGAAGTCTTGTAGATGAGGCCGATCTTGAGCCGCGCCGCAATCTCCTTCAGCGCGCCGGCGACTTCGAGCGCGTGCGCGCGGCTCTCGAGCTGGCACGGGCCGGCGATGATCGAAATCGGCAAATCATTGCCGAATTTGACCGATCCGGCGGCAACGACCGGCGCAGCGGAGATGTTCGCGTTCAAGGCACTATCCTTTTTCCGGCGCGACCATGCCGGGCGGCGGCAAGGGGATCAACCCTATTTAGCGGTCTCGAATACCAGGGTTGCGCCGTGGGCGACATCCGGCGGGATGACGAGACGCCCAACACGGCGCTGTGAGGAAATTCCGCCCTGCCGATGCAACGCTTCGGCTTGTGCAAT